>NZ_JBWXMQ010000008.1:0-308847 GCF_056626735.1 Pseudomonas sp. 1 | reverse complement strand
CACATGGGTTTGTTGCAGCGGGCAAGCTGCGGGCGCAACGATGGGGGCTTTCGAGGCGGCGGCAGCGTCGAGGATGGCGGGATGGGTCATGGGCGCGCCACCCCGGTGACGAACCTGATGGTGACTGAGTGAGCGACGATAAACATTCACAGGTCCTGGTGATATCCAAACACAGGACTTTGCTGGGCTTCGCGCTCAGGCGCAGTCAGATATTTCCAGGCTTCTTGTAGGATGCGTCTCTGAAAAATGAACTACACGGCAACAAACTGCGCACCGCAACAGTGCAGCCGCCCACACGAAGCGCTCTAAATCGCGACCAACAAGTCACTGTTGTGATCCACTCGTACGGGCAAACATGCACTTCGTCGGTGCGTTACACCGTGCAGCCCGCAAGATTCGAGGTCCTCCCACCGATTGTCGAACAATTCATCCGATTGCCCTGGCCCGCTCTAGGATCTGACCTAGACTGGTTTTCGCGGAGCTAAACCGAGCGGTCACAAAGCCGAAAATTAATCGAAACTTTTGCTGATCGCACCGGGTCATCTGAACAACTGGGCCAAAGCGTTTGGTTCGTTCCTTGCAACGGCCTCTTCACCCATTCTGCTTGCGCGTGTTGGGTAGCGTTTGCTCACCGATGCGTGGCGCGTTTGCGCCCGGCCACAGGACTTGGCCATGGACATCGCTTGTTCAAGACAAGAATCAGATCAAACAAAACGGGAGATTCATATGATCAGTGCGGCATTGGAAATTCAGGGAGAACGGGCTCATCAGCCGATGGGTGAATCGAGCACCGTAAGCGTTCCCGGCAGCCGGTCGATCAACGTCCCGGGCACCAAGACACTGACGCCAGTGGCCAGTCAGAACCCCAACAAGAAGAAAGTGTTGTTCGTGACCTCGGAAATCGCCGATCTGGTGAAGACCGGTGGTCTGGGAGACGTTTCTGCCGCCCTGCCCCGCGCCATGGCGCATCTGCATGACGTCCGGGTGTTGATCCCCGGTTACCCGCAAGTGATGAACAGCGAGAATCCGATCCATATCATCGGCGAACTGGGTGGCCACGCCGCACTGCCGCCCTGCAAGATCGGGCGCATGGACATGCCCGATGGTCTGGTGATTTATGTGCTGATCTGCCCTGAACTCTATGCCCGCGACGGCGGCCCTTATGGCGCCAACAACGGTCGCGACTGGCCGGACAACCACATTCGCTTCGCCCGTCTGGGCCTGGCAGCTGCCGACATCGCCGCCAACCTCGCCCAAATCCACTGGTGCCCGGATCTGGTGCACGCCCACGACTGGCCGGCCGGGCTGGCGCCTGCCTACATGCACTGGCGCGGGCAGCGCACGCCGACTCTGTTCACCATTCACAACCTCGCCTATCAAGGCGTGACCAGTCTGGGCTCGTGCCCGGAACTCGGGATTCCTGCCCATGCCCTGCAACAGGAAGGCATGGAGTTCTACGGCAAGATGTCGTTCCTCAAGGCCGGCATGGCCTATTCGAGCCACATCACCACGGTCAGCGCGACCTATGCGCAAGAAATCACCACCCCGGATTTCGGCTGTGGTCTGGACGGCTTTCTCGCCGCCAAGACCCAGCAAGGTTTGCTCAGCGGCATCCCCAACGGCATCGATGAAAGCTGGGACGCCGCCACCGATCCGCACCTGTTCGCGCCGTTCGCCATCGGCGACTGGGAAGGCAAGGCAATCAACGCCGCCCACGTGCGCGAACTGTTCGGTCTGCATGACTCCGAAGGCCCGCTGTTTGCCGTGGTTTCGCGTCTGGTCTATCAAAAAGGCCTGGACCTGACCGAAGCGGTGTCGGAATACATCGTCCAGAATGGTGGCCAGATCGCGATCATCGGTCGTGGCGAACCGGAAGAAGAACAGGCCATGCGCGAGCTGGCGCTGCGTTTCCCCGGCCAGATCGGCGTGCGCATCGGCTTCAATGAAACCGACGCCCGGCGCATGTTTGCCGGCAGCGATTTCCTGCTGATGCCATCGCGTTACGAGCCTTGCGGCCTGAGCCAGATGTACGCCCAGCGTTTCGGCTCGCTGCCGGTGGCACGCAATACCGGCGGGCTGGCCGACACCATCGAAAACGGCGTCACCGGTTTCCTCTTCAACGAATCGACACCGGACAGCTACCGCGAAGCCCTGAGCCGCGCGTTCAAGGTGTTTGCTTTCCCGGAACTGCTGCACGCGATGCGCTGCCGGGCGATGGCCGCGCCGTTCAACTGGTGCAAAGCCGTCGAACCCTACGCCGAACTCTACGAACAACTGGTGACCAAGGCGCTGGGCAAAACGCACCACAAATAACCAGGGAGGTTTCAACGATGGCGTCACGGACACCTGAAAGCTGGCCACACGGCGCGATCATGCTGGATGCCGACCACACACAGTTCGCGTTGTGGGCGCCGGATGCGTTTTACGTCAGCGTCGAGCTGGAAGACGGTCAGTCCCTGCCCATGCTGCCTCAAGGCGATGGCTGGTTCGTGATCAAGAGCCGTTGCCCGGCCGGCAGCCGCTACCGTTTCAATATCGATGGGGAACTGGAGGTGCCCGACCCCGCCTCCAGGGCGCAGGACGGAGACCTCGACCGTCACAGCGTGGTGGTCGATCCTCATCTTTATTCCTGGCGCAACACCACCTGGCACGGCAGGCCGTGGAATGAGGCGGTGATCTACGAACTGCATGTCGGTGCACTCGGCGGGTTTGCCGAAGTCGAGCAGCATCTGGCGCGTCTGGCCGGGCTCGGCATCACGGCCATTGAACTGATGCCGATTGCGCAATTTCCCGGTGATCGCAACTGGGGCTACGACGGTGTGCTGCATTACGCGCCGCAAGCGAGTTACGGCACGCCGGAACAACTCAAACACCTGATCGACAGCGCCCACGGTTATGGCCTGGCGGTGATTCTCGACGTGGTTTACAACCATTTCGGTCCCGACGGCAATTATCTGCATCGCTACGCCAAAGGCTTTTTTCGCGAAGACAAACATACGCCGTGGGGCGCGGCCATCGATTTTCGTCGTCGCGAAGTGCGGGACTTCTTCATCGAAAACGCATTGATGTGGCTGCTGGAATACCGTTTCGACGGCCTGCGCCTGGACGCGGTGCACGCCATCGAGGACCCGGATTTCCTTCAGGAACTCGCCCGGCGCGTACGTCAGCAGATTGACCCGACCCGCCACGTCTGGCTGACCGTGGAGAATGAACACAATCAGGCCAGCCTGCTGGAAGACGCCTACGATGCTCAGTGGAACGATGACGGCCACAACGCTTTGCATGTGCTGCTGACCGGCGAGACCGACGCCTATTACGCCGACTACGCCGAGCAACCCACCGAACAACTGGCCCGCTGTTTGAGCCAGGGCTTCGTGTTTCAGGGGCATACCACCCGACATGGCACGCCCCGTGGCGAGCCCAGCGAGCATCTGCCCTCCACCGCGTTCGTGCTGTTCCTGCAGAACCATGACCAGATCGGCAACCGCGCCTTTGGCGAACGCCTGCATCAATTGGCCGACCCGCGCGCGCTTCAAGCCGCCACGGTGCTGTTGCTGCTATCGCCGATGATTCCGCTGATGTTCATGGGCGACGAATACGCTGCCGAACAACCGTTCCTGTTCTTCACCAGCCATCACGGCGAATTGGCCAAGCTCGTGCGCGAAGGCCGACGCAACGAATTTGCAGCGTTCAGCGCCTTCGCCGACCCACAGCGACGGGAGCAGATTCCCGATCCCAACGCCGCGCAGACTTTCCATGCCTCGCAACCGCGCCTGACCGGCAGCGGTACGCCGGCACAGCAGGCGACACTGGCGCTGTATCGGCAACTGTTGCAGTTGCGCCACCAGCACATCATTGCGCATTTACCCGGTACGCAGGCGCTCGGCGCCCACGTACTGGGCCTTGGCGCCGTCAGCGCACGCTGGCGGCTGGGCGATGGCAGCGAGCTGCGAATCGACCTGAACCTCGGCGACACGCCAGTGGTCAACCTTCCACAGACCGAACCGGTGTGGCTGTTCCGCCAGCCCGCCACCGCAGGTCTGACGGATGAGGGGCAACTGCCCCCGTATTGCGCGCTCGTCAGCCTCACGGCCGCAACCCCTTTGCCACCCTTGGATGGAGAGCGCCTATGAGCGATGCGCAACTGGAAATTCTCGCCAGCCGGGCCGGCCTTGCCGTCGACTGGATCGACGCCAATGGCCGCCAGCAAAAAGTCGCCCCGGCGGTGCTGCGCAATGTTTTGACCGGCCTCGGTCACCCGGCCGGAACGGCCCAGGAAATCGACGCCAGCCTGCTCGAACTGCAACAAGTACAGGAAAACCGCCATCTGCCTCCACTGCTCACCGCAGACGTCGGCGTTGGCCTGGATCTGGCCCGCTATTTCCAACCCGAAACCCCTTGCGAGATTCACCTTGAAGACGGCTCGCGCCTGAGCCTCAAGCTGGACGCCAAGGCCGTGTTGCCGGGCGAGATTCCGGTCGGCTACCAGCAAGTGCACATCGCCGATCAACAATTCACTCTCGCCGTGGCACCGGAACGCTGCTTCAGCGTCGGAGACGCGGTGGACAGTCCGATCCCCCGCGTGTGGGGCCTGAGCGTGCAGCTTTATGGCTTGCGCCGCCCCGGCGATGGCGGCTTCGGCGACACCCAGGCCCTGGAAGAACTGGCCCGGGTGGCCGGTGAGCGTGGTGCCGATGCGCTGGCGATCAGCCCGCTGCATGCGATGTTCAGCGCCGACACCGGGCGCTATAGCCCCTACTCGCCGTCCAGTCGGCTGTTTCTCAATGCGCTGTACGCCGCGCCCGGCGCAATTCTTGGCGAGCGCGCGCTGCGCGATGCGATTGCCGCAGCCGGCCTGACCGATCAGTTCGAACAACTGGAAAACCTGAAACTGATCGACTGGCCAAAAGCCGCCGAGGCCAAACTGAAACTGCTGCAAGCCTTGTACGACGGTTTCATCAGTGGCGAACACCCGTTACATGCAGACTTCTCCAGCTTCCGCGATGCCGGTGGCGAAGCGCTGGAAAACCATTGCCGCTTCGAAGCCATCCAGGAAATGCGCGCCGCCCATGGCGAAAGCCTCGACTGGCGCCAATGGCCGGAACACTGGCAGGACCCGCGCGGCGCTGCCCTCGGCGCGTTTGCCGAGGAATACGCCGAGCGCATCAGCTACTTCGCATTCTGCCAATGGCTGATCCACCGCTGCCTGGAACGCGCCCAGACCGCCGCCCGCAGCGCCGGCATGGGCATCGGCCTGATCGCCGACCTGGCGGTGGGTGCCGACGGTGCCGGCAGCCAGGCCTGGAGTTTTCAGGATGAACTGCTGGCCTCGCTGACCGTCGGCGCGCCACCGGACATTCTCAATCGATCCGGACAGGGCTGGGGCATTTCCGCGTTTTCCCCGGAAGGTCTGGTGCGCAACGGTTTTCGCGCGTTCATCGACATGCTGCGCGCCAACTTCGCCCATGCCGGCGGGCTGCGCATCGACCATGTCATGGGTCTGCAACGGTTATGGGTGATCCCCAACGGTGCAGCCCCGGCGGACGGCGCCTACCTGTATTACCCGGTGGACGATCTGCTGCGTCTGCTGACCCTCGAGTCCCATCGCCATCAAGCGATCGTGCTCGGTGAAGACCTCGGCACCGTGCCCGATGGCCTGCGGGAAAAACTCATCGCCCGCGCCATGCTCGGCATGCGCGTGCTGTTGTTCGAACAGGACAACACTTTTTTCAAGCCGATACTCGACTGGCCGGACAACGCTCTCGCGACCACCAGCACCCATGATCTACCGACACTCAATGGCTGGTGGCATGGTCGCGACATCGACTGGAACGCGCGGCTCGGGCTCATCGATGCCAATGGCGAAATCGATTGGCGCCGTTATCGCGAACGCGAGCGCGAGGGCTTGCGCGGTGCACTGAGCCAGGATCCGCAAAACTTTCGCGAGGAATCCCACGAGGCCGATCAGGTGGTCGACGCCGCTGTACGTTTCCTCGGCCACACCCGAGCGCCGTTGGTGCTGCTGCCACTGGAAGATGCGTTGGGCCTCGACGAACAGGCCAACCTGCCCGGCACCATCGACACCCACCCCAACTGGTCGCGTCGCCTGCCCGGCACCAGTGAAGCGCTGCTTGACGGCGTCGACGCCGCGAGACGCCTGGAACTGTTGGCTTGCGCGCGTCTTCAGGCAGCCGAGCGTGACCGATGAGTACATTGCCTATCCAGACACCGCGGGCCACGGTCCGCCTGCAGTTTCATCGCGGCTTTACCCTTGATCAAGCAGTGCCGCTGGTGCCGTACTTCGCCCGGCTCGGCATCAGCCACATTTATGCCTCGCCGTTGCTCGCCGCCCGCGCGGGCTCGATGCACGGCTACGATGTGGTCGACCCGACCCGCGTCAATCCGGAACTCGGCGGCGAGCCGGCCTTGCGTCGCCTGGTCGCCAGCCTGCGCGAGCATGGCATGGGGCTGATCCTCGACATCGTCTCCAATCACATGGCGGTCGGTGGCGGCGACAACCCGTGGTGGCTCGATCTGCTGGAATGGGGACGGCTCAGCCCCTACGGCGAATTCTTCGATATTCAGTGGCACTCGCCGGACCCCTTGATGGAAGGCCAGTTGCTGCTGCCGTTTCTTGGCAGCGATTACGGCGTCGCGCTACAGGACGCGACCCTGCCACTGGTGTTCAACGCCGAGAGCGGTACCTTCCATGTCGAGCACTACGAACACCACTTCCCGATCTGCCCCGGCGATTACGGCGAACTGCTCAAAGCCGATGACACCTCGAACGAAGCGCTCAAAGCCCTCGCCGACCGTTTCAGCGCGCTCAGTTATCAGATCGACGCCCGCTCGCTGGCCCTCCCGCTCAAGGAAGAACTTCAGCAACTGGCCAGCGACCCCGACGTTCTGCAGGCCATCCAGCGCAACCTGACCCGCTACGATTCGAAGACCGAAGACGGGTTTCAGCGCCTGCACCAATTGCTCGAGCGGCAAAGCTATCGTCTGGCGAGCTGGCGCACGGCGGCGGATGACATCAACTGGCGGCGCTTCTTCGACATCAACGAACTTGGCGGTTTGCGCGTCGAGCGTCCGGCGGTGTTCGAGGCCACCCACGGCAAGATTTTCCAGTTGATCGGCGAAGGCCTGATCGACGGCCTGCGCATCGACCACATCGACGGCCTCGCCGATCCGCGCAGTTACTGCCGCAAACTGCGCCGGCGCCTCGACCACCTGGCACCGGGCCGACACTTGCCGATCTACGTCGAGAAGATTCTTGGCGACGGTGAAACCCTGCCCACCGACTGGTCCGTGGACGGCAGCACCGGTTACGAATTCATGAATCAGTTGTCGCTGCTGCAACACGACCCGGACGGCGAACATGTGCTGGGCGATTTGTGGAAACGTCGCACCGAACGTCCCTCTGCGTTTATCGAAGAGGCGCAACTGGCGCGCCAGCAGATCCTCAACGGTTCGCTGGCCAGCGATTGCGAAAGCGTCGCCCAGGCCCTGCTGCAAGTGGCGCGCGATGACCTGATGACCCGCGACCTCACGCTCGGCTCGATCCGCCGGGTGTTGCAGGCGCTGATCGTGCACTTCCCGGTCTATCGCACTTACATCACTCCGATGGGCCGCTCCGCGCGGGACGAGGTGTTTTTCCAACAGGCCATGGATGGGGCGCGGCAGGCATTGAGCGAAGCCGATTGGCCAGTGCTGGACTCCGTAGCCGGCTGGCTCGGCGGCCAGCCGTGGCGACGCAAGCCCCGTGGCCGTTCGCGCAAGATTCTGAAACACGCCTGCGTGCGCTTTCAGCAACTCACCTCGCCAGCTGCCGCCAAAGCGGTGGAAGACACCGCGCTGTATCGCTCGGCGGTGCTGCTGTCGCGCAATGACGTCGGCTACAACACCGAACAGTTCAGCGCGCCGGTCAGCGACTTTCACGCGGTGAACCAGCAACGGCTGGCGAGCTTCCCGGACAACCTGCTGGCCACCGCCACCCACGATCACAAACGCGGCGAAGACACCCGCGCGCGGCTGGCCGTGCTCAGCGAACGCAGCCACTGGTACGCCGAACAGGTCGAGTTGTGGCGCGCCCTCGCCCGGCCGCTGCGCCATGACGATCAACTGCCGTCGTCGGCAGACGAATTGATCCTCTATCAGGCGCTGCTCGGCAGTTGGCCGCTGGACCTGCGCGACGACGATCAGGCCGGTTTCGCCGACTACGCCAAGCGTGTTTGGCAGTGGCAGCAGAAAGCCCTGCGCGAAGCCAAGCTGCAAAGCAGCTGGAGTGCGCCGAACGAGGCTTACGAAAACGCAGCCCAAGCGTTCACCGAACAATTGCTGCTGGCCCCCGAGGGCGAACTGCTGCGCGGGGCGCTGGCCAAGACCGTCAACAGCATCGCCGCGGCCGGCGCCCTTAACGGGCTGGCGCAAACCTTGCTGCGCATGACGGTGCCGGGGGTGCCGGATCTGTATCAGGGCAACGAGTATTGGGATTTCAGTCTGGTCGATCCCGACAACCGCCGGCCGGTGGACTACGGCCTGCGCGAACAGACCCTGAAGGCGACGCCCGCCCAGGACCTGTTATCGGGTTGGCGTGACGGGCGAATCAAGCAGGCCTTGATCGCTCAGGTGCTGCAGTTGCGCACCGAACACAGCGAATTGTTCCGCCGCGGTTCGTACCAGGCCCTCGAGGTACTGGGCAGCCAGGCGCACAACGTGCTCGCGTTTGCCCGCGAGCATGGGGGACAACGGGTCATCGTAGTCGTGCCGATCCGTTGCGCAACACTGCTGGAAAACAGTGCCATACCGAAGGTCGATGCGCTGCGCTGGGGCGATACGCGGGTGGTTTTACCGTTCGACGCCTCTGACGAAAATCTGAAGGGACTTTTTTCAAGCAGCGCAGTCACAAAAAACAGGGAGCTGCACGTCAGCGCCGCGCTGGGGGATTTCCCGGTCAATCTGCTTATTCAACACGTCTAGCAGCATGAGTTCAGTTCAGGAGCATTGCGATGAGTACCGACGATAAACGCATCCGCGAATTCGCCTATCAGATCTGGGAATCAGAAGGAAAACCCGAAGGCCAGGAAGCCCGCCACTGGGAGATGGCGCGCAAACTGGCCGAAGCCGAAGCGCTGGCACCGAAGAAATCGCCCAAGGCTGCCGGCAGTAAAACCGCCGGCAAGACCGCCACCAGCAAAGCCGCCGACGGCAAGGCGCCCGTAGCCAAACCCAAAGCGACCGCGGCCAAGGCCAAGCCAGCCAGTGCCGCCAAAGTTATTCCCCCGGGCGAAAAAGCCTCAGAGAAAAAACCTCGCGCACCGCGCAAGCCGCCAGCGGTCTGACGCGTCCCCAACCATTGAATTGAATGACCGTGTGGCGGGTTCGCTCGCCACCGAGGGCGCACTCGTCCTCGAAAAAATACCCACCCCCGATTTTTTGCAGGAGCACCTATGACCCGTCCAAAGAAAGCCGAGCCCGCCGCGCACGCCGAACCCTCGCGCATCCGTGAAGGCTTGCCCTTCCCGCTCGGTGCGACCTGGGATGGTCTGGGGGTCAACTTCGCGCTGTTTTCCGCCAACGCCACCAAGGTTGAGCTGTGCATTTTCGACGATGCCGGCGAAGTCGAGCTCGAACGCATCGAACTCCCGGAATACACCGACGAGATCTACCACGGCTATCTGCCCGATGCGCATCCCGGGTTGATTTACGGTTACCGGGTCTACGGCCCGTACGACCCGGCCAACGGCCACCGCTTCAACCACAACAAATTGCTGATCGATCCGTACGCCAAACAACTGGTCGGCGAGTTGAAATGGTCAGAGGCGCTGTTCGGCTACACCATCGGTCACCCGGACGCCGACCTCAGTTTCGACGAGCGCGACAGCGCCCCCTTCGTCCCCAAGTGCAAAGTCATCGACCCGGCACACACCTGGGGCCACGACCATCGCGTCAGCGTGCCGTGGGACAAGACCATCATTTACGAGACCCACGTGCGCGGCATCAGCATGCGCCACCCTTCCGTGCCGGAGAACGTGCGCGGGACGTTTGCCGGGCTGATGGTCGAAGATGTGCTTGAACACATCTGCAAACTGGGTGTGTCGACCGTCGAGCTGCTACCGATCCACGCCTTCGTTAACGATCAGCATCTGTTGCACAAAGGCATGACCAATTACTGGGGCTACAACAGCATCGCGTTCTTCGCTCCGGACCCGCGCTACCTGGCCAGCGGCAAGATTGCCGAGTTCAAGGAAATGGTCGCGCACCTGCACGATGCCAATCTCGAAGTGATTCTCGACGTGGTCTACAACCACACCGCCGAAGGCAACGAGCAAGGCCCGACCCTGTCGATGCGCGGGATCGACAATGCCTCGTACTACCGCTTGATGCCGGACGACAAGCGCTTCTACATCAACGATTCCGGCACCGGCAACACCCTCGATCTGAGCCACCCGTGCGTGCTGCAAATGGTCACCGACTCGCTGCGCTATTGGGCCAGCGAAATGCACGTCGACGGCTTCCGTTTCGACCTGGCGACCATCCTCGGCCGTTATCACGACGGTTTCGACGAGCGCCACAGTTTCCTTGTCGCTTGCCGCCAGGACCCGGTACTGCGCCAGGTGAAAATGATCGCCGAGCCTTGGGACTGTGGCCCCGGCGGTTATCAGGTCGGCAACTTCCCGCCGGGCTGGGTCGAGTGGAACGACAAGTTCCGCGACACCGTACGCGCGTTCTGGAAAGGCGACGACGGCCAGCTCGCCGACTTCGCCAGTCGCATGACCGCCTCCGGGGAAATGTTTAACCAGCGCGGCCGCCGGCCTTATTCGTCGGTGAATTTCGTCACTGCCCACGACGGTTTTACCCTCAACGATCTGGTCTCCTACAACGACAAGCACAATGAGGCCAACGACGAAAACAATCAGGACGGCAGTAACAACAACCTGTCATGGAACCACGGCGTCGAAGGCCCCACCGACGATCCGGAAATCAATGCGCTGCGCCACCGGCAGATGCGCAACTTCTTCGCCACCTTGCTGCTGTCCCAGGGCACGCCGATGCTGGTGGCCGGCGACGAATTCGCCCGCACCCAGGACGGCAACAACAATGCCTATTGCCAGGACAGCGAAATCGGCTGGGTCAACTGGGACCTGAGCGAGGACGGCAAGGCGCTGCTGAAATTCGTCAAACGCCTGATCAAGTTGCGCCTGGCCTACCCGATCCTGCGACGCGGGCGTTTTCTGGTGGGCGAATACAACGAGGACATCGGCGTCAAGGACGTGACCTGGCTCGCGCCGGATGCCACGGAGATGACCACCGAACACTGGCATGACGCGCATAACCGCTGCATGGGTATGTTGCTCGACGGTCGCGCGCAGGAAACCGGGATCCGCCGCAAGGGCGCCGACGCCACGTTGCTGCTGGTGTTCAACGCCCATCACGACATCGTCAACTTCACCTTGCCGGAAGTGCCTGAAGGCAGCTTCTGGACCTGCATGATCGACACCAACCAACCATCGATCCGGGGTCAGGAGCGCTTCACGTTCGGTCACGAGTATTCGGTCACCGGGCGTTCGCTGCTGCTGTTTGAACTGCAACGCGAAGAAGAGGACTGACATGGACTTGCCCGGCTATCTCTCACGGCACGCGCCGGATTACCGCGATACCACCGCTCTCGGGCTGTGTCTGCGGGAAATGGTCGAGGCCGGTCTCGACCGTCTGCCACTGCCCGGCAGCGGCCGCACGCTGGAGCGCTGGCAACGACTGTCCGAGGTCGGCGGGCATGATCTGGGGCTGTGCAAACTCTACGAAGGCCATACCGACGCGTTGGCGATCATCGAGCAACTGGGTGGCTCGCCGACGCCCGGCAGCACATGGGGCATGTGGGCGGCCGAACCACCGCAGGCGCGGGTTCGGGTCAGCCGTTCGGGACAAATGGTGCGGTTGAACGGGTGCAAGGCCTGGTGCTCCGGCGCGGCGGTGCTCAGTCACGCCCTGCTCACCGCGTGGGATGAGGACGATCGTCAGCAACTGGTGGCCGTGGCCCTCGATCAACCGGGTGTGACCGTGACCGATCAGGGCTGGCAAGCGGTCAGTATGGCGGCCACCGGCAGCGTCGAAGTGCTGTTCGACGATGTCGAGGCCCAGGCGATCGGCGACCCTGGCGACTATCTGCAACGTCCGGGTTTCTGGCACGGCGGGATCGGGATCGCCGCGTGCTGGTACGGCGCCGCGAGGGAGATCGGCGAGCGCTTGCGCCAGCAATGTGCGCGACGTGAAGAACCCCACGCGCTGGCCAGTCTCGGCGCCGTCGACAGCGCCTTGCACGGTGCCGCTGAGGTGCTGCGGGTCAGTGCCCTGAACATCGACAGCAATCCTCACCGCAACGCCGAGTTGCTGGCCCGTCGCGTGCGCGCCGTGGTCGAGGATGCCGCCGAACAGGTCATTCGCGAGACCGGTCGGGCACTCGGCGCCGGGCCGTTCTGCAAGGATCCACACTTTGCCCGCCTGGCGGCGGACTTGCCGGTGTATCTGCGCCAGAGCCACGCCGAACGTGATCTGGCGGCATTGGGCCAACTGATCGCTCAGCAACCGCGCGAGGGTTGGGCCTTATGAAGCGCAATCCGATCGTCGGCGAGGGAACCTCCCTGCACGAATGGCAGGGCTCACGTCATCTGGCGGCGGTCGACAGCATCGACATTCTCGAGCTGGTACCGCCGGGGTCGCGGGCGGTGGTGATCGCGCCGCATCCGGATGATGAAGTGCTCGGTTGCGGCGGACTGCTGCAACGGCTCGCGGCGGCGGGCCGAACCCTGCAATTGATCTCGGTCACCGATGGCAGCGCCAGTCATCCGGGATCGGATCGCTGGCCGGTGGAGCGCCTGAGCGTGGTGCGCCCGCAGGAGTCCGCCGAAGCCCTGCGCCGTCTCGGCCTGCCCATGCACCAGTTGCAATGGCTGCGCGGCGGCTTCCCCGACACCCAGGTCGCCGCGAGCGAGTCGATGCTGTGCGAATACCTGACCCGCTACCTGCATCCCGACGATGTGATCTTCACCACCTGGCGCGAAGACGGCCACAGCGACCACGAAGCTGTCGGCCGTGCCAGTGTCGAGGCGGCCCGGCGCGTGGGCGCGATCTGCCACGAACTGCCGGTCTGGACCTGGCACTGGGCAACCCCCGAAGACGCCGTCGTGCCGTGGGAGCGGGCGCGCAAGATTTTGCTCAGCCCCGCACAGGTCGCGCGCAAACGCCACGCGGTGCATGCGTTCGCCAGCCAGCTGGAAGGCGATCCGCAAGCCGGACTCGCTCCGGTGCTCGCGCCCTATGTCATCGATCGATTGCTGCAACCGTTCGAGGTGGTCTTTCTATGAGTGTCGAGGACCGCTACTTCGAAGGCCTGTTCACGGGCAACAACGACCCCTGGGGATTTCGCCAGCGCTGGTACGAACAACGCAAACGCCTCGTGACGCTGGCAGCCCTGCCCCGTCCGCACTATCGGGCCATCTTCGAACCGGGGTGCGCCAATGGTGAACTGAGTGCGGCGCTGGCCGGGCGCTGCGATCGGCTGTTGTGCTGCGACACCAGCGCCGCCGCTGCCGATCTGGCGCGTACTCGGCTGAGCCTGTTTGACCACGCCGAGGTACGGCACGGACGCTTGCCGAGCGACTGGCCTGAGGAAAAATTCGACCTGATTGTATTTAGCGAAATCGGCTACTACCTCGACCGGCAGGATCTGACGGAAGTCATCCGGCGCATCAGCGATTCATTGACGGCGGACGGGCAACTGCTGGCCTGTCACTGGCGCCCGCCCATCGAAGGTTGCCCGCTCAATGCGCGACAAGTCCACGACCTGATTCACGAACAGTTGCACCTGCCGCGACTGGTTCTGCATCAGGAAGCGGACTTTCTGCTGGAAGTCTGGAGCCGCGAACCCCGTTCGGTGGCCGCGCTGGAGGGGTTGCGATGATCGGCATCCTGATTCCTGCGCACAACGAAGAGCAATGGCTCGATGAATGCCTGCGCGCGGCCTTGCGAGCCGCCGAAAACTCCCTGCTGGCCGGTGAACCGGTGGAAATCCTCGTAGTGCTCGACAGTTGTACCGATCGCTCGGCACACATCGTCAGCCAATACCCGGTGCAAGCATTGAGCATCGAAGCGCGCAATGTCGGTCAGGCCCGTGCCGTTGGCGCACAACACCTGCTTGAGCGCGGTGCGCGCTGGATTTCCTGCTCGGACGCCGACAGCCGCGTCGCCGAGGATTGGTTGGTGGCACAGCTGGGGCTGGGCACCGATGCGGTGTGCGGCACGGTGACCGTTGACCGCTGGCAAGACGGGTTCGATGAGGCGGCACAGATTCGCTATCACCGTGATTACCGGGCCTGCGATGGCCACCGGCACATCCATGGCGCCAATCTGGGTGTCAGCGCGCAAGCCTATGTCCGCGCCGGCGGCTTCGAGCCGTTGCCCCGAGATGAGGACGTGCAGCTGGTGCGTCAACTCGAGCGTTCAGGAGCCAGCATCGCCTGGAGCCATCGTCCGCAAGTCATCACCAGCGCCCGTCTGGACAGTCGCGCACGGGGCGGTTTTGGCGACTATCTGCGACAGTTGGCACAGACTGAATAAAAAAAAGCGGATCAGGTTGATCTGTGACGCGACGAACCGCCCGTCTTGAGCAATACTCTGCTGCGCAGCAATCCAGGGTTCGGAGCGCTGCAGGGCTTTCCACCAGCCTTCACGGGTCGAACACGCCTGGAATGACCAGCGCTTGTACGACTGAGGGCGAGACTCAACAAGGACGTATCACTGATGAAATCGTTATCCCTCAGCGAGAGCGGCCTGCCGGCGCAGATCTGGAACAGCGCCCCGCAGCTCGACAACATTCCCGTCATCAATACTCACACTTTGGTGCCACCCGGCGTTCGCGCCGTGGTCATCGCCCCGCACCCCGGCGATGAGGTGGTGACCTGCGGCGGCCTGCTGCAACTGCTTTCCAGCCTCGGGCATCCCTTGCAACTGCTGTCGATCACCGATGGCAGCGCCAGTCATCCGGGCTCGCGTCAGTGGTCGGAAAAACGCCTGAGCGTGTTCCGCCCGCAGGAAAGCGTCGAAGCCCTGCGCCGTCTGGGCATGCCGATGCACAGCCTGAAATGGGTACGCGGCGGTTTCACCGACAATGCCCTGCTCGACCAGGAAACCCAACTGACCGAGTTCATCGCCCGCTACCTGCGCCCCGGCGACGTGGTCTTCAGCACCTGGTGCCAGGACGGCACCGCCGATCATGAAGCGGTCGGCCGGGCCAGCGCCAAAGCCGCAAGACAGGTCGGCGCCACTTTTCACGACGTGCCGGTCTGGGCCTGGCACTGGCCGGAGCGGGACCAGGCTCAGATACCGTGGCATCGCGCACGCAAACTGCGACTCGATACCTGGACCGTCGCGCGCAAGAGCCACGCCACCCATGCCTACGCCAGCCAGCTCATTGGCGAACCGGCGATCGGTATCGCACCGCTGCTGCCCAAGTCGATTCTGGAACGCATGCGCCTGCCTTACGAAATCGTCTTCGTCGACTGATGATCCGTCGGGCGCGGGCAGCCACTCAAAGTGAACTGCCCGCGTCCGGATCAGTCGCATGAACAGGCAGTCATGATTCAGAGGAGTGAACGTGTCCAGTGATCCGAAGCGTCATGCCGTCGACGCACAGACCTCGACCCCGTCCGCCATCCATCGCCTGCGGGTGCTGACGGTCAATACGCACAAGGGTTTCACCGCGCTCAATCGACGTTTCATCCTTCCGGAACTGCGTGAAGCGGTACGCAGCACCTCGGCCGATCTGGTGTTTCTGCAGGAAGTGGTGGGTGAACACGAGCGGCATTCCAGCCGCTACAACGAGTGGCCGCAGACCTCGCAGTACGAATTTCTCGCCGACAGCATGTGGAGCGACTTTGCCTACGGCCGCAATGCGGTGTATCCCGATGGCCATCACGGCAACGCTCTGTTGTCGAAATACCCGATCCGCGAATACCGCAACCTTGACGTCTCGATCACCGGCCCGGAACGGCGCGGGCTGCTGCATTGCGTCCTGGATGTGCCGGGGCATGCCGAAGTGCATGCCATCTGCGTGCACCTGAGCTTGCTCGAAAGCCATCGGCAATTGCAGTTGCAGCTGCTCTGCCAGTTGCTCGAATCCCTGCCTGACGATGCCCCGGTGATCATCGCCGGCGACTTCAACGACTGGCAGTTGCAGGGCAACGTCGCCCTCGCCCGCCGCGACTACCTGCACGAAGCCTTCGAACGTCATCACGGCCGTCCGGCCAAGACTTACCCTGCGCGTTTCCCGTTGCTGCGACTGGACCGGATATACCTGCGCAATGCCAGCAGCCACGACCCGCAGATCCTTGGCAACAAACCGTGGACGCATCTCTCGGATCATTTACCGCTGGCAGTAGAAGTGCACATTTAGGGCGTAGACGCCATTTGCCTGCCGATTCGCCCGCTTCCCCTGTCAGTTCTGACAGTAGGCAGCTCATCATGCTCTTGTTAGGTTGAAACCGTTGCGCCGAACACCGGCGCCAATGCGTGGTGACCTTATGAACGCCTGCGGCACTTTCCTTGCCCGCCATCATTTGCTGGCCTTTTCAATCTGGCTGCTACTGGACTCCCCGGAGTCGGCGCTGGCCCAGTGCGCCTTCAGCCCGACAGCGGGTGACGATCAATACACCTGTGACAGTCCTGGCAGCGCGCCTCTTTCCGATCTGTCGGGCAACAACAGCTTGAGTTTTCCCGCCAATGGCACCGGCAATATTCCCGGCAACGTCACGTTCGGCGCCGGGGCTGATCGCGTGCTCATGCAGTCCGGGACAATTACCGGCGATCTCGATATGGGCAACGGCGCCAATGTGTTGCAGATCGACGGCGGCGTTATCGCAGGTGAGGTTCATCAGCGCAACGCTGTCGACACGTTCATCATGCACGCGGGCACTATCGGCTCACTGGCACAAGGCGATGGCTTCGACAGTTTCCAGATGACCGGTGGCACTATCACCGGGGCCTTTGAGGACGGCGACTTTGCGCAAATGAGCGGGGGCACGATCGGACGCGTCGACATGAAGCTCGATAAAAACGTCTTCGAATTATCCGGTGGGCGGATCATCAATAATCTGGTGACAGGTTTCGACGATGACACGATTCGGATCTCCGGCGGGCTGATAGGCGGCAATCTGAGTGTCAGTGGCGGCAATGACGCCATCACGATCACTGGCGGAGAAATTGTCGGTGAAATTCGCGCCAGTACCGGTGAAGACCGTTTGCTGTGGGACGGCGGCGGCATTGTCCGATCGGCGATTCTTATGGGTGGCGGCAATGACAACGCCACGCTGCGCAACCTTGATGACAGCGTGCTGGCACTGACGCCGAACCTTGATGGCGGTGCAGGCAACGATGTGCTGACGTTCGACAATACTCGCACTGCGCTGCCGGCGCGTTTCAGCAATTGGGAAACGGTGAACCTGAACAACGCCTCGCAGCTGGACCTGGGCTCGGGCGCCTTGCTGCTCGGCGACACTGTCAGCGGCACCGGTGCGCTGAACGTGGACGCCGGCAGCAGCGTGTTTTCCACCCAGGGCGCGGTGTCGCCCGCCGTGGCCGGACAAGCGGTGACTTTCAACAACGCCGGCATCATCGACCTGACCCACAACAATAGCCGCACCAATGACACGCTGACGATCAACGGCAACTACGTCGGCAATAGCGGGCAACTGTTATTGCAAAGCGTACTCGACGGCGACGGCGCACCCAGTGACAGACTGGTGGTCAACAACGGCAGTTTGAGCGGCGCAACCGCCATCACGGTGAGCAACCTCGGCGGGCCGGGCGGACTGACGCTGGAAAACGGCATTCAACTGGTGCAGGCCCAAGGCACTGCCGTGAGCAACAATTCCGCCTTTGTCCTCAACGGTCCGATTTCGGCGGGGGCCTATGACTACTATCTGTTCAAGGGTGGTGTCACCGCCGGCACCGAAAACAGCTGGTATTTGCGCTCCGCTGTGGTCGCCCCTCAAGTGCTGAGCGTGCCCAATCCCGACCCGACACTGCCGCCGATTCTGGTGCCGGTAGTGCCTGTGCCGGTGGCGGCCGCGATCATTCCGGCATCCGGGCAACCGGATCTGTCATTGGCCGTTCAGCCGGTGCTTCCCGTCGCCGTGGCAGGTAAAGCGCCGATTCCGATCTATCGTCCGGAAGTCCCCACCTGGTCGGTCCTGCCACCCGCGGCCGCCCAATTGACCCTCAGCGCACTTGGCACTTTCCACGACCGTCAGGGCGAGCAACGTCTGTTAAGCGAAACGGGAGCTTTCAGCGCCGGTTGGGGCCGGGTCTACGGCAAGAACCTCGACCAGACCTGGGCCGGCACCGTCACGCCACGACTGGACGGTTCACTCAATGGGTTTCAGGTCGGCAACGATTTGTACAGCTCACAGACCTCGGGCGGGCGAACCCAACGCCTCGGCCTGTTCGTCGGCCATAGCCGGATCAGGGGCGATGTGGACGGCTTCAACGAAGGCTTCGAACACAACAGCGCGGGCAAGATCAAACTGGAGGGCGACAGCTATGGCCTGTACTGGACGCTGACCGATCCGCACGGCGGGTACATCGACACGGTAGTGATGGGCACGCGTTTCGACGGCGACAGCCGCTCCGACCGTGGGCTGAAACTGGATAATCGCGGCCACGCCCTGACGCTCTCGGCAGAAACCGGTTACCCGTTCGCCCTGAACGACACTTGGGTGATCGAGCCGCAAGCGCAGGTGATCCACCAAAAGATCTCGCTCGACAGTCAAAACGATGGCATCTCGCGGGTATCGTTCGATTCCGACAGTGCATGGACCGGTCGCCTCGGTGCCCGGCTCAAAGGGCGTTATCAGCTCAACGGACTACCATTGGAGCCATACCTTCGGGCCAATCTGTGGCACACGTTTTCCGGCACCGATTCGGTGACATTCGACGGCACCACGACCATCGACAGTGATCAGAAATCGTCGACGGCGGATGTCGGTCTCGGCGTCGTACTGACCCTCGACCGCGCCGTGAGTATCTACGCCAGCACCGACTACAGCAGCAATATTGACAGTAACGACCTGCGTGGCCTGGCGGCAAATATGGGTATTCGCATCAGTTGGTAAGTCGATAGCAGGCTAAGCAAGCGCTCTGTTTCGCGGCTCGAAGCGTGTTTTCCCCAGCAAACAACAACTTAGATATGTGCATGAAAACAAACGCTTGCAATCTCTGATTCAGCCATACCACTCATCGTCCATTTTCTTGACGCATGGGCTCCGGTCTTCTTAGCTGTACCTTACTACCCCCGGAAGTACTACTCGGGGCGAACCTCAGGTCATTCGTCAAAACGGGCGGCCACGGGTTCGCCACGCTCCATTCGGTCGCCCCTCGTTCGGGGTAGGAGAGACGCCAAGGCGAGATACCACATGCGCTAGCAAGGTAGAACTCCATGAAAACCTCACTCACCTCACAAGAGATCAAAGTCACGTTCTGCACTGTTTCAAGTTCTATCTTGCTGTGCTCGTCCATGGAGGCGCAGGCGGGACCTGCGACGGACGAGGCCACGCCCTGGTATCGCCAGAACATCCCCGTCATGACCCTCCCCGCCACGATCGTGACCCCGGGCCCGCAACGCCTGAGCCCGCAACCGGATCTGCGCGGCGCCGACCTGATCACCGAAGACCTTGCGCCCTCCGCCTGGGATCAACTCTACGGCCAGACGTCCCGCCAGGCACAAACCGACGTCCTCAGCCCGGGCTTCGCCACGCCCGGCACCGGTGACTTCAAAGGCCCGGCCGTACTGACCCTGAAAAGCAGCAGCGGCCATACCCAGCAGGTCGGCCTGATCGGCGGGATCAACCGGATCCAGGCCAATGGCAACGGCCTGATCACCAGCCGCGCCCTCGCCGACCCGACCACCGACACCCTCAACCTGCAAGGCCAGAGCCTGGGCGCTTACTACAGTTTGATCGGCCCACAGGGCTGGCACGTCGATCTGTCAGCCAGTGGCGGCCGGGTCAGCGGGTTCAGCCGAAACGAGCAAGGCGCACGCCTGGCCACCGAAGGCAGCGCGATGACCTTGTCGGTGGAAGGCGGATTCCCGATCGGCCTAAGTGAAAACTGGGTGGTTGAACCGCAGGCGCAATTGATCAACCAGCGCATCACCCTGGACACGCCCTATACCGGTTCGGGCAAGGCGTCTTCCAGTGATATTTCGTCGTGGAGCGGCCGGGTCGGTGCGCGTTTGAAAGGTAGCTACGACCTGAACGGTCTGCCGGTCGAACCCTACGTGCGCACGAACTTGTGGCACACGGTGTACACCGGCAATACGGTGACGCTGGATCAGGTGGACAAGATCAGCAGCAGCCGAAAATCCTCGACCGTGGAACTCGGCCTGGGGCTGGTGGCGAAAATGACGCCGACGGTGAGCCTGTACGTCAGCGCCGATTACAGCAGCGATGTCGACGACAACGACCTGAACGGGTTGATTGGTAGCCTGGGAATCCGGATGCGCTGGTGAGCTCTTCTATTGACCGTTCCCACGTCGAGGCGTCGAACCGTCCGCGTGGGAACGATCAGTAATCCGCGAGGGAGCGATCTCGCGTGGAGGCGTCCCGTTACTCGCTTGGGCCCTCGGGCTTAAGGATCAACACCGCCAATGGCGGCAGGTTCAGTTCCAGCGACAACGCCTGCCCATGGCTCGCGACCTCATCGGTGAACGCCCCGCCGCCGTTGCCATAATTGGAACCGGCGTAGGTGTCGGCGTCACTGTTGAGCAATTCCTTCCAGCGCCCGGCAAACGGCACGCCCACGCGGTACGACTGGCGCGGCACCGGGGTGAAGTTGGCCACCACCAGCACCGGCGTGCCGTCCTTGCTCCAGCGCAACCACGCGTAAACGCTGTTGATCGCATCGTCACCGATCAACCACTGAAAGCCTTGCGGCGCATCGTCCTGCTCGTGCAGCGCCGGCTCTTCCCGGTAGAGCCGGTTGAGGTCGCCGACCAGTTTCTGCACGCCTTTGTGCTCCGAATATTGCAGCAGATACCAGTCCAGCTGCTGGTCGTGATTCCACTCGCGCCACTGGCCGAACTCGCAACCCATGAACAGCAGTTTCTTGCCCGGATGGGTCCACATGAAGCTCAGGTAGGCGCGCAGGTTGGCGAATTTCTGCCAGCGGTCGCCGGGCATCTTGTCGATCAGCGAATGCTTGCCGTGCACCACTTCGTCGTGGGAAATCGGCAGGATGAAACGCTCGGACCAGGCGTACACCAGGCCAAAGCTCAGCTCGTTGTGGTGATGGGCGCGGTATACCGGGTCCTGCTGAATGTAGTGCAGCGAATCGTGCATCCAGCCCATGTTCCATTTGTAGGCGAAACCGAGCCCGCCCTGCTGGGTACTCTGGCTGACACCCGGCCACGCCGTGGACTCCTCGGCGATCACCAGCGCGCCCGGAGCTTCCAGCGCCACCACGTCGTTCAAATGGCGAAGAAAATCGATGGCTTCCAGATTCTCGCGACCGCCATGGCGATTGGGCACCCACTCCCCCGCCTTGCGCGAATAGTCGCGATAGAGCATCGACGCCACCGCATCGACCCGCAGACCGTCAATGTGGAAATGCTTCAACCAGTGCAGCGCCGAGGCCAACATGTAACCGTGCACTTCGGTGCGACCGAGGTTATAGATCAGCGTGTCCCAGTCCTGGTGGAAGCCTTCCAGCGGGTTGCCATATTCGTACAGCGCGGTGCCGTCGAACTGCGCCATACCGTGAGCATCGGTCGGGAAATGTGCCGGCACCCAGTCGAGAATCACCCCGATACCGGCCTGATGGCAGGCGTTGACGAACGCCGCGAACTCGTCCGGCGTACCGTAACGGGCGCTCGGGGCGAACTGCGACAGCAACTGATAACCCCAGGAACCGCCGAACGGGTGCTCCATGATCGGCATCAGTTCAATGTGGGTGAAACCCAGTTCCTTCACGTAGGGAATCAGTCGCTCGGCCAGCTCCGGCCAGGTGTACTGACGCGCCACTTCGCCGAGATCGTCGAGTTCGCATTGCCAGGATCCGGCATGCAGCTCATAGATCGACAGCGGCGCATTGTGCTGCTGGCGCTCGCGACGGCCAGTCATCCAGTCCTGATCCTGCCAGTCGATCTGCAGCGGCGAGGCGACTTTCGACGCAGTGTCCGGCGGCAGACTGGTGGCCAGCGCCATCGGGTCGGCCTTCAACGGCAGGATGCCGTGAGGCCCGAGGATTTCGTACTTGTACAGCTCCCCCGCTTGCAGGCGCGGAATGAACAACTCCCACACGCCGGACGGATGACGCAAGCGCATCGGGTGCCGGCGCCCGTCCCAGACGTTGAAGTCGCCGACCACCGATACCCGTCGGGCATTCGGTGCCCACACGGCAAAGCGCACACCGTCGACGCCATCGACGGTTTTCAGCTGCGCACCGAGGCAACTGCTGAGGTCGCGATGGTTGCCTTCGGCGAACAGATACAAGTCCATTTCACCGAGCAACTGGCCAAAGCTGTAGGGATCTTCCGCGACCTGCTCACCGCCGGCCCAACGGGTACGCAACAGGTAGGGCCGCGCGTCCTCGAAATGGCCGACGAACAGCCCCGGTGTTTCGGTAGCCTCCAGCGGGCCACGCTCTTCGCCACTGTGTTTGTCCAGTACCGAAACGCTTAACGCGCCGGGCAGATACGCCCGGATGAATTGCCCGCCGGCACCATCGCCGTGGGGGCCAAGAATGGAAAACGGGTCGTGATGTTCTGCACGCACCAGGGCATCGATGTCCTTCGCCCTGGGCAGCAATCGTTCGTTAACGTGACCCTGTTCCTTGTTCGAGAAACTCATGACTACTCTCCACCAAGATCGGAAAAGGGTTTGAGCCCCGTCAATAACCCATACAGACCGTGCAGCGGCACGGGCAGCCAGGTGGGGCGATTTTCGGCTTCATAGGCCACTTCGTAGGCCGCTTTCTCCAGACCGAACAACGCCAGTGCGGCGTTGGCACCTTCAGGATCTTGCCAGGCATGATCAAGACTAGCTGCCGCTTGGCGATATGCCTGGAGAAATGCTTCCCGGGCTTCACGCAGGTAACGCTCCGTGACCCGCCGACGCGCGGCTTCGGCCTCGGGGCTGTTGTCGACGTTGTGCACATTCAGCGCCATGGCGGCCGCGTAATCGAAGGAGCGCAGCACACCACTGACGTCCTTGTACGGACTGTGCTTGCCTCGGCGTTCGGCCAGTGGCCGCGACGGTTCGCCTTCGAAGTCGATCAGGTACGCGTCGCCCTTGATCACCAGCACTTGCCCCAAATGCAGGTCGCCGTGCACACGAATGCGCAAGCCGCCGGCAGATTGCTTCGCCAGTTCCTGCACGTGGGCAAGAATGGTTTTCTTGTTGTCGAGCAACCGGGCAACGAGCTTCTGATCCGCCCCGTCGAGTTCGCCCTGATGCTGTTTGAGCAGCTGCAACGCACGCTCGACCTGAGCTCCGACATCCTTGCCGGTCGCCTGTGCATCCTTGGCCGAACTGAGTTGCGGTGCGAAGTCCTGGTTGTCGCTTGGCGCCGCCAGCACCTGATGCATTTCCCCCAGACGCTGGCCGAGCATGCCGGCGAAATCCTTCAGTTCACCCAAGGCGTTGTAATGCTGCGCCTGCTCGGACACGGCATCCGCCAGCTCATCGCGCAGCGCCCGTTCGAGGTTGTTCTGCGTCCATTCCCAGGCATCGCCCTGATTGCTCAAATAGCCTTGCGCAATCATCAGCAGGTTGTCTTCACCATCGGCGCCGCGGCGAATCACCGAACCGAGCAGCGGGGAGATATTGGCAAATCCGGCATCGGTCAGGTAAGCGCTCATCTCCAGTTCCGGGTGTACGCCGGACGCGACTTTGCGGATCAGCTTCAGTACCAGACTGCCGCCGATCACCACCGAACTGTTGGATTGCTCGGCGGACAGATAGCGCACTTCGGATTCCGCGCCCAGGCCGAGTTTTTCCAGTTGCGGCGTCGCTTCGAAACGGATCTCGCCATCGCTGGATTCCAGCACCGTGCCGCTCTGCATGCCTTGCAGAACCGCGCGAATAAACGCTTCAAGGCTGAAGGCGTCAGTGATCAACCCGACCTGACGCACTCGGCGCACTCGCGCCAAGGCCAGTTGCTGCGGCAACGCCGGCCCGACCTGATCTTCCGAAATGAACCCGAAAGGCAGCTGATAACGGCTGGTCTGCCCGTCACTGTGCACTTCGATTTCGCTGAGCAACACCGGATGCTGTGCGTCGCCGAAACGCACGCCGTAGGCCAGTTTCACCTGGTCGATGGCGGCATCCTTGCCGGCGAACCAGCGGCGGTTTTGCAGCCAGTTCGGCAAGATGCCCTGTTCGAGGGTGGCGCGGGACGGCGCCTCCAGCAGTTCCTCCATGCGTTTTTTCAGCACCAGCGTGGTGAAGTCCGGCAGGCTCTGCGCGGGCTCGACGTGCCAGCTCGGCATCTGGTTTTCCGCCGCCAGGCCAAACCAGTAGAAGCCATAAGGCGCCAGGGTCAGCAAAAAGTTGAGCTGGCCGATGGGCGGAAATGCGTTACCGCCCAGCATTTCCACCGGCACCATGCCGACGTAGGCCGACAAGTCCAGTTCCACCGCTTGCGCGCTGCGCGACACGTTGGCCACGCACAGGATAATTTCATGCTTGCCGTCCGGCCCGGTGTATTCGCGGGTGTAGGCCAGGACGCGACGATTGGCCGGCGAGAGCATTTTCAGCGTGCCGCGACCGAACGCCTTGGACTGCTTGCGAACGGCCAGCAGACGCCGGGTCCAGTTCAGCAACGAGTGCGGATCGCCGGCCTGGGTTTCGACGTTGACCGACTGGTAACCGTATTGCGGGTCCATGATCGGCGGCAGCACCAGGCTGGCCGGATCGGCGCGGGAGAAGCCGCCATTGCGGTCGATCGACCATTGCATCGGCGTGCGCACGCCGTCGCGATCGCCCAGATAGATGTTGTCGCCCATGCCGATTTCATCGCCGTAATACAGGGTCGGCGTGCCGGGCATCGACAGCAGCAGGCTGTTGAGCAGCTCGATGCGACGACGGTCGCGCTCCATCAGCGGCGCCAGACGCCGGCGAATGCCGAGGTTGATCCGCGCACGGCGGTCGGCGGCGTAGTAGTTCCAGAGGTAGTCGCGTTCCTTGTCGGTGACCATCTCCAGCGTCAGTTCATCGTGGTTGCGCAGGAAGATCGCCCATTGGCAGTTGGCCGGGATTTCCGGAGTCTGGCGCAGGATGTCGGTGATCGGAAAGCGATCTTCCTGGGCCAGCGCCATGTACATGCGCGGCATCAGCGGGAAGTGAAACGCCATGTGGCATTCATCGCCATTCACGCCCTCGGCGTCGGTATCACCGAAGTACAGCTGGGTATCTTCCGGCCATTGATTGGCCTCGGCCAGCAGCATGCGATCCGGATAATTTGCGTCGATTTCGGCGCGGATCTGCTTGAGGACGTCGTGGGTTTCCGGGAGGTTTTCGTTGTTGGTGCCGTCACGTTCGATCAGGTACGGAATCGCGTCCAGGCGCAGGCCGTCGATGCCCATGTCCAGCCAGTAACGCATCACCGAGAGCACGGCTTTCATGACTTGCGGGTTGTCGAAGTTCAGGTCGGGCTGGTGCGAATAGAAACGGTGCCAGAAGTACTGGCCGGCGACCGGGTCCCAGGTCCAGTTGGACTTTTCGGTGTCGAGAAAAATAATCCGCGTGCCATCGTACTTCTGGTCGTCATCCGACCACACATAGAAGTCGCGCGCCGCCGATCCGGGCTTGGCCTTGCGCGCCCGCTGGAACCATGGGTGCTGATCGGAGGTGTGGTTGATGACCAGCTCGGTAATCACCCGCAAGCCACGCTTGTGTGCCTCGGCAATGAACCGTTTGGCATCGGCCATCGTCCCGTAATCGCTGTGCACGCCACGGTATTCGGCAATGTCGTAACCGTCGTCACGGCGTGGCGAGGGATAGAACGGCAACAGCCAGATGGTGTTGACGCCGAGTTCGGCGATGTAATCGAGTTTGGCGATCAGGCCGGGAAAGTCGCCGATTCCGTCGTTATTGGAGTCGAAAAAGGATTTGACGTGAACTTGATAGATGACCGCGTCCTTGTACCAGAGCGGGTCCTTGATGAAGGTGGCTGCCTTGGGTTTCTTCGCCATGTGAAACTCCTGTTGAATTCATTGAAGCCGAAGCTGCTACTGATCGTTCCCACGCTCTGCGTGGGAATGCCGCCTTGGACGCTCTGCGTCCACCGCTGGGACGCGGAGCGTCCCGGGATGCATTCCCACGCGGACGGTTCGACGCCTCGACGTGGGAACGATCATCATCAGGAAGAAGTAATGCGCCAGATTCCGAACGGTTGATACGCCGGGTCGATCCGCATGAACTGGTATTTGCCGTACCAGTCCCAGCGATGGCCGTTCATCAGGTCTTCGCCGTGGGTGGTGGCATCGTCCGGCAGGCCCATTTCCCACAGCGGCAACTCGAAATTCGCTTCCTGAACGTTATGCGGATCGAGGCTGACGGCCACCAGAATGAAGTTGCTGCCGTCCGCGCTGCGCTTGCCGAAATACAGAATGTTGTCGTTCCAGGCGTTGTAGATCTTCAGGCCCAGATGGCTGTGCAACGCCGGGTTCTGGCGGCGGATGCGGTTGAGCTGGGCGATCTCGGCAATGATGTTGCCGGGCTGGTTGAAGTCGCGGACGCGGAGCTCGTACTTCTCGGAATCGAGGTATTCCTCCTTGCCGGGCACCGGCGCCGATTCACACAGCTCAAACCCCGAATACATGCCCCACAGACCTGAGCCCATGGTCGCCAGCGCCGCGCGAATCAAAAATCCGGGACGCCCCGATTCATGCAGGAACGCCGGGTTGATGTCCGGGGTGTTGACGAAGAAGTTCGGCCGGTAGCACTCGCGCCACGGCGATTCATTGAGTTCGCTGAAGTAGGTCGCCAGTTCGGTCTTGGTGTTGCGCCAGGTGAAATAGGTGTAGCTCTGGGTGTAACCGACCTTGCCCAGCCGCGCCATCATCGCCGGGGTGGTGAAGGCTTCAGCGAGGAAGATCACTTCCGGGTACAGCGTGCGCACATCGGCGATCAACCATTGCCAGAACGGCAGCGGTTTGGTGTGCGGGTTGTCCACGCGAAAGATCTTCACGCCCTCCTGCACCCAGCCGACCACGATGTCGCGCAACTCGACCCACAGGCTCGGAATCGCTTCCGGCGCATAAAAGTCGACGTTGACGATGTCCTGATATTTCTTTGGCGGGTTCTCCGCGTATTTGATCGTGCCGTCCGGCCGCCAGTTGAACCAGCCCGGATGCTGTTTGAGCCACGGGTGATCCTGGGAACACTGGATGGCGAAATCGAGGGCGATCTCCAGACCATGGTCAGCGGCAGCAGCCACCAGCCGACGGAAGTCTTCGCGGGTACCGAGTTGCGAGTGAATCGCTTCGTGGCCGCCCTCCTCGCTGCCGATCGCATACGGGCTGCCGGGATCATCCGGGCCGGCGGTCAGGGAATTGTTGCGGCCCTTGCGATGACTGCGGCCAATCGGGTGGATCGGCGTGAAGTACAGCACGTCGAAGCCCATGTCCTGAATCATCGGCAACCGCGAATGCACGTCATTGAAAGTGCCGTGGCGAGCGGGATCGTCGGTGATCGAGCGGGGAAACAGTTCATACCAACTGGCGAATTCCGCCAGTTCGCGCTCGACGTCCACCGGAAATTCCGGGCTGAGGCTCAAGTAGGCGCGATGATCGGCCTCGGCCATCAGTTGCGCACTGCGCGAGTGCAGAAACAACGCGACCTGCTCGGTTTCGAGCAGGCCGGACAATTCGTGGTGCAGGCCGGCCAGCTGTTCGCTGAGCTGCCCTTCGCTGCGCTCGGCGGCCTGCTGCACCATGTTCCGCCCCTCTTGCAACTCGAGACTGACCGGGACGGCGGCGGTGTGTTTTTTCTCCAGTTCGTACTGAAAACTGGCGAACTGGTCGATCCACGCTTCGATCAGGAACAGATAACGGCCCATGCGCTGCGGCTGAAACACACCGCGCCAGCCGTTATTGCCCTGATCGCTCATGACTTCGGTCTGCCAGGTCTCATCGCCCTCTTCGCGCCAGCGGATGCGCACTGCGAGTTTGTCGTGACCGTCGGCGAACACCTTGCTGGTGACCACGATCTCGCGACCGGCGATCGCCTTGACGGCAAACTGTCCACCGTCGAGGGTCGGTGCGGTGTTTTCAATGACGATGCGCGGCAGCAACAGCGCCTGCGACAGCGGGATGTGCGGGTTGTAGCTCAGTTCGGAGGGTTTTTCAGCAGTCATTGAGCATCTCTCCTTAACGCCCCAAGGACGCTCGTTTGCCTGTTTGGCGGTCACGGCCGGGCCTGCGCCCGGTGATGAAATCTCTCAGGTTCCGAGCGGCCATCGCCGGGAAAAGTTCACAGGGATTTGCCCCGCCACAAAATCGGATCGATTTCGCAGTGCAGTGGTCAATCCACTTAAGCACTTCCTACGCCAAGTGCCACACGGAGGTTTACCCGATGACTATTCCGATTCCGGCCGAAACACCTGACCCGAATATCGACAAACCGGTCCTGCCCGAGACCGAACCGCAACCAATCCCCGAACAGGAACCCCCTGGCACCACGCCACCGCCCAAGGAGGAACCGCCGACGACCATGCCGCCGGTGATTGTCTGATCAGCGAGGATCGCTGTGATCCTTCTCGATGCGGTCCTTATCCGGCTGATCCTTCTCGAACACGCTGACGATCCGCGGCATGACACTGAAGATCCCCAGCGCCAGCAACGTACTGAACACCGCCGTCGCCTCGCGGCCCAACCCGGCCGCGACGCCGATGGCGGCGGTCATCCACAAACCCGCGGCGGTGGTCAGACCCTTGACGTGGCCTTCGTCGCCTTCGTGATTCTTCAGGATGGTCCCGGCGCCGAGAAAGCCGATGCCGGCGATTACCCCTTGCACCACCCGACTCATGGCATCGGCCTGAGACCCGGACAATTGCGGCACCAGCACAAACAACGCCGCGCCGAGGGCCACCAGCATGTGCGTTCGCACCCCGGCGGCCTTGCCTTTGTGCTCGCGCTCGAACCCGAGAATCCCGCCCAATAGCGCCGCCATGAGCAGGCGCACGGTGATCCGCGTCAGCTGCGATGCATCGCCGATGTCGGCGAATTCCGCTTGCAGGGTTTCCCACACTTCATGCCACCAGGCGTTCATCCTGCAGTCCTTGTAAAGAGGCGATAAAAGGTGGACAGCAGCGACCATTAATCGGTTGCGTAGAACGATCGGCGCAGCGTAGGCCCTAACCCTTCAGATCCCCTGTGAAAAAGGACTGGCCCATGCCCCTGCGTATCGATGACAGCAATCCGGAATCGAAAGTATGTTTTTTCACCGTTGAAAATGGTGAGGAAATCCGGATCTGCGACACCCTGGAAGTCAGGACAGATAGCGAAAAATCCATGTCGTTCGTCGAAGTGTACGGCCGGCGCATCTACGTCACCGAAGCCGAAGCGGATGCATTGACCGTTGCAGGTGCCAGCGATGGACGCAAACACCTGAAGGCCGACGACAGTGATTCGGTGATTTGACTGACCTCGATCAACGACCGGCGCAGACGTCTGGGATAGGCATCTGCGCCCTGGCCGGCGTGCTGCTTCAAGTTGTCGCAGGCATGCCTGAAAAAGCCATCTGATACGCTTTTTATTGAAATACCTGAGTCTGTTATGCAAACAGATCGGCGCTCATAGTTCCCCGGCCTGATGGAGGCTGATGAGCGAACGACCATGAGCGAACGAATCCCCGTCCGAACCGTAGAAGCATCTCCCCAGATAAAAACAGTACCGGCGCGCCCAATGAAGGCGAAGCACGCCACCAGCGATAACCAGATTTTCACCCGCAGCTTCACCGGCCTGTTCCGCACCTTGCGCATGAGCGGTGCGGGATTTCTGTTCCTGCTGTTCTTCGGCACCGTATGGCTGAACTGGGGCGGTCGTCAGGCAGTGCTCTGGGACCTTTCCGAAAGCAAATTCCACATCTTTGGCGCAACCTTCTGGCCACAGGATTTCATTCTGCTGTCGGCGCTGCTGATCATCGCCGCGTTCGGCCTGTTCGCCATTACTGTGTTCGCCGGCCGGGTCTGGTGTGGTTACACCTGCCCGCAGAGTTCGTGGACATGGATCTTCATGTGGTGCGAAAAAATCACCGAAGGCGAACGCAACCAGCGCATCAAGCTGCAAGCAGCGCCCTGGAGCCTGAACAAACTCGCCCGGCGCGCGGCCAAGCACACGTTGTGGCTGGCGATCAGTGTGCTGACCGGCCTGACCTTTGTCGGCTATTTCACCCCGATCCGGCCACTGGCCGAAGAATTGCTGACCCTGCGGATCGGCGGCGTAAGCCTGTTCTGGGTGCTGTTCTTCACCGCCGCCACCTACATCAATGCCGGCTGGCTGCGCGAAGCGGTATGCATGCACATGTGCCCGTATGCGCGGTTTCAGAGCGTGATGTTCGACAAGGACACTCTGGCGATTTCCTACGACGCCGCCCGAGGCGAAAACCGCGGCCCGCGCAAACGCGACGTGAAACCCGCCGAAACCGGGCTCGGCGATTGCATCGATTGCCAGTTGTGCGTACAGGTCTGCCCGACCGGCATCGACATCCGCGACGGCCTGCAAATGGAATGCATCGGCTGCGCGGCGTGCATCGACGCCTGCGATTCGATCATGGACAAGATGAATTACGCCCGTGGCTTGATCCGCTATACCTCCGAACGCGAATTGCAGGGCGGCAAGACGCATCTGCTGCGTCCGCGACTGATCGGCTACGTTGCAGTACTGGTCGTGATGATCGGCGCACTCGCCCTGGCATTGGTCGAACGGCCAATGGTGTCGCTGGACGTGACCAAGGACCGTGGCCTGTTCCGCGAGAATGGTCAGGGGCAGATCGAAAACATCTACACACTAAAGGTCATCAACAAGACCCAGCAGCGCCAGGACTACAACCTGAGCCTGGTGGACGGTGACGGCTTCCAGCTGCAAGGCAAGACCCAACTGAGCCTGGCGCCGGGCGAGATTGTCGATGTGCCGGTGTCGGTGGCGATGACTGCCGAACGTGCGGCCAGCAGCTCGCAGACCTTGAGCTTCAGGATTGCCGACAGTGATGAGCCCGAGATTTATAGCGTGGCGAAGAGCCGGTTTGTTGCGCCGATGAATCGCTGATCCCTTAGACTGCGGCGCGGCCATTCGCGAGCAAGCTCGCTCCCACAGAGGAATACGGTCAACTGTGGGAGCGAGCTTGCTCGCGAATGAAGGCGACACGGTCTTCCAGAAAGAAATCAATCCGGACCCAAGATGAAACGCTACGAAAAATTCGCCGACGACATCGCTGAACTGATCCGCTCCGGCGTCCTCGGCCCCGGCCAGCGGGTGCCGTCGGTGCGCTACGCAAGTCAGACCTACGGCGTCAGTCCGTCCACCGTGTTCCAGGCCTATTACCTGCTGGAACGCCGCGGCCTGATCCGTGCCCGCCCGCGTTCCGGCTACTTCGTCAACACCCACGCCCCGAGCCCGTTCTCGGAGCCGGTGATCAGCAGCCAGGTCAACGAATCCACCAAGGTCGACGTCAGCGAACTGGTGTTCTCGGTGCTTGAGTCGATCAAGGACCCCAGCACCGTGCCGTTCGGCTCGGCGTTCCCCAGCCCGACCCTGTTCCCGCTGCAGCGCCTGTCCCGTTCACTGGCCAGTGCTGCGCGGGAAATGGACCCGCGCATGGTGGTCACCGACATGTCGCCGGGTAATCCGCAATTGCGTCGGCAGATTGCCCTGCGCTACATGGTCGGCGGCCTGATGCTGCCGATGGAAGAACTGCTGATCACCAACGGCGCCCTCGAAGCGCTGAACCTGTGCCTGCAAGCGGTCACCGAACCCGGCGATCTGGTGGCCATCGAAGCCCCGGCGTTTTATGCCAGCCTGCAAGTGCTGGAGCGGCTGAAACTCAAAGCCGTGGAAATCCCCGTGCACCCGCGCGACGGCATCGACCTCGGCGTGCTCGCCCAAACGCTGGAGCGGCACCCGATCAAGGCCTGCTGGTGCATGACCAGTTTCCAGAACCCGATGGGCGCAACCATGCCCGAAGCCAAGAAACAGGAACTGGTGGAGCTGTTGAAGCAGCATCAGGTGCCACTGATCGAAGACGACGTCTACGCCGAACTCTATTACGGCCAGCAGGCGCCGAAACCGGCCAAGGCCTTCGACACTGAAGGTCTGGTGATGCATTGCGGCTCGTTCGCCAAGAGCCTGGCTCCCGGCTACCGCATCGGCTGGGTCGCCGCCGGGCGCTACGCACAGAAAATCGAACGACTGAAACTGATGACCTCGCTATGCGCCTCGATGCCCGCGCAAGCGGCTATCGCCGACTACCTGCAACACGGCGGCTACGACCGCCACCTGCGCAAACTGCGCTACGCCCTGGAAGAGCAGCAAAGCGCGATGCTCGCGGCCATTGCTCGCTACTTCCCGGCGCAGACGCGCGTGAGCCAACCGGCTGGCGGCTACTTCCTGTGGCTGGAACTGCCACCGCAGATGGATTCGTTGAAGTTGTTTCAGATGGCATTGGCGCAGGGGATCAGCATCGCGCCGGGGCCGATATTTTCGCCGACTCAGCGCTTTCGCAATTGCATTCGATTGAACTACGGCAGCCCGTGGACCGAGGATGCGGAGAAGGCGATGGAGACGCTGGGACGGATTGTGCGGTCGTTTTGAGTTACCGGTGATCGTTCCCACTCTCTGCGTGGGAATGCCTCAAGGGACGCTCCGCGTTCCAGCTCTGGAAGGGACGCGGAGCGTCCCGGGCTACATTCCCACGCAGAGCGTGGGAACGATCGGTAGGGTTTTAGCGCCCGCCGCCGAGGTCGACAAAGGTCCCGGTGGCATACGAAGCCTTGTCCGACAGCAACCACACAATCGCTTCCGCCACTTCATCCGGCCGCCCGCCCCGCGCCATCGGAATCGCCGACTCCAGCTTGCTGACCCGATCCGGGTCGCCGCTCAAGGCGTGGAAATCGGTATAGATGTAGCCCGGACGCACCGCATTCACCCGAATCCCCTCGCCCGCCACTTCTTTGGACAGGCCGATGGTGAACGTATCCAGCGCACCTTTGGACGCTGCGTAATCGACGTATTCGTTAGGCGAACCCAGCCGGGCGGCGACCGAGGAGACGTTGACGATGCTGCCGCCCTGCCCGCCGTGTTTGGGCGACATGCGCAGGATGGCGTGCTTGGCGCAGAGGATCGGCGCCAGCACATTGGTTTTCATGATTTTGAGGATGCGGAATTCGGACATTTCGTCGACCCGGGACTTGTGTCCCACGGTGCCGGCATTGTTCACCAGGGCGGTGACGCGGCCCAGTTCGCTGTCGACCCTGTTGAACAGCGCGACCACTTCGTCTTCGATACTGACATCGGCGCGCACGGCGATGGCCGTGGCGCCGCGCTCGCGCACCTGGTCGAGCACCTGGTGAGCCGCCTGTTCGTCCGTCTGGTAATTGATGCAGATCCGATAGCCTTGCTCGGCAGCCAACAACGCAGTGGCGGCGCCGATTCCACGACCGCCGCCAGTGATCACAATGACTTTATCCATGCTGGCCTTTCCCCCGATGCACACGTAACAGTCGGGGCAAGAATAACCGCCATTGCCGGCTTTTGCATGACCTGCGATTAGCGGCTCAACTCACCGCCAATTGTTTGCCGCGCACGATGTCCTGCAGGAAGCGATCGGCCGGCATCGGGTGACCGAGCAGATAACCTTGCAGCGAATCGCAGCCCAGTTGCGTCAGGAAGTCCTGTTGCGAATCGGTTTCTACACCTTCAGCAACGATGCGCAGGCCCAGCGCCTGACCGAGGGCGACGATCGCCGAAACGATGGCCGCGTCATCACTGTCGTGCTCCAGATCGCGGACGAAACCGCGATCAATCTTCAGCTCATTGGCCGGCAAACGCTTGAGGTACATCAGGCTTGAATAACCGGTGCCAAAGTCGTCGATGGACAGGTCGACGCCCATATCGGCCAGCTCCTGCAACACCGTCATGCTCGCGTCGGCGTCGCTCATGGCAGTGGTTTCGGTGATTTCCAGGGTCAGGCTGTTGGCCGGCAAATGATGAGTGGCCAAGGCCTTGGCCACGCTGCGCACCAGCCCTGAGTGGCAGAACTGCAAAGCCGACAGGTTCACCGCGATCCGCCAGTCGGTGTAGCCCAGCACGTACCACTCGCGCATCTGCCGGCAGGCTTCGTTGAGCACCCATTCGCCAATCGGAATGATCAGCCCGGTCTTCTCTGCCAGATCGATGAACTTGTCCGGCATCAGCATGCCGTGGGTCGGATGTTCCCAGCGCAACAGCGCCTCGGCACCGACCGGACGACCGTCTGCCGCATGGAATTTGGGTTGGTAATGCAGGCTGAACTCGCCGTGTTCCAGTGCAGCGCGCAAATCCTGCAGCAGTTGCAGTTGCTTGCGCGCGTTGCTGTTCATCGAGGCGTCGAAGAAGCTGTAACCGTTCTTGCCGCCGCCCTTGGCGTGGTACATCGCGGCGTCGGCGTTCATCAGCAGTTCCTGGGCGTTCTGGCCGTTGCCCGGGTACAGCGCGATGCCGACGCTGGCGGAAATCTGCAGGTCATGTTCGGCGACCCGGAACGATTGCGCGATCAGGCCGACCTGACGGGCCGCCAGCCCCAGCGCATCGTTGGGTTCGGTCAGGCGCACCAGCAGGACAAATTCATCGCCGCCGATCCGCGCCAGGGTATCCAGGCTGCGCAAGTCTTCACGCAGACGCACTGCCACTTCGCGCAGCAACTGGTCGCCCATGTGGTGGCCAAAAGCGTCGTTGACCGGTTTGAAGCCGTCCAGATCGATGAACATCAAAGCAAAGCAACCGCCCTGCTCGTTGACCTTTTTCATCGCCTGATTGATCCGGTCATCCAGCAGCATGCGGTTGGGCAGGCCGGTCAGGGTGTCGTGCAGCGCCAGTTGGGTGAGTTCGCGGTTGGCCACGGTCAACGAATGGGCCAGATCGGCGGTGCGGGCTTCAAGGCGGGCGTCGAGAATCGAAGTCAGCAGCGCGATGGCCAGCACCGCCAGCGTGGTGATCAACACCAGATTGTCGAGGCCGTTGCCGTTCAGGCCGCTGAGTGCCGCACCGCAGAAACTGCCGTCAGGAAACCGCGCCGCTGCCATGCCGGTGTAATGCATGCCGACAATCGCCACGCCCATGACAATCGCCGCCCCGGCACGGAACAGTCGCACGTAAGGCGAATGCTGACGCAGACGAAAGGCGATCCACAGCGCTGCGGCCGACGCACCGACCGCGATCAGCAACGAGGCGCCGAACAGCGTCGGATCGTAGTCGATGCCCGGTTGCATGCGCATCGCGGCCATACCGGTGTAATGCATGGCGCTGATGCCGGCGCCCATGATCAGCGCACCAAAGGCCAGTTGCCAGGCCGGCAGTTTCGGCTGGCTGACCAGCCACAGGGCGAATCCGCAGGACAGCACGGCGATCAGCAATGAAAGCGCCGTGATCGAAATGTCGTAACCGAGACTGATCGGCAGCTTGAACGCCAGCATGCCAATGAAGTGCATCGACCAGACGCCGATGCCCATGGCAAACGCCCCGCCGGCCGTCCATAAATGCACGGCGCGGCCCTTGGCAGTGGCAATGCGCCCGGTGAGATCGAGCGCGGTATAGGAAGCAAGGATCGCCACACACAGCGAAATGAAAACCAGCGTGAAGGAATAGCTACCGATGAGCATGAAAATTCTCGTGACCACCCCGCTGTACTGCGTCCGTTCTCGGCGGGGCCAAATGCGCCGATTGTACTGATTGCGTAAAAGAATTCACTGACAAAGTTATCAAATAGCCATCAACCCGATGAAACGCTTGTTTGATCGTCTGACAAGCCTCTGATTCAGGGTTCTGATCGTTCCAACGCTTTGCGTGGGAATGCAGCCCGGGACGCTCCGCGTCCCTTCCAAGGCAGGACGCAGAGCGTCCGTGGAGGCATTCCCACGCAGAGCGTGGGAACGATCAACGATCAACGATCAACGATCAATGAGACTAGCGGTTATCAGTGGTTTCCAACTGGCCGTCCCAACCACCGCCCAGCGCCGCGATCAACTGCACGCTGGCGATCAAGCGGTTCTGCAGAATATTCAGGACAGTGCGCTCATTACTCAGGGCAGTCGCCTGCACCACCACCACATCCAGATAAGCGATTACGCCAGCCTTGTACTGGTTTTCGGTCAGACGCAACGAGTCCCGTGCCGCATCAAGGGCTTCCTGGCGCACCGCCGCTTCGTCCTCGTACACCTTCAACTGCACCAGGTAGTTTTCCACTTCACGGAAGCCGTCGAGCACGGTCTGGCGGTATTTGGCCACGGTCTGGTCGTACACCGCTTCGGTGCGGTCGACTTCGGCCGAACGGATGCCGCCGTCGAACAGCGGCAGGGTCATTTTCGGCCCCACCGACCAGAAGCGGTTCGGCAGGCTGATCAGGTTCTGCGAGGTACTGCTGCTGTAGCCGCCGCTCAAGCTCAGGCTGAAATCCGGGTAGTACGCAGCCTTGGCCACACCGATGTTGGCATTGGCGGCGATCACCGAACGCTCGGCCGAAGCAATGTCCGGGCGGCGTTCGAGCAATTGCGACGGCAGGCTCAGCGGGATCTGCGGCAGCTTGGGAATGTCCTGGGTTTCGGCAATGTTGAATTCGGCGGGCGGCTGGCCGGTCAGTACCGCGATGGCGTTTTCGAACTGCGCCCGTTGCCAGACCAGGTCCACCAGATCGCCCTGGGCCGTTTTCAGCTGGGTCTGCGCCTGCGCCACCGCATCGCGCCCGGAAACCCCGGCGTTGTACTGGTTCATGGTCATTTTCAGCGAGCGCTCGTAAGCCGCGACTGTCGATTCGAGCAGGCGTTTCTGCTGATCGATCACCCGCAATTGCAGGTAGTTCTGCACCAGTTCCGACTGCTGGCTCAAACGCATCGCCGCCAGATCGGCGTAGCTCGCCTGGGCACTGGCTTCATTGGCTTCGAGGCCACGACGCAATTTGCCCCAGACATCCGCTTCCCAACTCACGCCCAGTTGCGCGTTGTAGGTGTCACGAATCCCGCTGGCGGAACTGCTAAGGCTCGAACTGCTGCTGCCGGTGCCCTGACTGGAGCGTGTCTTGCCGGCGCTCAGATCGACGCTCGGGTAAAACGCCCCCCGCGCGCTGCGCACCAGGGCCTGGGCTTGACGGTACTGGGCTTCGGACTGGGCGACGGTCTGGTTGGAGCTGTTGAGTTTCTCGATCAGCTCGTTGAGCTGACGGTCGCCATACAGCTCCCACCAGGCACCACGCGCCAGGGAATCGCTCGGGTTGGCCTGACGCCAGCCTTCGGCTTCCTTGTACTGGGCGATTTCGGCGGTCTGCGGGCGCTGGTAGTCCGGGCCGACGGCGCAGGCACTGAGCATCGCCACGCACAGAGACAGGCTCAGCAGGCGCGAGCCGCGAACGGTAGCCAGATTGATAAGCGAACGGTCAGTCATAGCGGAATTTCCAGAGCGGCATCGGTGCGCACGCCACGCCATTTGTTGAAACGATGGCGCAGCTTGTCGAGATAGAGGTAAACCACAGGCGTGGTGTAAAGGGTCAGCACCTGGCTGAAGACCAGCCCGCCGATGATGGTCAGGCCCAGCGGCTGGCGCATTTCGGCACCTTCAGCCCGGCCGAGCAACAACGGCAAGGCGCCGAGGATCGCCGCCAGCGTGGTCATCAGGATCGGCCGCAAACGTTGCAGACAGGCGCTGCGGATCGATTCCAGCGGCGCCATGCCTTGATGACGCTCCAGTTGCAACGCCAGGTCGATCATCAGGATCGCATTCTTCTTCACCACGCCGATCAGCAGGAACAGCCCGAGCAGCGAGATCAGGCTGAACTCGCCGCCCAGCGCATAGATCGACAGCAACGCACCGACGCCGGCCGACGGCAATGTCGAGAGGATTGTCAGCGGGTGAATGTAGCTTTCATACAAAACGCCCAGCACCAGGTACACAGCCAGCAACGCACCGAGGATCATGAACGGCTGACTCTTCTGAGTCGCGGCGAAAGCGTCAGCGGTGCCGGCCATTTTCGCGATCACGTCTTCCGGCAGGCCGACCTTGGCAATCGCCCGCTCGATGGCGGCGCTGCCCTGCTCCACCGTCACGCCTTCGGCCATGTCGAAGGCAATGCTCTCGGAGGCGAACTGGCCTTCGTGGCTGACCCGGTCGTCTTCCAGGCTGTTTTCATAATGGGCGAACGTCGACAACGGAATCCGCGCACCGTCGGCAGTGATCACCTGAACCTGCTTGAGCGTCACCGGATCCTGGGCATATTTCGGATTGACCTCCATCACCACCTGATACTGGTTGAGGCTGTCGTAGATCGTGGAAATCTGCCGCTGACTGTAGGCGTTGTTGAGCACGGCGGTGACCATGTTCATGTCCACGCCCAGGCGCTTGGCCTGATCGCGGTCGACGATCAACGTCACCTGCTGCGCACCGCGCCCTTCACGGGCGTCGATGGCCGTCAGTTCCGGCAAGGCTCGCAGCGCGGTGACCACTTTCGGGTACCACTCGCGCAAGGCGCCCAGATCACCACTTTGCAGGATGTAGCTGTACTGCGACGTGGTCTGCTCGCGGCCGCCGCCGAATTGCAGATCCTGGTCGGCCATCAGCATCAGTTGTGCGCCTGGCACTTTGGGCATTTCCTTGCGCAGGCGCTCGATGACCTTTTGCGCCGAGATATTGCGTTCCTTGATCGGCTTCAGGCGTACCAGCATGAACGCGTTGTTGGTGCCGTTGGTCCCACCGATGAACCCGGCAACACTCTCGACCGCGTCGTCCTTGAGCACCGCTCGGCGGAAGGTCTCCATTTTCGGCTGCATCACGCTGAACGACAGACCATCGTCACCGCGCACGAAACCGATCAACTGGCCGGTGTCCTGCTGCGGCATGAAGGTTTTCGGCACGACGACATAGAGGGCGACGTTCACCCCGACCGTGATGATCAGGCTCAGCAACGTCAGGCGACGGTGACGCAACACCCAGTCGAGGCTGGTGGCGTATTTGCCGACCATCCAGTCGTTGGTGCGCCGGCTCCAGCGTTGCAGGCGGTTTTCCTCGCCCGGCTTGTGGGGTTTGAGCCAGCGGGCGCAGAGCATCGGGGTCAGCGTCAGGGAAACCACCAGCGACACCACGATAGCCGCCGCCAGGGTGATGGAGAATTCGCGGAACAGGCTTTCGATGATCCCGCCCATGAACAGGATCGACAGGAACACCGCCACCAGCGAGACGTTCATCGACAGCAAGGTAAAACCGACTTCCCTGGCCCCGAGGTAGGCGGCCTTCATCGGTTTTACGCCTTCGTCGATGTGCCGGGAAATGTTCTCCAGCACCACGATGGCGTCGTCCACCACCAGCCCGGTGGCGAGAATCAGCGCCATCAGCGACAGGTTGTTGAGCGAGAATCCGTAGAGGTACATCACTGCAAAGGTGCCGACCAGCGACACCGGCACCGCCAAGGTCGGAATCAGGGACGCGCGGAAGTTACCGAGGAACAGGAACACCACCAGAATCACCAGTGCCACGGCGATTAGCAGGGTCATCTCCGCCTCATGCAGGGTAGCCTTGATCACCGGCGAACGGTCCATCGCCAGGTTCAGTTTGACGCTGGCCGGCAAGACCGCTTGCAACGCCGGCAACTGCGCCTTGATCTCGTTGACCGTCTCGATGATGTTGGCGCCGGCCTGGCGGTTGATCACCAGCAGCACCGCCGCGTCATCGTTGAAGAAACCGCTGTTGTAGCGGTCTTCCACGCCGTCGCTGACCTTGGCCACGTCTTTCAGACGCAGGGCCGCGCCGCCGTTGTAGTGGATGATCAGCGATTCGTAATCCTTGGCTTTCTCCAACTGGTCGTTGGCCTGAATCTGCCACAGGCGCTGGTCATCCTCGACCGAGCCCTTGGGCCGGCGCACGTTGGATTCGGCGATGGTCTTGCGCACATCGTCGAGCGCTACGCCGTACTGGTTCAGCGCCTGGGGTTCGAGTTCGATGCGCACCGCCGGCAGCGAGCTGCCGCCGATCTGCACTTCACCGACGCCCTGCACCTGGGACAGGCTCTGGGACAGGATGGTCGAGGCCAAGTCGTAGAGCTGACCCTTTTCCAGCACGTCCGAGGTCAGCGACAACACCATGATCGGTGCCTGCGACGGGTTGACCTTCTTGTAGGTCGGCATGCTGCGCATCCCGCTCGGCAGCAGGTTGCGCGAAGCGTTGATCGCCGCCTGCACTTCCCGCGCCGCGCCGTTGATGTCGCGGTCGAGGTCGAATTGCAGAATCACCCGGGTCGAGCCCTGGCTGGAGCGACTGCTCATGGTGTTGACGCCAGCGATGGCGCCGAACGAGCGCTCCAGCGGCGTGGCCACCGTGGAGGCCATGACTTCCGGACTGGCGCCGGGCAGGCTCGCCTGCACGACGATCACCGGGAAGTCCATTTGCGGCAGCGGCGACACCGGCAGCAGGCCGAAGCTCACACCGCCCAGCAGCATGATCGCCAGGCTCAGGAGCATGGTCGCCACCGGACGCTTGATGAAAGGGCCGGACAGGTTCATGGCTGTTCCACCGGCTCCACGGCCGACGGTGCACGGCCCCAGCGCCGACCGAGACGATCGAAGTACAGGTAGATCACCGGGGTGGTGAACAGCGTCAGCACCTGACTCACCAGCAACCCGCCGACCATCACCAGACCCAGCGGTTGACGCAATTCAGCGCCGGAACCGGTGGCCAGCATCAACGGCACTGCACCGAACAGCGCCGCCAGCGTGGTCATCAGAATCGGCCGGAAGCGCAACAGCGCCGCCTGATAGATCGCCTGCTCCGGCGCCATGCCCTGGGTGCGTTCGGCGTCGAGGGCGAAGTCGATCATCATGATCGCGTTCTTCTTCACGATACCGATCAGCAGGATGATGCCGATGATCGCGATCATGCCCAGATCGTTGCCACTGAGCAGCAACGCCAGCAAGGCCCCCACCGCTGCCGACGGCAAGGTCGACAGGATGGTGATCGGATGAATGTAGCTCTCGTAAAGCACCCCGAGCACGATGTACATGGTCACCACCGCCGCCAGAATCAGCAGCAAGGTGCTCGACAACGAGGCCTGGAACGCTTCGGCTGCGCCCTGGAACTGGGTCTGCACGCCGAGCGGCATGCCGATGTCCTTTTGCACCTGCTCGATGATGTCCACCGCATGCCCCAGCGCCACGCCCGGCGCGAGGTTGAACGACATCATCACCGCCGGGAACTGGCCGATGTGGGTGATCGCCAGTTGCGCCTGCCGTTCCTCGACGTGGGCCAGACTCGACAACCGCACCTGCCCGCCATCGGTGGTCTTGACGTGAATCTGGTCCAGCGCCTGCGGGCCGATCTTCTCTCCAGCCTGAGCCTGCAGCACCACACGGTACTGGCTGGCCTGGGTATAGATGGTCGAAATCTGCCGCTGGCCAAACGCGTCGTACAACGCATCGGTGATGTTCGATACCGACACGCCCAGCCGTGAAGCGGCATCGCGGTCGATCACCAGGAACACCTGCAAGCCCTTGTCCTGCAAGTCACTGGCAACGTCGGTCAGTTCCGGTCGCTGGGCCAGCGCCTCGACCAGGCGCCCGCTCCACAGGCTGAGCAATTCGGAATCCGGCGAGGACATGCTGAACTGATACTGGGTGCGGCTGACGCGGTCTTCGATGGTCAGGTCCTGCACCGGCTGCATGAACAGGCGGATGCCCACCAGTTTGTCCAGTTGCGGTTGCAGGCGGGCAATCACTTCGGTGGCGGTCAGATCACGCTGGCCATGAGGCTTGAGGTTGATCAGCAGCCGACCGCTGTTGAGCGTGGCATTGTCACCGTCGACACCGATGTAGGACGACAGGCTTTCCACCGCCGGATCTTCCAGAATCACCTTGGCCAGCGCCTGCTGACGCTCGCCCATGGCGGCAAAGGAAATCGACTGTGGCGCTTCGGAAATCCCCTGGATCACCCCGGTGTCCTGCACCGGGAAGAAGCCCTTGGGCACCACCATATAAAGGAACACGGTCAGGGCCAGCGTACCGATGGCCACCAGCAGGGTCAGCGGCTGGTGCTTGAGTACCCACTGCAACTTGCGCCCGTAGGCGGCAATCATCCAGTCGATAAACGCACCGCTGGCACGGTAGAAGCGGCCCTGTTCATGTTCTTCCGGCTCACGCTTGAGCAGACGCGCACACATCATCGGCGTCAGGGTCAGCGAAACCACCAGGGAAATCAGGATCGCCACCGCCAGGGTGATGGCGAATTCGCGGAACAACCGCCCCACTACGTCGGCCATGAACAGCAGCGGAATCAGTACCGCGATCAGCGACAGAGTCAGGGAAATCAGGGTGAAGCCGATCTGCTTCGCGCCCTTGAGCGCGGCCTGCATCGGGCTGTCGCCCTCCTCGATGAAGCGCGCGATGTTTTCCAGCATCACGATCGCATCGTCGACCACAAAACCGGTGGCGATGGTCAGCGCCATCAAGGTCAGGTTATTGACCGAGAACCCGGCCAAATACATCACGCCGAACGTACCGATCAGCGACAACGGCACGGCCACCGACGGAATGATCGTGGCGCTGGCCCGTCGCAGGAACAGGAACGTCACCATCACCACCAGCGCGATGGCGATCAGCAATTCATGCTGCACGTCGGTCACGGAGGCGCGGATGGTCTGGGTGCGGTCGGTCAGCACGACAACGTCGAGACCGGCCGGCAGGTTGTCGGTGATGCTTGGCAGCAGCGCCTTGATCCGGTCGACCACCTCGATCACGTTGGCGCCCGGCTGACGCTGGATGTTCAGCAGAACCGCCTGATTCTGGTTGGCCCACGCCGCCAGACGCTCGTTTTCGGCGCCGTCGACGATCTGCGCGACATCCTTGAGCCGCAATGGCGCGCCGTTGGCGTAGGCCAGGATCAGGTTGGCGTAATCCTTGGGCGAGGTCAGCTGGTCGTTGGCATCGAGCATCGACACCCGGGTCGGGCCGTCGAAGTTGCCCTTGGGCTGGTTGACGTTGGACGCGCCGATCAGCGTGCGCACGTCCGACAGGTTCAGGCCGTTGGCGGCGAGCGCCTCGGGGTTGACCTTGATCCGTACCGCCTGACGCTGACCGCCGGCAATGCTGACCATGCCGACGCCGCTGATCTGGGCGATCTTCTGCGCCATGCGCGTATCGACCAGATCATTGAGTTTGGGCAGCAACATGGTTTTCGAAGTGATGGCCAGGGTCAGCACCGGGGTGTCCGCCGGGTTGACCTTGTTGTAAACCGGCGGCGCCGGCAAGTCGGTCGGCAGCAGGTTGGTCGCAGCGTTGATCGCGGCCTGCACCTGCTGTTCGGCGACGTCCATGTTGATGTCGAGGCTGAAACGCAGGGTCAGCACCGAGGCACCGCCGGAGCTGGTCGAAGCCATTTGCGTGAGACCCGGCATCTGCCCGAACTGACGTTCCAGCGGCGCGGTGACGGCACTGGTCATTACGTCCGGACTGGCGCCGGGATAAAGAGTCATGACCCGGATAGTCGGGTAATCGACCTGCGGCAACGCCGACACCGGCAGCAGGCGATAGGCAATCAGACCGGCCAGCACGATGGCCAGCATGCTCAGCGTGGTGGCGACCGGGCGGAGGATGAACAGGCGCGAAATGTTCATGCGCCCTTCTTGGCCTTGTCGGTGACGGTGGCGTCAGGCGCGTTCGCGGCCGACTTGCCTTGCAGGTGCTCGGTCGGAGTGGTCGGTACGTCCTTGCTGTCGTTGACCACTTCCACTTCGCTGCCTTCCTTCAGGCGGTCGGTGCCTTCCAGCACCACGCGATCGCCAGCGGCGAGGCCTTCGGTGATCACGGTGTTTTCGCCGTCGCTGGCACCGATCTTCAACTGGCGGATGGTGACTTTCTTGTCGCCGTCCAGCGCGTAGACGAAGGTGCCATTGGTGCCGAACTGAATGGCCGCCGAGGGCGCCAGCACCACACCTTTCAAGGTGTCTGCCAGCAGGTGGATGTTGACGAACTGATTGGGGAACAGCGACTGATCGCGGTTCTCGTAGCGAGCCTTGAATTTCAGGGTGCCGGTGGTCACGTCAATCTGGTTGTCGAGGCTTTGCAGCACACCGGTGGCTTGCAGTTTGGTGTCGCCACGATCCCAGGCTTCGGCGGGCAGCTTGGCGCCGCTGCGGTAGCGGGCAAGCACGGTTTCCAGGCTGTTTTCCGGCAGGGTGAAGGCGACGCTGATCGGCTGGGTCTGGGTGATCACCGCCAGGGAAGTCGTGTCGTTCGCCGCCACCAGGTTGCCGACGTCGAGCTGACGCAGGCCGACGCGACCGGCAATCGGTGCGCGGATTTTGGTGAATTCAAGATTGAGCTTGGCGTCGTTGACCGCCGCCTGATTGGTTTTCACGGTCCCGAGGTACTGGCCGACCAGCGCTTCGGCGGTATCCAGGGTCTGCTTGGCGATGCTGTCTTCCTTGTAAAGACCGCGATAACGCTCGACATCGACCTGGGCGTTCTTCAACTGCGCCTGATTCTGCAGCAAGGTGCCTTCAGCCTGAAGCAAGGCGTTCTGGTACGGACGCGGGTCGATCTCCGCCAGCAGGTCGCCGGCCTTGACCATCTGCCCTTCCTCGAAATAGATCTTCACCAGCTCGCCACCGACCCGGCTGCGCACATTGATGGTGTTAAGCGCCGTTACCGTGCCCAGTGCCTTGTAATACAGCGGGAAGTCCCCGGTGACCGCCGGCGCCACGCGCACCGGAATCGGCCCCGCCGCGCCGCCGAAGCCCGGCCGCATCATCCCGGAACGCCCCGTGTGACCGGCCTGCGCCTTCTCGCCGCCCTCCTTTTGGGTCGAACCGGCGGGCCAGAATTTCCAGCACAGACCGGCAATGACCAGCAAGACAAGCAGGCTCAACAGCCAGCGACGGGAGTTTCGGGAAGACGATTGCATGGAGTGATTAACCATTGGGCGCGTGGGCTTCTTTTACGGGAGGCTGAACGATAAGCACTGGCCGGGATTTAGCAAAGCAGCTTTACCGGCAATTTACCTTCAACTTACGTTTCAAGGTGTGAGGCAAAACACTGATACACAAATGAAAACGGCCTGGACAGGGCCAGGCCGTTAACAATTGTAAAAGCGCTGTTCAGAACACTTATTTCAAAACCGAGAGTGCCGCGTCGTAGTTAGGCTCTTCTGCAATTTCCTTGACCAGTTCGCTGTACAGGACGTTGTCGTTTTCGTCCAGAACAACCACCGCACGGGCGGTCAGACCTTTCAGCGGGCCGTCAGCGATGGCCACACCGTAGTTCTCGATGAACTCGGCGCCGCGCAGGGTCGACAGGTTTTGTACGTTTTCCAGGCCTTCGGCGCCGCAGAAGCGAGCCTGGGCGAACGGCAGGTCAGCCGAGATGCACAGCACCACGGTGTTGCTGATGTCGTTGGCCTGAGCGTTGAACTTGCGCACGGAAGTGGCGCAGGTCGGGGTGTCGACGCTTGGGAAGATGTTCAGCACTTTGCGCTTGCCGGCGAAGTCTTTCAGGGTGACGTCGGACAGATTGCCGGCTACCAGGGAAAAGGCTGGCGCCTTGGAACCGGCTTGTGGCAGTTGGCCGTTGACTTGAACCGGGTTGCCTTTGAGCGTGACTTGAGCCATGAACGGAGTCCTTCTTAACGTTGTTGGGAAAGCATGCAAGAGGCGGAAGTTAACCACGAAATTGTCCGACGACCTATGCCTGAACTGAAATTGTCATGTGCTGGCGCCCAAAACTGGATACACATTCTCCAGGCTTCCCATATCCCTGCTCTCAAAGAAGGTGCTGCTTGTTAAAACGCAAGTCTGCATCTTTTCTTTAACGACCTGTCGATTCCGACCCGAGCCGTTCGACTAAGCCATGAATCCCCTACCTGACTGTGGAGAAACACCATGCGCTTCATGATCATTGTCAAAGCCAGCCACGACTCCGAAGCCGGCGTGATGCCCAGCGAGCAACTGCTGACCGACATGGGCAATTACAACGAGGAACTGGCCAAGGCCGGCATTCTGGTTTCCGCCGACGGCCTGCACCCCAGCAGCAAAGGCGCCCGTGTGCGCTTCAGCGGCGAAAACCGTAGCGTGATCGACGGCCCGTTCGCTGAAACCAAGGAGCTGATCGCCGGCTACTGGATCTGGGACGTGAAGTCCAAAGAAGAAGCCATCGAATGGGTCAAGCGCTGCCCGAACCCCATGCCGGGCACTGAATCGGAAATCGAGATTCGCCAGGTGTTCAGCGCGGAAGATTTCGGTGCCGAGTTCACCCCGGAACTGCGCGAGCAGGAAGAACGCATACGCGAACAAGCCAAAAAACACTGAAGCCCGGATGGAGAACATCAGCATTTTCTGTAAGGCCGGTGGCGACTGAACGAGACACGAGGACTTTTCGACGCGAAACAGGTAGGGTGCGCAACATCACAATGCCACCACTGGATCGCGTCGCGGTTTTTATGGAGTTGTCATCGCAATGAGTTGCTGGACCGTCCTTGGCCTGTCGGCCGACGCCGATGTGCGCACTATCAAACGCCAATATGCCGTCCTGCTCAAACAGACCCGCCCCGACGACGACCCCGAGGGTTTCCAGCGACTGCGCGATGCCTATGAGCAGGCGCTGGCCTACAAGGAATGGCAGCAGTATCACGCGCAGGATCAGGACGAAGTGCAGGAACAAGCGCAGGACCAGCGCATTGAGGAATCCTGGGACTTGAGCGGCCTGACCGTGGTCGAGGTCGACGCCCTGCAACTGGCAACCCGCTCGCTGGACGGGCTCAGCGTTGAAGAGCTCGAACGTCGCCACACCATCGCCCTCGAACAAGGCTGTGCGCACATCTTCGAGGACACGCTACTGCATCACTGCATCGAACACCCGCAATCCTCCGACACTCTGGTGGACTGGGCAGTGCCGACCTTTTTCTGGTTCAGCGCCTGGCAACGGCTGGAGCTGGATGAGGAATCGATCGAGCTGTTGCTGGCCCGGCAGCGCACGCGTATCACGCAACCGATGCGTGATGCCCTCGAACGCGAAGACGTTGACGAATTCCTCCAGGCCTACGCCCGCCGTGCGGATTTCAACTGGCTGGCGATTGAACAACATCAGCAATGGTTCAACCGTGCCCTGAGCCAGATGCTGCTGGATTCGTCTTTCTGGTCTCCCGAGGTATTCGAACGGGTGCGCACCGGTCAGGGTTGGCACGGCGGCACAGGAAATCCCTGCCCTGACGGCGAATGGCAACGTCTGCTGGCTCGACAAAATGCGCCGTTTTTTGTGGCACGCCAGCAACAGCTCGCCCTGGAACCACCCGCCACCCCCGAACACCGCGCCGCCCGCCTGCTGCTGGGTACCGGCTCGTTCAGCGCCCGCCGTGCGCTGGCCCGACGCTTGCGCGAAGAAGACTGGGCGCAGTGCCGCAAATTGAGTTCCGAGCTGTACGCCAATCACCCCAATGTCTGCGCGCAGATGCCCGGCGGCACGGCGTTTTTCTGGCGCGACTGGGAACTGAGTTTCAACGACTGGCCAACCTACGTGGGCGTGGTGTTGGCCTGCCTGATCGGCGCGTTCACCCATTACATTCCGTTGGGCGCGCGCCTCAGTGGACTGATCAATATCGTCATGATCTCGACCGTGGTGTTTGGCGTGATCGTGGCGGGGCTCAATTGGCTGGTGCACAACGTTGCACATCGCGTATGGCGGCTGGATGACCGGCTCAGCGCAAGTCTTTGCCCCGGATCCCTCAAAGACTCGCCGCCGTTCGGCGTGCTGCGCGACTTCGTGCCCGGCGCGCTGATGGTGGCCGGGCTTGGCTGGTTTTTCGGCCCGATTGCCGGCGTGGTGTATGCCGCAACCCTTGCATCGTTCGGACTGGTGCGGCGCTGGCAGTCCCGGCCACGGGTGTCCTGGGAAGAGAGCCGACCTGCCGTGAAAGTCGGCGTGACGATCCTCGGGATTGTAGTGCTGGCCCTTGTGCTCGGCGTGTTCAAGGTGGTCGCCAGCCAAGGCACAGTCAATCGCAATCAGGGCCTGCAACCCTGGACCGAACGCCTGTGCAGCCGCTTGCCGGCCACCACCGCCGAATGCAGCGCACCGGCCACCGTTGAACAGTGGTACGGCAAGGAGGCGCGACCATGAGCAGCAGAGTGATGTTTTGCGTCGGTATTTTCTTCGCGCTGGTGGTGATGGCGCTGACCAGTGCGACCCGACCTTTCCTCCAGCTCGATCTCTGGCTGGATGGACGCGATGCGCCGGTCACCGCTCAGGCCAATGCCCTGAGCCCGCTGATCGCGTGCGTCAACCGGATCGACGTGCAATGGCGAGCGGCCTACGATCGCTACAAGAACCCTCAACCGCCCTTGCCTCGCGACCAGCGCTGGTTGAAGAGCCTCAAGGATTTCGACGACAGTGACGCGTTCAACGTGCGCGACATACAGCGTGATGTCTGCGGTCAGGGCCTCACGGAAAAACTCGAATTGCTGACCTGGCAACCAGAGCTGGCGCGACAGGCCAACGAGTATGTCCGGGCGCTGAATCACGTCACGACGACCATTGCTCCAGCGCGCTTTTATCGAGAGGCGAGTTTCATCTCCGGATCGCAACAGCCCTCCCCTGGCGAACTCGCGGCGATCGAGCGCGTGTCACAGGAGTACATCGGCACTTCGACGGCTCTGCGGCAAAGCCTGCTGCCGCTCGACGCCGCGCAGCGTCCCGAACAGCTCAAGCTGATCGAAGCGCGTCTGGGCAGGGACATTCACTGGGACTTGCTGGCGTACATGATTCAGGCGCGGGAGACCGTCGATGTGCTCGACGAAGCGATGAAAAACCGCACCCTGACCCCGAAATTGCTGGCCGAGACCATCGCAAAGCTGCAACAGGCCTGGAACCGTCGCGAACCCTGGCTCGCGCCGCGCACCGGTGGGTTCCAGAACAAGACCGATGCCGCGCGTGATCTGTGGCTGCGCATTGGCGAGCCGGGGCAAAACTATCTCGAGGCGTTGAACACCCTGCAGGCAGACTGGCAGAACCATGCACAGCCTCAGCGCCTGAGCGAGGACTATTACGCCGTGACCCGCAGTTACGACGGCTTGCTCAGCCATTACAACCGACTGGCACGCGCCAACTTCTGACGCAGTGACCCCGCCGGGTCGTCCGTTGGGGCAACCCGGCGCGCCGGTCTTACTTGGCCTTGAGCTTGAGGTAGGACTGATGCAGATCCGCCGCCCAGCCGTCGATCACGCTTTTCACGTCATCGGCCTTCATCACCTGCGAATCGTTTTCCAGTGGTTTGCCGGTGCCCTTGCGCACCACTTGCGCCGCCACCTTATTGGTGCCGCCGTCGAGGAACACCGCTTCGGTCGCCAGGGTGGTTTCCTGATCACGAATCCCGCTGGCGGTACTGACCGCTGCGGCGACCAGAGCAATCGGAATCACTTCATAGGCATGCAGGCCTTCGGTCTTGCTGCTCACGGCGGTGATGGCCGCGCGCACCACGATCACACCCGGTCCGGGGCCTGAGGCCAACGGCAGGGATTTGCCCAATTCACGCTTGAGTGCCTGATCGTAATAGCTGGTGATGCCGTTGAGGGTCTGCTGCGGAATCTTCACGGTGGGTTGCGGTTTGGGATAGAGCTGGGTCGGTTCGACGTAGACGCTGGTGAATTTGCCGATGTCGATTTTCGGGTCGATCCAGCGCATCACTTCGGCCCCCGACGGAGATTTGGCCTCCCTGAGCTGACTGTAGTCCTTGAGGAAGCCTGAGTATTCGTCGGGTGCGACGGTTTTGCTGGAGCAGCCCACTACGCCCAGCGTGGCAATGCACAGGGTGCTCATCATTACGGCTAGCTTCATGCTGTAACTCCTGTCGGAAGGCCGAATTTATTGCGTCGGGGGGAGTTACAGGTATAGCTGAATCCGCGTCGTTTGCGATCAGAAACGCCGACACTGGGCAATGCCGGGCCCGGACCTTTGAAGGGCCCGGGCCATCACCGGTACTTGAAGCTTCCTGCTACCAGCTCGAAGTCTCCCCGCTCCTCAACGCCATCTCCCGCCGGCTGTTTGCCCGCATCGCCTTGATCAGCGACACCGTGCCCACCAGCAAAATTGCCGCTCCGAACAGAAAATCGATGTTGTACAGCTGGAAATCCTGCACCGGCCCCACCAGCACAGTGCGTACCACGCCGATTCCCACCAGCGTGGCGAGGAAGTCGATCCCCGGTTCATCGCGGTAGAACACCAGCAGCAACGGCAGGCACAGCACCAGCAGCATCAACAGCACCACGACCTTGAACGAGCCTTTGCGCTCGACGCTGAACGCGCATTCGTGGGGGCCGTAGGCCTTGTAGTCTTCGTCGCGGATCATCGAGTTTTTCTCGTTGATGTAGTCGGCGCGGTTGTACTTCTGGATCGGCGTGAAGGTGTTGGACATCTCCATCAGCGTGGTGATGTTCTTGAAGCGCAGGTCGATACGCTCGCTGCCCTTGAGGTAATACAGCACTGGTTTGTAGCCGTAGCGATAGGTGTCGAAGGGAAACTCGGTGACCCGGCCCTGAACGCTGATCGGGCGCGATTCGAGTTCGGCGAAGGCGCTCTTGTCGGTCGAGGCGAGGTTGCGGCTCAGGGGCAGGACTTTCACCTGTTCAAGGAAGATCGGCGTGACGCCAAACGACCACTGCAACGGTTCCAGGCGCAGACGCAGTTCGTTGCGGCCCAGGTCATAGCGGTTGAAAGTACGTTCGGAGACCACCACCGCGCCGCTGAGCATGAACTCGCCACGCAGGTTGTTGGTGATGCGCAAGGTCAATTGATCCTTGCCCTGCAGCGCCGCTTGTGTGTTCGGCGGCGTGCCGCACCAGGCGGTGCTTTCGCCGACGCCACCGAGCTGACCGCCACGGTTTTCGTTGAACACATAGATGTAACCGGCCCACAGCGTCACCATCAGCAGCAACGCGGTGATGCCCAGAATTTTTTTGCCCGGACTCACTGATCAGACTCCCTTCTTCGTTCCGTCGTCCAGCCGAAAACCCGCTGGCGACGGGGACTCTACCAAAAGGCCACCATCGACCCAAGGGAAAATCCCCGATTCATCAGGGTTCTAGGGGTTTCCCCTGCATCACCTGCGCCGGAACAGCGGTCGCGGTTCGATCACCGAGCGTCCGTACAACACGCTCATCCCGGCCAGGCCCTTGAGCGCATCCTCGGCGGATTTGTCCTCGCGCACCGCGAAGCTGTCGAAACCGCACTGGCGCATATGGCTGAGCTGGTCGCGCAGCACATCGCCAATGGCGCGCAACTCGCCTTTCCAGCCGAAACGGCTGCGCAGCAGATAGGCCTGACTGTAGGCGCGGCCATCGCGAAAGCTCGGGAAGTCGAGGGCGATCAATGGCAGCGAGGTCAGCCATGGCAGCAGGCTTTCGACGCCATCGTCGGGACCCAGCCAGACCGCATGGGTCGAGGGCGATTCAAGCCAGTGGGCCAGCGGCAGAATCAACATCCCGGCGCCGGGCTCCGTTTCAGGCGAACGGATCAGCGTCCATGGATCGTCGAGCACGATCCGCGCCCCGCCCGCCTCCATGCGCAGCAGATTGTTCATGCCGGCACCTCCAGCGCTTTCGGGTAGATCCGTTCCTTGAACGGCTCCAGTCCGATGCGCGCCACGGTATCGACGAACAACTCTTCGGCCTCGCGATAACGGACGAAGGTGCCGATGATCCGCTCGATCACCTGCGGCACTTCAGCGGCGCTGAACGACGGACCGATGACTTTGCCCAGTGCGCTGTTCTTGCCCTGAGCACCGCCGAGGGTGATCTGGTACCACTCGCTGCCGTTTTTATCGACGCCGAGGATCCCGATGTTGCCGATGTGATGATGGCCGCAAGCGTTCATGCAGCCGGAAATGTTCAGGCTGATGTCGCCCAGATCGTGCAGGTAGTCGAGGTTGTCAAAGCGCGCCTGAATCGCCTGGGCAATCGGGATCGATTTGGCGTTGGCCAGCGCACAGAAATCCCCGCCGGGGCAGGCAATGATGTCGGTCAGCAGACCGACGTTGGCCGCGCCCAGGCCCTGCTCTTTCGCCAGTTGCCACAACGCAAAAAGCTGGGATTTGGGCACGTCCGGCAGGACGATGTTCTGCTCGTGGGCGATGCGAATTTCGCCAAAACCGAAGCGCTCCGACCAGTCGGCCACGGCCAGCATCTGCAAACCGGTCACATCCCCCGGTGGCGAAGCCAGGCCCGGTTTGGTCGACAGCACCACGCTGGTGTAGCCCGGCACCTTGTGCGGCTGCACGTTGCGCGCGACCCAGCGGGCGAACGCCGCGTTCTCGGCCAGGTGCGTGCCGAAATCCAGATCCGTATCCGCCAGCGTGCGATAGCTCGGCGGCACGAAAGCACTGGCGACTCGCTGGTATTCATCCTCCGTCAGTTGCGCCGGGCCGTCCTTGAGGTGTTGCCACTCTTCCTCGACCTCTTTGGCGAACGCCTCGATGCCCAGCGCCTTGACCAGAATCTTGATCCGCGCCTTGTACTTGTTGTCGCGACGGCCGTGGCGGTTGTAGACCCGCAACACCGCCTCGACATAGGACAGCAAATGCTGCCACGGCAAGCCGTCGCGAATCTGCAAACCGAGGATCGGCGTGCGCCCCAGACCGCCGCCGACGATCACTCGCAAGAGCATCTGCCCGTCATGGCCGGGGTAAAGATAGAGGCCGATGTCATGCATCATGATCGCCGCGCGGTCCTGCTTCGCCGAGCAGATGGCGATCTTGAATTTGCGTGGCAGGAACAGGAACTCCGGGTTTATCGTCGACCATTGCCGCAGGATCTCCGCCAGCGGGCGCGGGTCGATCAACTCGTCCGCCGCGACGCCGGCGAAAGCTTCGGTGGTGATGTTGCGCACGCAGTTGCCCGAGGTCTGGATCGCATGCATGTTGACCTGCGCCAGACGTTGAAGGATGTCCGGCACCTGGTGCAGCTCGATCCAGTTGAACTGCATGTTCTGCCGCGTGGTGAAGTGGCCGTAACCTCGGTCGTAGTCACTGGCGATGCTCGCCAATGTGCGCATCTGCTCGGCGCTCAGCGTGCCGTAGGGAATCGCCACCCGCAGCATGTAAGCGTGCTTTTGCATGTACAGGCCGTTCTGCAGGCGCAGCGGCAGGAACTCTTCTTCGCTCAACTCCCCGGCCATGAAGCGCTCGACCTGATCGCGAAACTGCGCAACGCGCTCGAACACCAGCGCCCGGTCGTAATCGTCGTATTGATACATCGGCTACCTCATCAGCACTCAGCAAAAATCCTGTGGGAACGAGGCATCTAGAGATTGCGCGATCTGGCGCAATCTCTAGATGCCTCGTTCCCACAGATTCCTGAAAGCACTATGACGTTGCAGCGCAGCCCGTTACAGATTCAGCTGAACGCATAAAAACCGTATCAGGACGCGGCAGATGGCCGCAGGCAGCGCCTGGATCTGATCCGCATAAATGAACAATTCCTGAGCCTGTTTTGTTTCCGGCGGGGTTTCTACAGTGCAGCTCGTGCCAGACCGGGTGGCCTGGCAAGACTTTGCAACCGTGGAAGAATTGACCATGAGCACAGCAACAATCGGACAGGCTTATAACTACAAGGTCGTCCGCCAATTCGTCATCGCCACTGTTTTCTGGGGTGTCGTGGGCATGGCGATGGGGGTATGGATCGCCTCGCAACTGGTATGGCCGGACATGAATCTGGACCTGCCGTGGACCACCTTCGGCCGCTTGCGACCGTTGCACACCAGCCTGGTGATTTTCGGTTTCGCCGGCAGCGCGCAATTTGCCGCCAGTTATTACGCGGTGCAGCGGACCTGCCAGGTGCGACTGTACTCGGACAAACTCGCCGCGTTCACTTTCTGGGGCTGGCAGTCAGTGATCGTGATCATGCTGGTCAGCCTGCCGATGGGCTACACCACCACCAAGGAATACGCCGAAATCGAATTCTCCGGCGCGGTCTGGATGGCCGTGGTCTGGGTTGCATACGCCATCGTGTTTTTCACCACCGTGATGCAGCGCAAGACCAAACACATCTACGTCGGCAACTGGTTCTTCGGCGCATTCATTTTGGTGATCGCCATGCTGCACGTGGTCAATCACCTGTCGATCCCGGTGGACTGGTTCAAGTCCTATCCGGTGTATTCCGGCGCCACCGACGCCATGGTGCAGTGGTGGTACGGGCACAACGCGGTGGGCTTCTTTCTGACCACCGGGTTCCTCGGGATGATGTATTACTTCGTGCCGAAACAGGTCAATCGGCCGGTGTATTCGTACCGCCTGTCAATCGTGCACTTCTGGGCGTTGATCACCCTGTACATCTGGGCAGGTCCCCACCACTTGCATTACACCGCGCTGCCGGACTGGGCGCAGTCGTTGGGGATGGCGATGTCGCTGATCCTGCTCGCGCCGAGCTGGGGCGGCATGATCAACGGGATGATGACGCTGTCCGGCGCGTGGCATCAGTTGCGCACCGACCCGATCCTGCGTTTCCTCGTCCTGTCGCTGGCGTTCTACGGCATGTCGACCTTCGAAGGCCCGATGATGGCGATCAAGACCGTCAACGCCCTCTCCCACTACACCGACTGGACCATCGGCCACGTCCACGCCGGCGCCCTCGGCTGGGTGGCGATGATCACCTTCGGCGCGACCTATCACATGGTGCCGAAAGTCTTTGGCCGCGAGCGGATGCACAGCACGCCGCTGATCAACCTGCACTTCTGGCTGGCGACCATCGGTACCGTTTTGTACATCGCTTCGATGTGGGTCAACGGGATTACCCAGGGCCTGATGTGGCGGGCGATCAACGAGGACGGCACGCTGACTTATTCGTTCGTCGAGGCGCTGCAGGCCAGCCATCCCGGGTTTGTGGTGCGGTTTGCAGGCGGGGTGTTCTTCCTCAGCGGCATGCTGCTGATGGCCTACAACGTGTGGCGCACGGTGCGGGTGGCGGATGTTGCAATTGCCCACCGTGAAGCGCAGATCGCCTGATAAAGGGAGCCGGTCATGTTCGATGTTTTCTTGAATGTGCTGGGTGTGCTGTTTCTATGGTTGGCGGTTGAGTACTGCTTGCGCCATGAAACGGCTGAAAGCCTGGATGAGGCGAGTCTGACGCCGTTTGCGGATGATCCGGAGGTGGCTCGGCGAGTTGAGATGGCTACGGGTAAAACCGTGAAGGCGGTGGCGCCGGAGGTGGCGAAGCCGGGGTGGGTCAACCTCGAAATGTGAGTTGTGTCTGGGACAGCCCCCTCACCCTTGATCGTTCCCACGTCGAGGCGTCGAACCGTCTGCGTGGGAATGCCTCAAGGGACGCTCCGCGTTCCAGCTCCGGAAGGGACGCGGAGCGTCCCGGGCTGCATTCCCACGCGGAGCGTGGGAACGATCTTTCAAACCTTTGGCGTCTGGCGCAGACGCGCCATGCTCAGGGTGTCGACCCATTGCCCGTCACGCACGGCGTAATCGCGGAACAGCCCTTCGGTTTCGAAGCCGAACTTGCGATAGAGGCCGATGGCCGCCTCGTTGTCGGCGTACACCGAAAGCTCGACGCGGTGCAGGTTCATCCAGTTGTCGGCAACGTCCAGCGCCGCCGCCATCAGTTTCGTCCCCACCCCCTTGCCTTGCCAGGCTACCGCAACACTCAGCCCGATGCTGCCGGCATGACTGCGACGAATCCGGGAAAAAGCCTCCAGCCCCAGATAACCGATCACCACCCCTTGGTGCAGTGCCACCAGTTTCAACACCCGCTCGCTGTCCGGCATCAGGCGCTGGCGCCAGATCTCGGAGGATTGAAACGGCATCTGCAACACTTGCCGCGCTAACGCCGGGTCGTTGTAGAGCGCGGTGACGCCTTCAAGATGGCATTCGTTGAAGCGTTCGAGATCAATCGCGGGGTTGTGCTCAAGCATGAACGATCCCTCCTGGATCAGTGCGTGGCCGGTCAATGTAAACCGCTTCCTCACGGATTCGCCATGCCTGTTTAAAGCCGTTGACCGAAACTTCCAGCAAGCCACAACGCCTTGCGCCATTGCCTACGCATCCGCCAGAATCCGCCGGCTTGTGTGCCTTGGGGGCCGACTCTATCGTTTCCGGGTCGCTGATGAATCAGTGATCGGGTCTCGCAGCCCGCGATCTCTAGACGCACAACACCCTCCAGTTTTATGGCGGCTGTACGTGGGAGACCCTCGGGTCTGCCGGTTCTAGAGTCCCGGTCTGCGACCCGCGTATAGCTGCCACCCCTTCGTATCGCAGCGAATCGTGGCAGCTCCATGACTCTGGAGATTCAATCATGATCAAACCAACACCCAATCCACCCGAAACCGACCCGACCTCGCCCTACGAAACCCTCGATTCCAAGAAATTCCACGAAGCCGCCGAACGCGCCCTCGATCACTACCTCAATCCGTTCCACCCCAGAAAACCGCTGCTCAAACCCAACACCCGCTACCTCATCGCCCCCGGCGTCGACAGCGAAGAACTGCTGGCCGACGCCTGCGAAACCCTGACCTCGGCCAAAACCATGGCCAGCGATTTCGCCGGGCTGGTGGACGGCTCGCATCGGCATGTGCTGCTGGGGATTGCGCAATTGATCATGCTGGGGGAACTGGCGGTGAACCGGGCGCTGGATAATCTGGAGTTGAAGACTGAGGCGCCGCTTTAATTCGATGATCGTTCCCACGTCGAGGCGTCGAACCGTCTGCGTGGGAATGCAGCCCGGCACGCTCCGCGTCCCTTCCGGAGCTGGAACGCGGAGCGTCCCTTGAGGCATTCCCACGCGGACGGTTCGACGCCTCGACGTGGGAACGATCTACGATCTGAGAAAAACTACTCAAACCACTCCTGTCGCTCATTGAACGTGCGTTGAATCAACTCCACCAAGGTCTGCACCTCCCCGACCTCCTGCGATTCACTGTTCACCGCCAACCACGCCTGCAACCGCATCGCCTCCTCAAATACCCCCGGCAACGCCACCAGCCCGCGATCAAACCGGCTCATGTACATCGGCAACAAACCAATGCATGCGCTGCACCGGATCATCTCCAGCATCAGCTCGTAGGACTGCATCTGCACCACTCCGGCCAGGCGCTGTTCGACCAGATTGTTCCAGGGCCGGAAGCTGTCGATCTGCCGGTCATGCTGCCATTGCACCAGCATGAAATCGGCAAGATCATCCGGGCTTTCTGGTCGTGCGGTCACGCGGGAGTAGCGTTTGGCGATGTGCGGCTGATATTCCAGTTGCGCGAGGCGTTGCGGTTCGCTGGTGGCGAAGGTCGGGCCGGGGTGCGGGGTTTCGCCGTGGGCGAGCCACAGCACGATGTCGGCGCTGACGGCGCGCAGGGCCAGTTCGCTGTCGAGGGCGATGATCTCAAGGCGCACGCTGGCGTTGCGGCGCAGCAGTGCGATGAGGTCGCGTCCGAGGATGTCGTGCAGGATCGATTCGGCGACCGCCAGCCTGATCAGGGGCTGCTCGATCACCGGGAGTTTGCGTTCGTGGGCCAGGGCCACCAGTTGCGCCTGCAATTGCTGGCCTTCGCGGGTCAGGCTGAGAGCGCTGCCCTGGAAGCTGAACAGCGCACATTGCAGTTGTTGTTCCAGTTGCGCCAGTTGTTTGCGCAGCAGGGTCGAGCGCACGTTGAGGCTGCGGGCGGCCTGCATGAAGCAGCCGCAACGTGCGCTGACCAGAAAGTATTGCGCGACGTCACTGTCGAGCGTCGCGGCTTGCGCCAGCCAGGGTTCATCCTTGTCCTTGGGCCAGCGAAATTCGGCGCTGCTTTGTCGTGCTGCGGGTTCGGTGAATGACATCGATGACTCCCTGTCGATCTTTGTTGTTTGCCTTTGCATAAATCCATTGTGGGAGCGAGCTTGCTCGCGAAGGCATCGGCACACGCAACATCTCATTGCCAGATACACCGCTTTCGTCGGAACGCCGCCCGGAGCAAGCTCGCTCCCACAGAGTTCAGAGGTGGATCTGAATTACAGTTTTTCCTCCAGCACTTTATTGAGCTCGGCCCCGTCGATGCTCAGCGTCGCGGTGTTGAGCATGCCGTCCAGATACGCCTGGGCGATCTGCTCCTGACGTTGAGCCCGCAAGGCCTGGGTCAGTTGATCGCGCAGTTCGTCGAGGGTCGCGATACGGGCCGGTTGCTGTTCGGTGAGTTTGATGACGTGGAAACCGGCGCTGCTTTGAACGGGATCGGACACCGCGCCAACCTTGAGTCGCGCCACGGCACCACGCACTTGCGGCACCAGTTGCTGCAACGGTTGCAGGCCGGTGTCACCGCCACGTTCAGCGGTCAGGCGGTCCTGGGAAAATTCCTTGGCCAGCGCTGCAAACTCCGCCGGGGCCGCCTGGGCTTTCTTGCTCAATTCCGTAGCCTGCTTGCGCACGGTTTCAAGATTCTGCGGCTCGTTCACCCCGAGGAAAATCTGGCTGACCCGATACAGCGCCGGCGTCTGCCAGTTGGCCTTGCCCGCGTCATACGCCTGCTGCAACTCGGCGTCGCTCGGGTAATCCGCCGGCACCTGGCTCACCGACTGCAAATAGTCGCGAAACACGATCTGCTCGGTGGCGGCACGGGTTTGCCGAACCACGTCCGGACGTTGCGCCCAGCCTTGGGCATCAGCCTGTTCCAGCACGGCTTTTTCGGCCAGGCGTGAACGTATCCAGCGCTCCAGCGCCTCACGATTGCCGCGCAGTTGTTCGCGGGTCTGGGGCGGTACGGCGGCCAGCAGCGCCTGCAATTCTTCCGGCGAAACCTGCTGATTGCCTAATCTGGCCACTGCCGGTCCATTGTTCGCCGCAATCACCGGCGCCGGTTGCTGGGCGGCGACCGGGTCATTGCCCGGCCGCACCACCAGCGCCACGGCCACCACCAACAGCGCCACCGCAGCGGCGCTGATTACCATGGCAGGTTTCGTCACAGCGCAACTTCCTCTTGCTCAACCTTTGGAGCCTGAGCGGCAGCGGCGTTCTGGGTGAAATCACGCAGGTAAACGATGAATTCCTGCAACAGACGGTCCCACAATTCCAGGTTGCCGCGCAGGTGATCGTTGCTGACGCCAGCGGCCACCACCACGTCCATTTCCATCACCAGGAACTCGCCCTGCAACGACAACCGGGCAAAGCGGCGGGTCGCGTTCCACTGCTCGGCCACACCGGCCGGCAACTCACCCTGCACGCGCAAGGCGCAGCTGAAGGTGAAGTCGACGTAGCTGCCCTGTTCCGCCACCGCCGGGTTGCCGAAACGCACGGCGTAACCGATGCCCTGGCTGGCGCTGAGCAACTGGACGATGCCGTTCTGTTCGGTCTGGTTGACACGATAACCGGCGGCTTGAAGCACGTCGGTCAGGGATTGCGGGGATACGTGGGAGATCAATTGAGTCATTACGTCTTCCTTGTCCATGAGTCTTTTAATCAGTGCGCAATCGCGGCTTGCGGCGCATCGAATTGAGTCTTGTACAGTTCATCGCCGAAACCCTGAGCCAGCTCATCGAACTTGACCCGGGCGCTGCCGGCGAAGGGCTGGCGAATCTTCATCACCTCGGCCACATCGATGTTTTCGTAGGCGCTGAGAATCTGCTTGGCCACGCCGTACATCTGCTGATTCTTGACCGAACATTGCTGCACTTGTGTGTCACGCTCAGTCAATTGCGCTTGAAGCTTAGACCGTTCTGCCTCTTTGGCACGGGCCAGGACCAACAGCTCTTCGTAGGCCTTCTTGAACTTGCCGGTCTGCTCGTTGCTGGCGGCGACTTGCGCCTGGGCCTGGCTGTGCAAGGTTTGCTGCTGCCCGGCCAGTTGCTCGGCAAGGCCTTTGGCCTTGGCCAGTTCAGCGGTCAATTGCTTGATTTGCGCCTGTGCTGCCTTGGCCTCGTTCTGCGCCGCCAGTTGCGCGGCGCTGGCCTGGGCCTGCTGGCTTTGCAGGGTTTGCAGTTGCTGGGTAGTGCTGCGCAATTGCGTGCGCAGGCGTTCCTCCATGCCTTCGGCGCTCGCCCCGGTGGCGATCAACATCCCGAGCCCAAGCCATAAAAAGCGGATTTTCATAACCCTCTCCCGGCGCTCTAGAAGCGCGTGTTGATCTCAAGCTGCATGACGTCGACGTCGAACGGCGCACCGTACACCGCCTCGGTGCTCATCCAGCGGCCGGTGGCGTAAACGTTCTTTGCCAGGCCGTAGTTGCCGCCGAGGATATAGCCCTTGGCGTTGGTGCCGCCGAGGTGAAAGGACGAGTCGTTGAAGCCATCCGGCAAGGCATCTGGCTGGATGTACTTGTAGCCGGCGAACAGGTTCCAGTCGCCCTGCTTCTTCAGCTCCAGCGCGTTGCCGAGGGTGAACTGGACCATCCACGCATTGGCGCCGCTTTCGATGTTGCCGCTGCTGTCGAGGTTGTTGACCAGTTGCCCGGCCGAACGCTTGCGCATGTCGCCTTCGTCGTAGCCGAGATTGTGGATGTAGTTGCCCTGGCTGCGCAGTTTGAAGTCTTCCGGCAGGTCGGCGTCCCACACCACGTTGAGGTCCAGCAGGTTGAACTCGGACGCCAGGCCGACGAATTGCGGCTGCGGCGTGGTGCTCGGGTTGAGCGGGTTCGGCGTGATGTCACGCAGCAGAAACACGCTGTTGCCCTTCTGCATGAACGCCGCACGCGTACCATCGCTGTCGCAGCCCGGTGCGCCGGCCCAGGGTTCGCAAGGGCTGGAGCGCTGGCCTTCGATGTCGTCGAAGCGGTAGTAGGCCAGCGCGCCTTTCAAGCGGTTGTTGCTGTTGATCGCCCATTTGGCGCCGATTTGCGCGCCGTACAGCCATTTGTTATCGCTTTCTTCCTTGTCGAAGCCGTTGCTGGTGGTGGTGTCGTTGGTGTAGTCCACCGGGAACGCGCCGAGGGTGCCGAACACGCCCCAGTCGCGGTTGAGCTTGTGGTCGAAGATGGCCGCCACGCCGTCGAAGTTGAGGTCGTTGGAATACAGCATGTCGGTGGACAGGAACGGGTTGGCGAAGCGGCCACCGGTCAGGGTCAGCTCATCCGACGGCTTCCAGGTCAGGTAACCCTGATCGAGCCAGATGTCCTTTTTCGAGAAGCCACCGCCGAGGTTCTGGGTGGTCGACACCGGGTTGTTGTCCGAGCCGGTGCCGATGCGGATGCCGGCGGTCCATTGCGGTGAAATCGCCGCTTTCATGCCCAGCCGTGCGCGCAGGCGGAACAGGTTTTCGCGGTCTTCGCGGGTGTTGAGCAACGGCGGCAACGCGGTGCTGCTGTTTGGATTCACGTCGTAAGGGCCGTTGTTGTTGAGCTTGGCAAAGTCGACGATTTCGTTGCTGTTGCTGCCCGAGTAGTAGCGCGATTCGTCACGCAGACGAATGTCACCGTCAAAGCTGATGCGTGACGCCCAGTCCGGGAAAGTGTTGGGCGCGGCCCAGTTTTCCTGTTTGGCGGTGGCCATGACTTCGGCCTTGACCTGATCACGGATCTGGTCGCGCACCGCCGCCGGCACGTATTGCACCCGCACATCGCCCGGTGCGGCGACCGGCCCGGCGGCCACAGCGGTGGACGCCGCAGCCTGTTTGGCCTGGGCCGCTTCGTTCTGGGCCTGGGCGATCAGCGCGTCGGCCTTGTCCTGTTTCAGAATGCCCTGCTCGACCAGCAAGCGGATCAGATTGATCGTGGCGTTCTCCGAGGGCGCTGGCGCTGCCGCGGCCTGACCGACCAGGGTCGCGATGACCATGCCGACCGCCAGGGACAATCGATTCACGTTGGAAATCATCTGCACACAACTCCTTTTCATACAGCTTTATGAATTCGGTTAACCCGGACGCCGCCCTTGCAGGGACATGCGCACAGGCAAGGTGATGGAGGCCGGTGGCCGCTCGCTTAAAGCGGGCGCGTTGCGCAGCGCGGCGAGCACTTGCGTATCGATCTCGGGGTTGCCGCTGGACTTGATCAGCTCGACCCGGGTGATCTCGCCGACACTGCTCAGCCACACATCGGCCTGCAGCGAAAACGCCAGGTTGCGCAGGTCGGGGTTTTCGCGCAGCAGCTTCTGGAAGGTGAACGCTAGGAACTGGCTGTAGGTGCCGTTGCCCAGTCGCCCACCGCCGGCGCCGGCCATGCCACCGCCCTTGCCCGCGCCGATGTTGAACGCGTCGCTGCCGCTCTGGGCGTCGCCGTCGATCTGCATCGGGTTGGCCAGGTCGTCGGCCGGCGATGGCGGTGCTTCCTCTTCAGGCTTGACCTCTTGCGGCTCCGGCGTTGGCTCGGGCTCGACGACTTTTTCCTCGACCGGGGTTTCCGGCTCCGGCGGTTTTTCCGGCGGCGGAGGTGGCGGTGGCGGCAAGGGAATGATCGTCGGCACCTTCGGCGCTTCCCGACGGATACCGCTCATGTCGTTGGCCCACTGCCACAGGAACCACGCGGCGAGCGCACCGAGGATCAGCCCGGCGCCCCACTTCACGTAGCGCAGTGGCGACTTCTTCACCGGTAGAGGCTCGATTGGCAGTTGTGCAGTCATCACTCAGCCCTGCGTCGGTTTGCCGGTAACGAGACCGACCTGGGACAGTTCGAGCCGGCGCAACAGATCCAGCACTTCGATGACCTTTTGGTATTGCACCGTGGCATCGCCGCGCACGATCACCGGGAAGTCCGGGTTCTGCGCCTTCTCGATGCGCAGGCGTTCTTCCAGCTCCGGCAGCGTCACCGGGTAGGCGTCGAGGAACACCTGGCCGCCATCGTTGACCGAAATCGCCTTGGTCTTGGCCTCGGACAGCGACACGGCGGCGCTGGCCTTGGGCAGGTTGATCTGAATCCCGGAGACCTGCGCGGTGGCAGTGAGGATGAACATCACCAGCACCACCATCAGCACGTCCACCAGTGGCGTGATGTTGATGCTGTCCACCGCTGCATCTTCGTCATCGTCGTGGGAGGCATTTACGGACGCCATGTCAGTGCTCCTCAGGCCGGTACGGAGTGATTGGCGTGATGACCGCGCTGATGCGCCGCCTCACTGGACTGGCCTTCGCCGTGCATCTCCGCCAGACGGGTGATGAACTCGTCGACAAACACACGCATGTCGGCGCTGACTTCCTTGTTGCGAGTGATCAGGCGGTTGTAGCCAAACAGCGCCGGGATCGCGACGAACAGGCCCATGGCGGTAGCGAGCAATGCTGCCGCCATGCCTGGCGCGATGGCGTTGATGTTTACGTCACCGGCCATGGCCGTGCCGAGGAACACCACCATGATCCCCAGCACGGTGCCGAGCAGGCCGATGTACGGGCCGCCGGCGATGGCGTTGGACAGGGTCGAGAGTTTCGAACTCAGTTGCTGGTTTTCCCGGGTGCGCACGCCGTCCATGGAGCAGCGGATCGCTTCGATGGTCGCCGCCGAAACCGACGAGGTATCGGCGCCCTGCTCGCGGCGGGTGCGGATCTCTTTCACCGCCACCTGATACAGGCGCCACAGCGGCGAATGCTGCAAGCGCTGGGCGAGCTGGGTGTCGTCGGCGAACATTTCCAGGCGAGTGCCAACCTTGGCGAATTGCACGCGGAAGTCTTCGTTGGCGGCGGTGACGCGGCTGAGGGTGCGGTTCTTGCGCAGCATGATGATCCACGACTGGAACATCATCAGCACCAGCACCGCGATGATCACCCAGGCATCGACCGGCACGGCGTTGAGCAGGAAACCGAGGCTGCCGAAACCGAAGCCGGACTGTTCTTCATCGACGCCGTAAGCCACCAGTTTCGACTCGGCGCCCTGGGAAGTGGCGTCAGCCAGCAACAGCGGCGCCGGACGGGCGACTTTCGACAGACGCAGCTCATCGATGGCACCCACGAACGGCTGGAAAGGACCTTCATGCAGATCAGCGCCGATGGCCATGACCGAGTTGAACGCCGGCATCGCTTGAGCGAGCGATGCGCCTTCGCGACCGTTGATGTACAGCGTCACTTTGGCGCCTTCAGCGGTCAGTGCGACGTGCTGCCATTGACCTGGATTCAGCGGTTGCGTGGCGACGGCGCGCTGGCCGTCGATTTCCACGAACGGTACGCCCTGATTCACACCGACCAGCAGGCTGTGGGCGCCTTCGCGACGGGCCAGAATCAGTTGCTCGCCGTTAGCCTGATCCAGTCGCAACCAGGCACTGAAGGTGAACGCGCTGCCGGCGTTGTGCTGCAGCGACGGACTGGCCGGCAACAGCAACGGCTGGCCGCTGAACTGCAAGGCCCGGCCTACTACGCCGTCAATCGCGCTGCCAGTGGCGCTCTGCGCGGTGTTGCCGTAGGCGGTGGTGTCTTTTGCCGGGGTGCCGGTGGCGCCCTCGAAGTGATAGAGCGCGGTGTAATTCGGATCGAACGTAAGCTGGCCGTTGCCAGTGGCCGGCGCCTTCTGGTTGCCGTAGTACATCCAGATGTCCTGACGCTGACCGCCCTCGACATTCGGCACGTCGACCCAGATCAGCGCCATGCCCATCAGCGCGTCGAAGCTTTCGATCTGGTGGTTGAGCACGGTCTTGTCATCGGCGGCGACGAAACGCAGGTCCGAGCCGTCCTCTTTCACGCCGTCAAACGTGAAGTTGCCGGTGTGCAGGCGCACCAGCAGCGCGGTGCGGCCAAGGGCCTGATTGATCGCGGCGCCTTGCGGCGTGGTGTCGACGGCGATCTGTTTGCGGTAGTGCCAGTCGTCCTGCCACCAGGCCTGAGCCGTGGCCGGGAGCACGAAGCCCAGGCAGATCAACAACGAAAGGAAAAGGCGCTGCATGGAGGTGCTCCTTGTTAGAAAGTGGCCTGAAGGTTGAAGTGCAGGCGCGATTCCTGTTTCGAGGTGTTCGGCCCTTCGAGTAGCGGGTAGCCCCAGTCGAGGCTGCCGGACAGCCATTTGCTGAGGCTGGCGCGGGTGCCGAGGCCGACGCTGGCCAGGGCGTAATTGGCATCCTGGTCCGGCAGTTCGTCGCGCAGGTAGAGTTGCGCGCCCTCGGCGAAGGCGTAGAAGCGCCAGTCCTGCATCCAGCCGCCGACGTACTTGGCCAGCGACGGTGTGCGCAGTTCTTCGCTCAGCAGAAAGCCGTCATCGGCGGTACGTTCAGCGGCCAGATAGCCGCGCACCGAAGTCGCACCGCCAGCGGAGAATTGTTCGTTGGAAACCAGCGGCCCCGACGCCAGCTGGAACGCGGCTTTGCTTGCGCTCTGCCAGTCGCTGTCGAAGGTCCAGGTGAAGTTGGTATCGCCCTTGAGCACGGCGAAACTCGGGTTGGCGCGGTAGCGTTTGTAGTCGAAGTCTTCGTCGGAGCTGCCGTAACCGAAGAAGCTTCGAGTGGCCGCGACCAGGCTCAGGCCGAGGCCGAGCTGGCTCTTTTCGCTGTAGCGATAGCCGTTGTAGGCGAAGGTGAACGGCGCGTATTTGAGCGGCACCTTGTCGCTTTCGCCGGACAGGGTCAGGCGCTCGTCGAAGTCTTTGAAGTCGATGCCGGCCGACAGCGAGTTCGACCAGTTGCCGCTGGACGGGATCGTGTAGATCGCCGCTAACCCGTAGGAATGGCCCTTGCCGAGCACGTTGCTGCCGCCGAGGGTGGCGACGTTGCTGTCGGACTGGTAGCCGGAGAACTGCACGCTCCAGCGCTCGGTCAGCGGCGCGGTGTAGGAGCCCGACCAGACCTTGGCATTGTCGGTTTCCTGGGGCGCGGTGAAGAACGTCAGGTTGACGCTGTGCCCCAACTGCCAAAGATTGTTGTAACCGAGGCTGGTGACAGTACGCAGTTTTTCGGTGTCGGCGCTGTAGTCGTTGTTCAGGCCGACGCTGGCGGTCCACGGGTTCTGGTCTTCGACTTGCAGATCGACGTCCATGGTGCCGGGGCGCTGACCTTCGCGCACCAGCGGCATCACCTGCCGGCCCGGGGTCTTGTTGAGTTGCGCCAGTTCGCCCTGGACCTTGGCGAAGTCCGGCACCTCGCCTTCCTTCAGCGCCGGGACGTTGTCGCGGATGTCCAGCGGCGAATAGTGTTTGGCGCCGACCACACGCACCCGGCCGACCTTGGTTTCGCTGACTTGCAGATAGACGATGCCGTCGGCCACGGCTTGCTCCGGCAGTTCGACGAACACCGATTGGTAGCCGCGTTCCTGATAAGCCTTCTGCAAGGCGTCTCGCGCGCCTTCGATGTCGCTCAAGGCCTTTTGCGGGCCGAGGAACGGGTACACCGCTTCTTCGATGGCCCGCGCATCGAGCACAGTGTTGCCGCGCACGAAGTATTCGTTGACGTCCACCAGACGTTGCGCACCTGCGTTTGCGGCCTCATCGGCGAACGCCGGCTGCACGCCGGCCGTCACCAGCAGCCAGCCCCACAGCGCCAGCCGTGACGTGAAAATCTGCTCCACACTACCCCCTGAAATTCGCGATGACCTGTTGGCGCTCATGCGCCTTGCGTGTGCGTCAATTACTGGCGTTGTTAATTGCTGACGTGCGGGGCCCGGTGTGTTTGCCCAGCCAGGTGTGCAGCAGCGCGAAGTTCAGCGAGAACTCGGGCATTTGCAGCAGCGCGCCGCAGAACACTTCACCGATGATTTTCTGGATGAGCTGCACCGCACGCGGCTCGTTGAGCAACGTGGCGATGTCGCGACTGAGGACGTTGAAGCTCCAGACTTTCTGGTTCAGGCCGAGGCCGACAAACCAGCGGAACAGCAGGTTGTAATTGAGCTGTTCATAGAGCTGCTGCTCGCTGGGCACCGAATACAGCAGTTGCAGCAGCAGGATATGCATGACCGTCTGCGGGGCGATCAGCATGCCGGGTTGGGCATCGAGGTCGTGCAGGAGGTCGCGATGGGCGTCGAGCAGGTCATCGATCTGCGGGCGCAGCAGCACCAGCGAATGACCCGGCGGAATATAACTGGAGACCTCTTTCAAGGCGCCCTGCCAGTCATCCTGCGACACGATCCAGACCCACGGCGCACCGTAGCGATACACCGAAACCGGCTTCTTACGCGCGGCTTCAACGATCTTCGACAGGCGTTGATCGAGTTCCTGCATGCCTACTTTCGAGTAGCGTTCCATAGTCCCCATTGCCTCACTCCCGGCGTCCCGCCTCGGCTTGTGAAAAGCGCCCAAAGGGCCCCTCAAGCGCGTTACATAGGCATGACCGGACTGGCGATGTGCTACCGAACTTTTGTCATAAAAGCTTCATTGCGGAAATCGAATGAGATCGATCAGGCACCATAAAAACCTGTGGGAGCGAGCTTGTTTTATTGGTCAGGAATAAACCGGCCAGGTATCGACGATCTTGCCGCCACGTACCGCCAGCAAATCACCGAATTGCAGGAGGACGGCTTCGGTCTGGGTCGGTCGCAGAAAGACTTGATCCTCCACCGTCAGCCCCACGGCATTCGAACCATTGACCATCTCCTGATTCGAGCTACGGCCGTAAACGCCATTGCTTTGAAGCCCCGGCGGCGATTCGAACTCGGCCATCCAGTTACCGCCGTAGATGAAGAAAGTCTGGCGCTGGTTGGTGTCCCACCACGAAAACAGTTTCGACTTGTCATCCAGCGCCGGAATGTTTACTGCTCCGGTGCTTTTCAACACCGGCGTGGCGATGTACGCGGCGGGTTCGTGTTCAACCAGAGAAGGCAAGTCGTAATGAGTCGGCTTGAGCATCGCCGTGCCCACCGACACCTCAGTGCTCAGGTGCTCGTTTTCATGCATGCGGTAACTCGGGCTGCCGGCAGTGTTCAGGCACAAGCCGTCGTGCCAGAGCGCCGGGTATTGCTGCCGGATAAAGTCGACGCAGCGCTGATAAATCACCATCACCCTGGCGAACAGTTCCTCGGGCGAACCGAGAATCCCCGGCACACCCATACCCACGAACGGGTCGTAGCCCATGAACCCGGCGAATTCCAGATGCTGCGGGTTGGCGGCGATCAGCGCGAGCATTTGCCCGAGCACGTTCAGATCGCTGACGCCGCCCCGGTGCAGGCCGACGTCCAGCTCGATGTTGATCCGCATGCGAGTGCCCAAGCCCTGGGCCAGCGCGAGGTATTGCTGCAAGCGTTCGGGGTTGTCGATCAGCCATTGCAGTTGTTTCGCCGGGTCGAACGGGCCTTTGTGGGTCTGGTAGAAAATCTCCGCCGAACGCACCGGTAGCGGCTTGCCGAGCAGGATGTCCGATTGCGGAAACGTCACCGCATCATGATTGAGAAACGGCTGATGAAACGACATCAGTCGCTGCGTCCCTGCCCGTTGGCCGATGTAGCTGAGCAGGCCCGGTGACGGCAGGGATTTCTCCACCAGCCGCAACTGCTTGCCCGCACGATTGACCGAACGCATCACCACGTCGATGTTGTGGTCGAGGCGATCCAGATCAATCAGCAACACCGGGCGCATCGGGCCTTTGCTCTTGAGTTCATTGTTCAGCGCCCGGAAATAGTCGCTGTAAGGCCCGCCGCGATCCCCCGGCCGCAGCCATGCGCCAACCCCCACCAGCAAAGCGCCGACACCCAAAGTCCCGAGCACGAAATTACGTCGATTGACCGCCATCAGCTCACCCCCAGAATCGACGACAGATGCCCGTTGAGAAACTTGCCGCTCGGGTCCAGCGCCTGGCGTACCTGAATGAATTCCTGCCAGCGCGGATAGAGCGTTTGCAACGTGCGGGCGTTGAGCGTGTGCAATTTGCCCCAGTGCGGCCGGCCGTTGTACTTCCAGAAGATCGGCTCGATCGCGGCGAAGAAGTTATGGTGGTCCATCTGGTAATGCTGGTGGACCGAGATCGAGCAGCTGTCGCGGCCCTCGAACATGCTCAGCGGAATGTCGTCGGCCTTCACATAGCGGTATTCGATGGGAAACCAGGTGCGCAGGTCCTTGTCGCGGATCAGCTTGAGAATCTCCCGCAGACACGCCGGGCCATGTTCAGCGGGCACCGAATATTCCATTTCATTGAAGCGCACGGTGCGCACGTTGGCGTAGATGTCGAACGAGTCACCAACCCGGTCATCAAAGCTCGCCAGATGCCGCAGGCTGTTGAGCAGCGAACTGCGCAAGTCCGGGAAATCGCTGCCGTACTTGTCGATCTTCTCGATCAGGGTCACGAACTCGTTGCCGCCCTCCTCTTCAGGCGGGATCGGCGGCGTGGGCGGGTCGGTGGTTTCGTTGAGGGCGATCGACAAGGCGTAGTCGGAATGGGTGACGACGAGCATTTCCCAGTGCTGGTTTTCGCTTGTGTTCTTGTCGATGTCTTCCAGCAGCTCTTCGGTCCTGGCGATCCATTGGCGTTCGCGCAGGCGATAGGCCGGGCGGTTTTGCAGGCGGATTTTGGTCGCCACGCCCAGCGCGCCCAGGGATACACGGGCGGCGTTGAATACCTCGGGGTGACGCTGGCTGTCGCAATCCAGCACTTCGCCGCTGGCGGTGACCAATTGCATCCCGCAGACGTGGGCGGAATAGGACTGGAAGGTTTTGCCGGTGCCGTGAGTCGAGGTGGAAATGGCCCCGGCCAGGGTCTGATAATCGATGTCGGCCATGTTTTGCAGGGCCTGACCGACGTCCTTGAGCGGTACGCCCATGCGCGACATCGGCGTGCCGGCGGCGAATTCGGCTTGCAGGGTTTTCGGGTCGTGATCGAGCAGGCCGTTGAAGTAGCTGAGCGACAACAGCGTACCGTCGGTTGGCACCAGCGCGCTGAAGGAATGCGCCGAGCCGACCGGGCGGATCTTGCCAGTTGCCTGCTGAATGATCGTCGTCAGTTCATCCAGATTCTTCGGCGCCACCCGCGCCGCCGGCAGGCAGCTCTGGCCGCCCGACCAGTTGCGCCAGGGAATCAGCCGTGGCGCGCGCATCAACTGGCCCAGCGCCGGATTGGAAGCCAGCGCGCTGAACGCTCCGACGATGCTTGCCCGTTGCAACAACTGCCGGCGTGTCAGATCTATCGGCATGCCAGGATCCTTATTGTGGGAGCGGCTGATCGGCCATGAAGCCGATCAACTGAAGGAATTGCTCTTCCGAGCACTCGACGCACTGGCCCATCGGCGGCATGCCGTTGTAGCCGTTGATGGCGTGGTCGAGCAGCGTATCGGCGCCCTGCTGGATGCGCGGTTCCCAGGCCTTGCGGTCACCGGTCAACGGCGCATTCGCGGCAGGGTTGGCGTGGCAGAGCTGGCAGCTGTTGGCGTAGATCTGCGCCAGCGCCGGGTCTTTGGGAATGGCGTTGTTGGTGCTGGCCGGGGGCTTGGGGTCTTCGCCACAGCCAGGCAGCGTCATGGCCAATGCCAGTAATAATGTGAGTCGGATTGCCCGCATAACGGCCTCGCTTATTGTTGTGGTCACACCTTAAGGCAGGCAGGTCGGCGGGTTGAGGGCATTGCGGGACATTGAGGGGGGCAAACGGGGCCAGCCCATTACCGAAGACGATCGTTCCCACGCGCCGCGTGGGAATGCCTCAAGGGTGGATGCCCGCTCTGCTGTGCGGTTTCGCGTGACATTCGCGTGACATTTGCGGGTTTAAATTTCGGCGCGTTCAGGCGTATAACCGTTACAGACTTTTTCAATGACGCGGGGTAGCGACATGACCACAGCAAACATCCTTGGCAACCTGTTCCCTTCTGTCAGCGACATCCCGGAAAAATACCGCCTCGACGGTCAGGTCGAACAACGCGAATACCTGGTCGATGGCGAGTTGCGCCGCTGGGACGGCCCGCTCGCCACCGTGCGCAGCCCGGTCTATCTGCAGGGCGACAACGGCGACGAACAAGTGATCCTCGGCAGCACGCCGCTGCTGGACGCCGACACCGCCCTCACCGCCCTCGACGCCGCCGTGCGCGCCTACGACCGGGGCCAGGGCCTGTGGCCGACCCTGCGCGTGGCCGAACGCATCCAGCACGTCGAGGCCTTCCTCGGGCGCATGCGCCAACAGCGCGATGCCGTGGTGAAACTGCTGATGTGGGAAATCGGCAAAAACCTCAAGGACTCGGAAAAAGAGTTCGACCGCACCTGCGACTATATCGTCGACACCATCAATGCACTGAAAGAACTCGACCGCCGCTCCAGCCGCTTCGAGCTGGAACAGGACACCCTCGGCCAGATCCGCCGCGTCCCGCTTGGCGTGGCGCTGTGCATGGGCCCCTACAACTATCCGCTGAACGAGACCTTCACCACGCTGATTCCGGCGCTGATCATGGGCAACACCGTGGTGTTCAAACCGGCCAAGCTCGGCGTGCTGCTGATCCGCCCATTGCTTGAAGCCTTCCGCGACAGCTTCCCGACCGGCGTGATCAACGTGATTTACGGCAGCGGCCGTGAGACCGTCAGTGCGCTGATGGCCAGCGGCAAGATCGACATCTTCGCCTTCATCGGCACCAACAAGGCCGCCAGCGACCTGAAAAAACTGCACCCGAAACCACACCGTTTGCGCGCCGCGCTGGGGCTGGATGCGAAGAACCCCGGCATCGTTCTGCCCGAGGTGGATCTGGACAATGCCGTCAGCGAAGCGGTTACCGGCTCTCTGTCGTTCAACGGCCAGCGCTGCACCGCGTTGAAAATCCTGTTCGTGCATGAAGACGTGGTCGAAAACTTCATCGAGAAATTCAACGCCAAACTGGCCAGCCTCAAACCGGGCATGCCGTGGGACAGCGGGGTTTCGCTGACGCCGCTGCCGGAGTCGGGCAAGGTCGATTATCTGCATGGTCTGGTGGCCGATGCGCAGAGCAAGGGCGCCCAGGTGGTCAACCCTGATGGTGGCGAAGCGCGGGCCTCGTTCTTCTATCCGGCGGTGCTGTACCCGGTGACGCCGCAGATGCGCGTGTATCAGGAAGAGCAATTCGGCCCGGTGGTGCCGATCGTGCCGTACCGTCACCTCGACACCGTCATCGACTACGTCCTGGAGTCGGACTTCGGCCAGCAACTGAGCATCTTCGGCACCAACCCGGTGGCGGTCGGTCGACTGGTCGACACCTTTGCCAACCAGGTCGGTCGGATCAATCTCAACGCCCAGTGCCAGCGCGGTCCGGACACTTACCCGTTCAACGGGCGCAAGAACTCCGCCGAGGGCACGCTGTCGGTACACGATGCACTGCGGGTGTTTTCGATCCGTACGCTGGTGGCAACCAAGTTCCAGGAACCCAACAAGGATCTGATCAGCGAAATCATTCGCGGGCGCGATTCGAACTTCATCGCCACCGACTACATCTTCTGAGGAGGAATCAGCGCTGAGTACTTTCAGCCCCCATCGCTGGCCGCCGCTGTTGCGGCGGATCCTGCGGCCATTGCTTGATCCGTATCGACGCTATCGCCATGCACGAACCATTCACGCGGTGCGGGTCGCACTGGGGTTGTTGGCGACGATCCTGCTGACCACCGGCATCAATCTGCCCCACGGCGAATGGGCGTCGGTGACCATGCTGGTGGTAATCGGCGGCTTGCAACACCACGGCAACATCGGCAAGAAAGCCGCCGAACGCGCCACCGGCACCTTGATCGGCGCCGGCGTCGGCCTGTTATTGGTGGCGCAGCATGCGTGGCTGGGCATGCCGTGGCTGACCTATTTTGCAATGGCGGTGGTGTGCGGATTCTTTTCGTATCACGCCATCGGCAAGGGCGGTTACACCGCCCTGCTCTCGGCCATCACCGTTTTCATCGTCGCCGGGCATGGCGACAACCCGATCACCGACGGGCTGTGGCGCGGGGTCGATATCCTGATCGGTATCGCCCTGGCCCTGGCCTTTTCTTTCGCCCTGCCGCTGTACGCGGTGTACTCGTGGCGCTACAACCTGGCCGATGCGTTGCGTGATTGCGCCACGGTGTACGGGCGGATCATCGGTGGCCAACCGGTGACGGCCGACGAACACTTGAAGTTGATGAGCCGGCTGAACGCGGTGATGGTGCAACTGCGTTCGCTGATGCCGTCGGTGTCCAAGGAAGTCAAAGTCTCGATGACCGAACTGGACGCGATCCAGCGTAACCTGCGCATGTGCATCAGCACTCTGGAAATCCTTGGCAACATCCGCCCGGACGCCAACGATCCCGACGCCATGGCGCACCTGCAAGCGGCGCTCAGGGCCGAGCACCGGCATATTCGCGTGCAATTGATCGGCATGGCCCGGGCGTTGAAAACCGGCGCATCCCAGCGGTTGGGACGCCCGGTGGAATTGCCGGACGCCAGCCTCGACACGCCGGTCTACAGCCCGCTGGACGGTTACCGTCTGTTGACCCGGCAACTGGCAGCCAACATCAGCGAGATGCGCCAGCGTCTGGCGAAGACTGCGCCGCGCTGGAATATCTGAGGTTTACTGCGCGGCCAGGCGCCGCGCCTTCAGGCCCCAGCCCTGTTGCATGCCGGCAGCGGCCAACAGGATCGCCGCCACGCCGATCCATTGCAGGGTTTGCAGTTGATGACCGAAAGCAAACCAGTCGACGAAAATCGCCGCGATCGGGTAGATGAACGACAGCGCGCCGGTCAATGCGGTCGGTAATTTCTGGATCGCACCGTAGAGCAGAACGTACATCAGGCCGGTATGGACAATGCCCAGCGTCACCAGACTGGCCCAAGCGCTTGGTGCCTCGGGCATTGCCGAGAAATGGGCGAACGGCGCGAGCAGCAACACACCGGTGCAGACCTGGATCAGCGCAATCAGATGCGGCGGCGTGCCGCTCAGGCGCTTGATGATCAACGCAGCGATGGCGTACAGAAACGCCGCCCCCAGCGCCAGTGCGATCCCCGTCAGGTAGTCACTGCCGCCCTCGCCCTGCCCGCCGTGGGCACTGACGATGGCCAGCATCCCCATGAAAGAAATCGCCAGCCAGAACAGCTTCTGCAGGGTGATCTTTTCGCCGAGAAACAGCGCCGCCAGCCCCACCAACATGAACGGCTGCACGTTGTACACCGCCGTCCCGATGGCAATCGAAGCCCGTGAATAAGAAGCGAACAGCAATACCCAGTTGCCGACAATCGCCACCCCACTGAGCACAGCAAGCAGGAATGTGGCGCGGGTCAGAATGCCTGACCGCAGGAAGCCGAAAGCGGCGCAGATCAGCAACAAAGTCCCGGCGCCGAACACGCAGCGCCAGAACACCACGTCCAGCACCGGTTGCCCGGACACCAGCACGAACCAGCCGATCGTCCCGGATATCAGCATGGCGGCGGTCATTTCGAATGAGCCGCGACGGATTGTTTTGTCCATCATCAATCTCCTTAATGTGTGGCAAAAGTATGCCAAGCGAGACCGAGGCTTCTCCAGCGCAAAAAGCAGGCTACACTCGATTTCTGCCTTTTTTATCAAGGGTGGTTTGAGCCATTCGCCTAATGCAGGAGTTTTGTATGACCGACGATATCGACCAGATCCTGATCGGGGCCTTGATGGAGGATTCGCGGCGCTCGCTCAAGGCGCTGGCGCAGATCAGCGGGCTGTCCTCGCCCAGCGTGGCCGAGCGCTTGCGCCGCCTGGAAGAACGCGGTGTGCTCAAGGGCTACACCGTGGAGATCGACCCGAAGTGCTTCGGTTATCAGTTGCAGGCGATTGTCCGGGTACGGCCATTGCCGGGGCAATTGCAGGAAGTCGAGCGGCAGATCCTGTCGATTCCCGAATTCACCGAATGCGACAAGGTTACTGGCGAGGATTGTTTTATCGCTCGTCTGCATGTGCGCTCGATGGAGCAGCTCGATACCCTGCTCGACCGGCTGAATACCCTGGCGGAAACCAATACCGCGATCGTCAAGAAGACCCCGGTGAAACGTCGATTGCCGCCGATGGGATAAGCGGCGAAGATTGAGTTTTTCCGGCGAAGGATTGGCGGCATGAAAATTCAGGCAATGATGCTGGCGGCGTTGATGCTGGCTGGGTGCGGGACGGTGCAGACCGTAGCATTCAGTGACAAGCATTCCACCGAGCAGTTGAAGGCTAACAAATCCTACTGCGGCGCCGTACCGCGCATCTACAGTGGCGTGACGTACGACTTCTGCCTGCTGCACGCCGAAAAGCCGGATGACGTCGATGCGTTCAACTACAAGAACGCGACGCCGGGCCTGCTGGTCGATGCGGCCGTGTCGGGAGTGCTCGATACATTGCTGTTGCCCTACACGATCTATAAGCAACAGGCTGATGGCAGCATCGTGATCAATTGATCGCCTGCTCTCTTTTTCGCAGGCAACAAAAAACCCGCTTTCGCGGGTTTTCTGTTTATAGCGGTGCAGCGATCAGTCGTCGCGGCTCATGATGCCGAAGATCTGCAACAGGCTGACGAACAGGTTGTAGATCGATACATACAGGCTGATGGTCGCCATGATGTAGTTGCGCTCGCCGCCATGGATGATGGCGCTGGTCTGGAACAGGATGCAGACCGACGAGAACAGTACGAAACCTGCGCTGATCGCCAGTTGCAGACCGCTGATCTGGAAGAACATGCTCGCCAGCGTCGCGCCCAGCAGGACGAAGAAACCGGCGGTGATGAAACCACCGAGGAAGCTCATGTCCTTGCGGGTGATCAGCACGTAGGCCGACAGACCACCAAACACCAGTGCGGTCATCGCGAATGCGGAGCTTACGACTTCAGCGCCGCCCTGCATGCCCAGGTAACGGTTGAGGATCGGGCCGAGCAGGAAACCCATGAAACCGGTCAGGGCAAACGCCGACACCAGGCCCCAGGCGGAATCACGAAGCTTGTTGGTGAGGAAGAACAGCCCGTAGAAACCGATCAGCACCACGAAAATGTTCGGGTAGCCGACCCGCATCTGCTGGGCTACGAACGCCATCACACCGCTGAATGCGAGGGTGAGCGCCAGTAGACCGTAAGTGTTGCGCAGGACGCGGCTAACCTCTAGCTGCTCAGCCTGCACGCTGTTGTGAACTGCGTAATCCTGTTCGCGCATGGCGACACTCCTGTTGGTTTGAAACGTTCAGTCGCAAAGATCATAACAGACGCTCTGTAACAAGCCATGCACAGAGTTTGACAGTGTGTTTCATTCAGGTATTATGGCGCCCGCAACGCAACGGAGGTGTGGCCGAGTGGTTTAAGGCAACGGTCTTGAAAACCGTCGACTGTAACAGGTCCATGAGTTCGAATCCCATCGCCTCCGCCATATTTGATACGACAAAGCCCTGATTATTCAGGGCTTTGTCGTTTCTGGCTTTCAGGAAAAATTCTCCTCTGTCTAAGGATCATTTCCACATTTTTTCGCCAGTTTCCGCAACTTGCTCAGCGGTTTATCAGATCCGCCCACAAATCAGTGCTGCGTATGCGGCCGCTACAGCCGGCGCAAATTGCCTCACCTGCTGCAATAACGCGGCAGGTGAGGCGTCTACCAGCACTGCACGGTACAAGATGTAGGTATTACCGACTTTGCACGGTTCGCGGCGCCCCCGGACAGGCATAGATGTTGCCAAATGCGCCCTCTTCATAATCTCGGTCGAACAGGTTTTTCACTTCGATATTCAGAAGGTTGAAGCTGTTATTCGGGATGTTCATCAGCCGCGAGACTGAGCGCAGCACGTTGTCCCTGATCACCTCGGCATCGACATACGCATAGTCACCTATTACCCGCCATTCAGGCGTCAGGCTGCCGGCAACGTTGACGTCGAATCCACGACTACGCCTACCTTGGGCGAATCGTCCTCGCGCTTCAGCAGGCGCTCCGTCAAGAGCAACCGCAGCGGGATGCCGCCTGAATCAGGCGCATCCGCAGCAGTGACGTTAGAGGTTCAAATGGCTTGACGCGATCGTCTGCGAGGAAGGCTTTCAGATCCAAGTGCTGGTGCGGTTTGGCTCATCATTGCGATGAACTCTTTAGCTCGCTCGAACCCCCACTCCATTGCACCGGTCATCGTTTCGCCCGGTCGGGAATCGAAACCCTCCTCCAGGAGCATGGTGCCGGCTTGCCCGTATACCCCCAGAAACAGCTGAACGTCGCCAGTTTTGGACGTGCGAACTTGCACGTTTACCAGCTTCCCGTCCGGGAGTATTTCATCCTTGTTTCGAAAATGGATCTCGGGATTGGCCCAACCCCAATAAACGCTTCCACGTGTGCGCATTTCTGATCTCCAATTTCGGTGATCGAGTATGCATCACATTACATTCCGCATCCTATGAACAAGATGAACTCATCAGCGCGAAAACTCTTACTGAGTGGGTTTTAAGAAATTATTGCTGGAAGACTCATCGATAAGTTCTTCGTCGATGGCTGGCACGTCTGGACACGTCAGGCTGTCTGCAAACGCGATCCAGGCTGCGTAGGAACACTTTTGCCTGCTCAGCGCATCCTCCCAAATTTTGCCGGTCATCTCATCTGACACGACCAGCATCATCAGATGATTTGTTGTGGCTTCCAGATCGATCAGATGTTGATGGGATTTGAAGCGAAAATCATCATAAGCCTTCATTAGGACACGCTAACCGATTAGGGCTGGCTCGGAATTACGAGCCGCTATTCCTATGAAATCAGTATGGCACTAACCCTATAGGTTAGATACGAAAGAGAAATCCCCCTCTCCTTCACAGTCAGCCGTTATAGCGTCAAGGACGAGCTCGCCCATGGAAACGATAAAACTGATTCAGCCGGCCCCGGTTGTGCGCGATGAAAACGGGATGTACCAGCACTCCGACATGCTCGACATACCCGACTTCGAAGCATCGGGACGCGGCGCGGGAAAAAGCAAAACTGGAAGCGCTTGAGAAAGGTGACGAGCCGCTCGCCGAACGGATCGGGGAATTCCAGTTTTGCGACATTCGCCCAAATGCGCGTCAGAGATCAGCGATGTGAGCGACGTCCGTTCCATAACTCAAAGCAGGCCCCTTGTAGAGTGCGGTCTGTAGAGGACAGGGCCGTAAGGTCATCTCTGAAGACCCGGTGCCAGATGTATGCGCAGTCGTGCCGCCACGCAGCCAAGGAAAGCAACCTGTTCGCCGATCATTGCGCCTCGAAGCGTTGTTCATCGAGGCGCAAATCACTTTCTGCCCTGCGGCATTTCAATCGATAAGTTCTTTGGCCGTGGCTGCCAGTTGACTGCCAACACGATCTTTCAGCGCTTCAATAAACCGGGTGATTTTCGCATCGACAAACTGCCGGGAGGTATAAACGGCGTACACGTTGCGCTCATAGGTATGGTAGTCAGGCAAAACCCGCATGAGCTTGCCGGAACGCAAATCGTCGATGGCCGTGAACCCGGCCAGCAAGCCAATCCCCGCACTCTCTCGAATCGCATGCGCCATCGCATCCATATCGTTGACGCTGAAACTTGGCCCTGTCGGGACGAATGTCGCGTCCCCCGCTTTGCTCTTTAGCTGCCACTCATCCCGCACATAGTCCACGGTACTTAACAACAGACACTGGTGATCGCGCAGATCTTCAGGCGTCTGCGGGGCCGCATGCCGTGCCAGGTAATCTGGCGACGCCACCAGCACACAATGGCTGACACCGATCTTCTGGCTGACATACGCCGAATCGGGGAGCGCGCGGGCGATCAGAATCGAGACATCCAGTTGGTCTTCCAACAGGTTAGGCATGCGTTGCGAGAGCAATAAATCCACGGTCACTTCAGGAAATTGCTGGCGGTATTCCAGTACAGCCCCGGTGACCAGATGCCGAGCCAGTCCAGGGACGCAATGTACCCTCAGTGTTCCCCGAGGCTCCAGCGCGGCATTGCTGGCTTCGGCTTCGGCACTCTCCAGGTCAGCCAGAATTTTCGTGCAGCGCTCGTAGAACCGTCGCCCCGCATCGGTGACCGAGAGGCGTCGGGTCGAGCGCTGCAACAGGCGCGTATCGAGCACGTTTTCCAGCGCAGAGACCGCACGCGATACGTTACCGACCGTTGAATCCAGATGATTGGCCACGGCCGTAAAACTGCCCATCTCGACAACCTTTATGTACACCGACATGTTCGAAAGCTTATCCATCGCGACCTTCCTGTAGATCTGACGCTCACCCGTGATAACGCGCATTTTTTCCGGATGCTACACGTTCGGCCCGAGGCTCGATATTACCTCTGGCGACAACAATCATTCCCTCTGGCCCGTCTAAATCGATGGGCGCTCCTTCCATAGACTTGGTTGCACAGGCCGCCTGAACAGGCGCCGGGTTTGATACGAATCTCCGACAACCAACTGAAGGGCACAATCATGAAGATTTCCTACGATCCGCTTTATCTTTTCATCGGGGGTGAATGGATCAGTGCCGACGGGCGCGATACTGCCGCCGTCGTTAACCCGGCTACCGGCCGGGAAATCGGGCGCGTCCCACTTGCCACCGCAGGCGATCTTGATCACGCCTTGGAAGTGACTCGCCTGAGCTTCGAGCAGTGGCGCCAGACCGTACCTGACCAACGCGCCAGGATCCTCAAGCGTGCCGCCGACCTGATCCTCGAACGTGCACCGCAGATTGCCGCGCAGATGACCCTGGAGGAAGGTAAACCGCTGGGTGAAAGCCTGGATGAAGTGACCCGCGCGGCAGAGTATTTCGAATGGTTCGCCGAAAGCGCACGGCGTATCGATGGCCGTGTGGTCCCGGCCAACCGGCCAGGCGTATTGCAACTGGTCAAACGCCAGGCTATCGGCCCAGTGGCCGCATTTACACCGTGGAATTTTCCGGCCATTACCCCGGCACGCAAGCTCTCGGCAGCGCTGGCCGCCGGTTGCAGCGTCATTCTCAAACCTGGTGAAGAAAGTCCCTCCACAGCGTTGGCCCTGGCGCGTGCACTCGACGATGCAGGATTGCCCAAGGGTGTGTTGCAAGTGGTCTTTGGCGTACCGGACCAAGTGTCCAGCCATCTGATCGCCTCGCCAGTCATTCGCAAAGTGACCTTCACCGGTTCGGTGCCCATCGGTCGTTTGCTGTCTGCGCGAGCTGCTGAAGGCGTCAAGCCCATCACCCTTGAACTGGGGGGGCACGGACCGGTGCTGGTGTTCGAGGATGCCGACATTGAAAAAGCCGCTATCGAAGGCGTCGCCAACCGCTTTCGCGGCACCGGGCAGGTGTGCATTTCATCCACTCGGTTTCTGATCCAGCGTGGCGCCTATCAAGCCTTCGTCGATCATTTTGTCGCGGCGACCGAAGCCCTGAGGATCGGTGACGGCCTGCATCCGGACACTCAGGTCGGCCCCCTGGCCAACCCAAGGCAATTGGCAAAAATGGAAGAACTGGTCGCCGATGCCGTCGAGAAAGGTGCACGGGTATTGGTCGGTGGTGAAGCCTTGTCAGGCGAAGGCTACTTCTTCCAACCCACGGTTCTGGCAGATGTGCCGATGAACGCCCGCGTCATGCACGAAGAACCCTTCGGCCCCATTGCCGTACTGATGCCGTTCGATGAACTGGCCGATGGGCTGCAGGAAGCCAACCGCCTGCCCTACGGACTCTCGGCCTACGCGTTCACCTCCAACGCGCGCACGGCCATTGATGTCGCTGACGGATTGGAGGCCGGGATGATCGGCATCAACCAATATCGCATCGTCGCAACCGAGCTCCCGTTCGGCGGCATGAAAGAAAGCGGTCACGGCTCCGAAGGCGGCATTGAAGGCATCGAGCACTATCTCACCCACAAATTCATCAGCCAGGTTTAAGGAACTCGCCCATGTCCAAGCTCGATTTCAGCAGCCCTCGCGAAGCAGCGCGCGCGTTCACGCCGAAGCTGTCGCAATTCGTCGACTCGACGCTTTATCCGCAGATCTGGAGTGACCCGGCGCTGTCCCCGCGCGACCGTAGCCTGATCACCGTGGCGGCCTTGATAGCCGGTGGTCACTCGGAAGAGTTGCCTGCCCACTTGCGCCGGGCGGCTGGCAACGGAGTGACCCGCGACGAAATGGAAGCAGCGATCACGCACCTGGCTTTCTATGTGGGCTTGCCTGGCGCCATTACCGCATCGGCGATCGCCAACGCCACGTTCAGCGAAACGGAGAACAATTGAATGAAAGCCATCAACATCAAGCAGTTTGGTGCGCCAGACGTCCTGGAATTAGTAGAGGTCGCCAATCCTGAAGTCCGTCCTGACGACCTGCTGGTGCGTGTCTATGCCGCCGGGGTGAACCGTGCGGACCTGACTCACCGGACCGGTGGGTACGGCCATCCGAACTTCGGTGACTCCCTGATCATCGGCCTGGAAATCGCCGGCGAAGTGATCGGCAAAGGGAGTGCGGTTACAGGGTTCGAGGTAGGAGATCGAGTCATGGGCGTGGTCGGCGGCGGTGCCTACGCCGAGTTGGCCCGCATCGATTACCGCATGGCCATGCACATCCCCGCGCAGCTTGATTATGTACACGCGGCAGCCATTCCCGAGGTCTTCGTCACGGCCCATGAAGCAATGATGCATCTGGCTCGGCTCAAGGCTGGCGATTCAGTGTTGATTCACGCGGCGGCTGGCGGCGTCGGTTCTGCCGCTGTGCAGTTGGCTTACGCCACCGGCGCCACGGTGTATGCGACAACCGAAGGCAGCAAGTTGGCGCGTGTCGAGCATTTGGGCGCTGACGTGGCGATCGATTATAAGACGCAGGACTTCGCTGAAGTGATCGCCGATAAAACCCAGGATCGCGGCGTCGATGTGATCATCGACTTTATCGGAGAACCCTACTTCGCCCGCAATATTGCATCCCTTGCACGGGGCGGTCGCTTGGTTCAGGTCGGGATTCTCGCCGGTGGCGGGAACGTCACGGTGGCGCTGGAGGACATCCTTTACCGCCACTTGCAAATCATCGGTACGGTCATGAAGTCGCGCACGCAACCGGAGAAGCACGACATGATCAAGCGTTTCCGCGAGCACTGGCTTGATCGCTTCGAGGGTGCCGGAAGCCTTGAGCCGGTTGTCGATTGCACGTTTGCGCTCTCAAGGGCTGCCGATGCTCACCGCCGGATGGAATCTTCACAGAACGTCGGGAAAATCATTTTGACGATGCGACCTGAAGACTTGATTCAAGTATGACCACAGGGGGGGATATAGCTGAAAAACGGTGCCCTTGATGGGCACCTTCAACGGGTGTGGGGAACACCTCTGAGCAGTGCGCTCCTAATCGGCTGAAGAGGGATTGCGACGGCGAAAAGCCCTTATTCCAGGCGAACGCAGTGGCGCTCGAACAATCTCGGTCGGTGCCCAGGTGATGGTTATAGGCGACAGAGCCACTGCGATGGCGAACGCATTCAGTCCCCCTGTGCCGATAACATCAGAGCAGATAGCGCTTTTTTCGCCATTGAAGGTACACGCGGCAAGATTATCAAAGAGCATCCGAGTGCGAGTGCAATCGCAAACCCGATCCCGGTGGACGCGCCGGTAACGACGGCAACCTGATCAGCGAATTTACCTGACATAACTGACTCCTCAATCTCGGTTGTATGGCTCGACTGGAACCAAAGTGCGGCCATTTTGCGAGGAGTCAGGCGCGCAGCGGCACTGCCATAAATGAACATTGGCCGTTCATTTATGTGAGGCGTCAGCGAAGGGATGATCGTTTAGATTGAGGTCAGCTGATTAAAAGCATGACCCGCAATCGAGAATATTCCGGAACCGAAGGGTTCCAGAAAGGAGACCTTATGCCTCACAAAGAAGTAGCTCTGGCGGAACCGCGGCGCTGGCTGATGTTCGCCATATTGTTGGTCGGTGCATTCTTGCCGCCGCTGGATTTTTTTATCGTCAACGTAGCGCTGCCCTCGATTCAGCAATCGCTGGGCACAGCCTCCTCCGCTGAACAGTTGATCATCTCTTCGTATGCAGCCCTTTATGCCGTGACACTGATCACCGGTGGGCGCCTTGGGGACATCTTTGGTCGCATGAAAATGTTCTTCGTTGGCCTGATTGGTTTTGCTGTTGCCTCACTGATCTGCGGTGTCGCCGAGTCCCCCTGGGTGTTGATCGCCGGACGCTCGCTGCAAGGCGTGACGGCAGCCATCATGGCGCCTCAGGCACTCGCCTCAGTGCAGGCGATATTTCCGGAGTCCGAAAAGGCCTTGGCGCTGAGCCTGTATGGCGCGGTGTTTGGCTTGGCGTCGGTAATCGGCCAGGCGCTAGGCGGGATTCTGATTTCGCTCAATCTGATGAACCTGGGCTGGCGGGCGATATTTCTGGTGAATCTACCGATTGCGTTGCTGGTCATCCTGATCGCCATCCCTGTGGTCAAGGAAACCCGCGCCCTCCAGCCCAGCAAGCTGGATCTGGGAGGAACGCTGTTGTCGATGGTGACGCTTGCGGCGCTGATCGTTCCACTGATCGAGGGACGTGAAGCAGGCTGGCCGTTGTGGGCCTGGCTGTCGCTGGCAGCGGCGCCACTGCTGGCCTGGCTGTTCTGGCGCTACGAAACCCGGTTGTATCAGGCGCAAGGCGCGCCGTTGCTGAGCCCTGCTGCACTGCGTGCGCCCGGGCTGGGTCGCGCATTGCTGGTCGCGCTGACCTTCTACGCGATCGGCGTGTTCTTCCTGTTGTTTTCCATTTATTTACAGGGAGCCCTGCATACGAGCCCACTCAGTGCAGGCCTGGTCTTTCTGCCATTCGGCGCTGGTTTCTTGCTGGGTCCGCTCGCCACCCATCAGTTCCGGCGTTTGCTGGGGTCTTATGTGAATCCCTTCGGAATGGCACTCGAAGTGCTGGGTTTTGTGCTGTTGGCCTGGCTCGTGGCGCGCACACCGGCGGCCGTCACGCCCTCTGCGCTGTCCCTTGCCGTGATTCTCTTTCTGATCGGCTTCGGACAAGGACTGGCCCTTCCGACATTGATGCGCATGATCACGGGACGCGTGGCACCGGCGTATTCCGGCATGATTGCGGGCATCACCAGTTCCACCTTGCAAATCAGCACGTCGCTGAGCGTGGCGATCATCGGTGGCATCTTTTACACGCTTCTGGGCACGAACACGGATGCGGCGGCCGTCACCCACGCCTTCACCGTCGCCATACTGTGCATCGCTGCGTGTCTGGCGGCAGGCGCAGGACTGAGCCTGACCCTGGCACGTCAACCTGCTGCATAGCCCCAAACGGTGGTCATGCAGCCGGCAGCGTGAATCAACCGCCTGCCTGAGTGCCGATCATGACGGAGGCCAGGTCGGCAAGCGCGCGCAGACTGTCCATCTGGCGCATGTCCTGGTGGTAGCCCATCCAAATGTCGCGGCCTGGGGGTGGTTCATCCGAATCGATCAGTCGCAGCGCCGTCAACCTGTCGCCCAACGCGCGGGGCAATACCGCGACGCCCTGCCCCTGCGCGCACATTTGCGCCTGGACTGTGCGGCTGCTACTGGTAAACACGGTACGCGCCAGAGGGTAACGCTGCTGCAGCCACTGCACATCGGGATAATGGGACTGGGCAACACTCATGGTGATCAGCCCCAGCCCGTCGCCCTGTGGCTCAGGGTCAGCAGATCCAACGGCTGCGTATAACCCGTAAGTCAGGGAGATCAGCTTGCGGTGCACGATATCGGGCTCGGTGAACGGAACGATTCGAAACGCGATGTCGGCGTCGCGGCGAGCCAGGTCAAACAATCGATGCCCGGCGATCACCTCAGGCACGATCAACGGATAGCGCCGGACCAGTTCAGTCAGCACCGGGGCCAGCACATAACAGGCGAACCAGTCCGCGCAGGAAATGCGCAACACACCTTCGGGCTGTGTGCTGTCCCCCGCCAGGCGTCTTTCGATGGCCAACGCACTTTGCTCCATTTCCTGCGCGAGGCTGAGCAGCTTTTCTCCGCTTTCGGTCAGGACCAGACCCTGGTTGGTACGCAGGAAAACGGGCTGGCCACTGGACTGTTCCAACACCTGCAAGCGCCGCCCCACGGTCGGATGGCTGACCCCCAACAGCTTGGCGGCGGCGCCCAATGACCCGCTTCGGGCAATCGCGAGAAAGACCCGCACATCACTCCAGTCCATGCTCTGCCCCCGTACAAAAATGAACAGTGAGAGTGCAGCAATGGCAGTGCCGTAGCAATCCCGTGCCCGACATACTTGTCTGCATTCACCGTCGTCGAATACCAACCGGAGACTGCAAATGAAGATTGGTTTTATCGGAGTGGGAAGCATGGGCAGAGCGATCATTCCACTGCTCGTCCGCGCTGGCCATCACGTCTCTGCATGGAACCGCAATTACGCGGCGATCAAGGATCTTGAAGGCATCAGCGCTCTCGAATCCCCAGCCTCGGCGTTCCAGCAAGAAGTGGTCATCACTCTTCTGGCCGATGATGCCGCCGTCAGACAAGTGCTGCTCTCCAGCGCTGCTCTGGAAACTGCAGACAAAGCTTGCGTGCATGTCGTGATGTCGACCTTGTCGCCTTCGCTGATGTTGGAGTTGCAGCGCGAACATGACGCCGTCGGCATGCCATTGATCGCGGCACCGGTCTTCGGGGTGCCTGCCGTGGCGGCCAAGGGCGAGCTGAATATCCTGGCGGCCGGACCGCAGGCAGCGGCCTCGACCGTCCAACCGCTGTTCGACCTGCTCGGGAAAAACACCTGGTATCTGGGCGACCAACCTGAACAGGCCTGTATCGCGAAAATCGCCGGCAACATGATGATCACCCAAGCCATCCAGTCGCTGGGCGAAGCCAGCGGACTCGTTCAACGCCACGGACTGAGTCCTTCGATTTTCATCAATCTCATGACCCAGACCCTGTTCGCCTGCCCCAGTTATCAACGCTACGGGCGGAACATCGTCACCAGCAATTTTGAACCGGGTTTCAAACTGTCGCTTGGCCTCAAGGATATAAATCTGGCGATCGATGCGGGTCGTCTCAAGGGGCTGGAACTGCCAGCGGCGGATGCCGTGCGATTGAAAATGACGTCGGCGGTAGCCCGGGGGCATGGCGACAAGGACTGGTCGGTTTTCGCTCAGCAGACGAATCATTGAGAAGCTCTTTCGAACACCTGCCACGAGGTCATTCATGGAAAACTCCGACATCGCGCGTCAACTCACAACATTCAGGAAAACCATCGACAATATCGACGCCGCCCTCATCCACCTGCTCGCGGAACGGTTTCGCTGTACCGATGAGGTGGGCCTGACCCCGGCGCCACTTATCGAAGCAATCAGACGAGCAGAACCGCATGAAATGGCCAACGATCGAGCAAATTCGCAGCTTTACCGATTTACCCTCCGGCTACAGTTGGGATTACCTGAAACGTGAGGAGATCAATGTCGCGACAGATTTTTTTCGCGCATGGTTTCCCTCCATTTCGGTGGGGTTGGGAAGCCCATTTCTGGACCCGCAGTTCTACGCAGACAACGTGGTGCTCGAAGACGATCCGGAGCCAAGAATAATCGCCATAGTCGTTCGCCAGAACGATGAGATTGTCGCTATCGCCACTTGGGAAAAAATTGACGGTGCTGACGTTATTTTCGGGAGGGTCGGCGCGGTAGCCAAACCGCATAGGCAAGCCAGTCTGGCCGTTGCGGCGCAGGACCTGGGAGAAAAAATCGGCAGGTTCATCGGTGCGGGGCTGATCTATGGCATGGCAACAACCCGCACGCCATATATGCAACAAGCCCTGGAGCAAGCCGGTTACAAGGCCGTTGGGATAATGCCAGGCCTCGATCAGGAAGAAACAGCGCCCGGAATCGTGCGCAGGATTTACGAAGTGATCTACGTAAAACGCCTCGCCCCACACGCCGACTTTCTGATTCCTTCCGCTCATAACCTTACCCCTACAGTCGCGCGACTTTACGCAGAGATATTTCAAGGTGATGACGACACGAACTGACGAGCCAGGGAATCTGCTGGGGTTCGCGCTTATGCAAGTTCGCGACGACAGTTGACGGGTCTATTGACGGGGCTGCCCTGCTGGGTAACACCAAGCAAGCCGGTCGCGGCGCTGAACACCGCGACCGGGTAATCGAGCACCTTAGGCGAATGACGTCTCGTGCTCGCTTTCATGCACGTAAATCCACGAGATTCCCGACGGCGAGGCCGGGTCGAGGCGCATGGCCAATGCGTCGTACAAAGGTTTTATGGCGCCCTCCGATTGGGAAGCCACGCCGCGCGACCACGGAAAAAAGAGGTTGTACCATCGATACACTTCCGCTTCGACGAGCGCAGTTTTATCCGGGGTTTCGAGTAGTTGCTGGTGCTCAGGGCCAGGATCTGCGAGAACTCGAAACACTGCCCGCGACCACTCCAGCAAATCCATTTCCCAGGCTGCCGGGCCTGGGCTACACAACGATACATAACCTCCCTTGGCACGACACATCCCAGGTACATGCCGATGCAAAAGTGTGGGCCATCGGAACCTGACGTTCCGACTCCCTCACTCACTCAGGCAGAGCAATTCATGATCAATCAAATCGACACCGTGCTGTACACCGGCAAGACCCGCACAACCGGCGGCCGCGATGGCGCTTCGCGCAGTTCGGACGGCAATCTGGACATCAAACTGTCACCACCCGGTTCGCACGGCAGCGGCACCAACCCGGAACAACTGCTGGCGGCAGGTTGGTCAGCCTGCTTCATCGGCGCCATGGGCAAAGCGGCCGCGTCGCTGAAGCTCAAACTGCCGGTTGATGTGGCGGTAGAAACCGAAATCGATCTGGGCAAGACCGGCGATGCGTTTTTCCTGCGGGCCCGTTTGAATGTCAGCCTGCCGGGGCTGGAGCCTTCGGTCGCCCAGGCGCTGATGGAAGCCGCGCACCAGACTTGCCCCTACTCCAAGGCCACTCACGGCAATATCGATGTCACCCTGCGCCTGATCTGAAACAGGTCACGCCGGTTTCATCCTCAAACGCCCGAGGCAGTGCCTCGGGCGTTTTGTTTTTTCGCGAACGCGATTTCACATTTTTTTCACGAATCGCTTTGTCGCTGTAAAAAACCCTGACACAATTATTGGCAATGATTCTCAACTGCTCTTTATTTGCTATTTAAAATCAGGGAAATTTCATGTCGCGTCCTACCTCGCAACATCGTTTCAACCCGTCACGCAACCTTCTGTCCATGGCCATCTGCATGGCCGTCATGACACCGGCGCTGGCCGATGAAACGCGCGAGACGCAGGACACCGCTCCACCCGCCACCCTCGAACTCGGCGCAACCGCCATCACTTCCACCCAACTGGGCAGCACCACCGAAGGCTCCGACTCCTATACCACCGGCACCATGGCCACCGCCACCAAACTGCCGTTGACCCTGCGCGAAACGCCGCAGGCCGTCACCGTGATCACCCGCCAGCGCATGGACGATCAGGCGATGACCAGCATCAATGACGTGGTCAACGCCACGCCGGGGCTGTTCCTCAACTACTCCGACGGCCCCGGCCGGCAGTCCTACAAAGCCCGGGGTTTCGACATCGACAACCTGATGTACGACGGCATTCCGAGCGGCTACAACGGCGTGAAACTCGGCTCCCAGCCGAATCTGGCGATGTTTGATCGGGTCGAGGTCGTTCGGGGCGCGACCGGTCTGGTCACCGGTTCCGGCAACCCTTCGGCAGCGATCAACCTGGTCCGTAAACGGCCATTGGCCGAGCAGCGTGTCACCCTCACCGGCGCTGCCGGGACGTGGGACAACTATCGCGGCGAACTCGATGCTTCCAGCCCACTCAATGACAGCGGCACCCTGCGCGGCCGGGTGGTCACGTCCTATCGCGACGCCAACAGTTTTATCGATGACGTGGGCGAGCGACACAACCTGTTCTACGCCGTCACCGAAGCCGACCTGAGCGATGACACCACGCTGACCTTCGGTTTCTCCAACCAGAAAGACAAAACCAACTACTTCTGGGGCTCGTCGATGATCGGTCTCGACGGTCATCACCTCGATCTGCCGCGCTCCTACAACCCCGGCACCTATTGGGAGAACAAGGATCAGGAGATCAACACCGTCTTCGCCGAGATCCGGCAGCAACTGGCCAATGACTGGAAGCTGCAGGTCAATGCCAACTACTCCGAACAGGACGCGCTGTTCTCCGGTTCGTACCAGTCGCGCTGGGTCAACAACACCCTGGCCCGCACGGTTTACCAGTCAAGGGCCGATGAAAACCAGGCCGGTCTGGACGCCTTCTTCAGCGGCCCGTTCGAGGCCTTCGGACGTAGCCATGAATTGGTGGTCGGCGCCAGCAAACGCATCTACGACCTGACCACCCACAACTATTCGCCGTACGACACCAACTGGCCGATCAACGCCGGCAAGCCGGACTTCGTCCACACCAACAACACGCGTGAAGTCACGACTCAGGACGGCGTGTACCTGACCACCCGCCTGAGCCTGGCTGACCCGCTGAAGCTGATCCTCGGCGGACGTCTGGACTGGTACGACTACGACAACCGTGATGGCGACGGCGACTACAAGGTCACCCGCAACGTCACCCGTTATGCCGGCCTGATCTACGAACTGGACGACCATCACTCGATCTACGCCAGCTACAGCGACATCTTCACGCCGCAAAGCAACAAGGACACCTCCGGCAGCCCGGTCAAACCGATCGTGGGCAAGAACTACGAGGTCGGCATCAAGGGCGAATACCTGGGCGGCGCGCTGAATGCCAGCCTCGCCGTATTCCGGGTCGATCAGGAAAACCGCGCAGTGCAGGTGTTCGTGCCGAACTGCCCGCAGTCGTCCTGCTATGAAGCCTCCGGCGAAATTCGCAGCCAGGGTATCGACCTGGAACTGCAAGGCGCGCTCACCGACAACTGGCAGATCGGCGGCGGCTACACCTACGCCCGCACTCATACCATCAAGGACGAAGCGAATCCGCAGAACGTGAACAAGCAGTTCGACACTGACACGCCGGAACACCTGTTCAAACTGACCACCCGCTACGACTTCCAGGGCCCGCTGGAAAAACTGCGCGTGGGCGGCAACATTTCCTGGCAGAGCCGCATGTACAACGACATCGAACTGCTCGATGGCGGCAACTACCGCCTCAAGCAAGGTGCGTACGCCGTGACCGACCTGATGGCCGGCTACCGGGTCAATGAGAACCTCGATCTGCAACTCAACGCCAACAACATCTTCGACCGCAAGTACTATTCCGCCATCGCCAACTCCGTCAGTTACGGCGGCGACAGCTACGGCACCCCGCGCAACATGATGTTGACGGCCAAGTACAGCTTCTGACTTGTTCTGGCGCAGGGACGCGCCAACCCCGCCAGGATTCCTCCCGCCACGCCCTACATACCAAAGCGTTAATTTCGAAAACCCATGTCTGGTTTTCAGCGGCTCTCCTTTGCCCAAAGATTGCCTTCGGCCAAGGCAGCAGCCCTTGCCGCCTGTGCGACTTAAACAACTCAATGGGTGTTCAAAATGACTGACGAGAAAAACGGGACCACGCGTCGTGGCTTGATCACGACCGGGGCCATGGCCGCAACCCTGGCGATGGCATTGCCGGCGCTGGCCACACAGCAGACACCGACTTCCGCGTCAGGGGTCAGCAAAAGCGCCGGCAACGGCAGTGGCTCGGGAATGTTCACCGTCAAGGATGGCACGCAAATTTTCTACAAGGACTGGGGTCAAGGGCAGCCGATCGTGTTCCACCACGGCTGGCCCCTTTCCAGTGATGACTGGGATGCGCAAATGTTGTTTTTCCTCGGCAAGGGCTTCCGCGTCATCGCCCATGACCGACGTGGCCATGGGCGATCTTCCCAGACGGCCAGTGGCAACGACATGGACACCTACGCCGCCGACGTTGCCGAGTTGATGGCGCACCTGAACATCCGCAACGCCGTCCACATCGGCCACTCCACCGGCGGCGGTGAAGTGGCACGCTACGTGGCGCGTCATGGACGCGGGCGGGTGGCCAAGGCCGTGCTGATCGGTGCCGTGCCCCCCATCATGCTGCGCACCGCAAAAAATCCCGGTGGCCTCGCGATGGATGTGTTTGACGGATTGCGCAAAGCACTCGCGCAGAACCGCAGCCAGTTTTATCGTGACTTCCCGAGCGGGCCTTTCTACGGTTTCAATCGTCCCGGCGCCAAGGTGTCTGAAGCGATTGTCGAAAACTGGTGGCGTCAGGGCATGAACGGCGGGATCAAGGCGCAGTACGACTGCATCAGCGCGTTCTCCGAAACCGATTTCACCGATGACCTGAAAAACATCGAGGTGCCGACTCTGGTGTTGCACGGCGAAGATGACCAGATCGTGCCCATCGCGAATTCGGCCCATCTGTCCATCAAACTGCTCAAGCACGGCACGCTGAAAACCTATCCCGGCCAGCCCCATGGTATGTGCACCACGAACGGCGACACCATCAACGCAGACCTTCTGGCGTTTATCAATGCGTGATGCTCCGGGGCCGCGTCCTCACGACAAATCACGTACGACCCTCTAAAAAGAAAAGCTCCGACCCAGTCGGAGCTTTTTTATTGGGCGATTGACACAGCCATTGCCATTTCCTACCGGGCGATCGTCAACGTCTGATCGAGGGGCAACGCCTGGCGCAACCTGGGCACTACCTGCAACTCAAGCGGTGTGCCAAAAAACGCCTGGCAACGCGAACGCAGCCAACGTTGAGCACAATCGTTGTGCGCAGCCGCGCGCCAGACCATGGAAAGCTCCCGCGATGGCAGTAACAGAGGGGCCGGTTCGGCCCTGATATCCTCCACGGAGGCCATGGCCTTCGCCACATAATCCGGCACGATGACCAGCATGTCGCTTTGCGCCAACAGTCTTGGCAAGGCGCTGAACTGCGGCACCGCCAGCACCACTTTGCGCCGACGCCCCAGCAGATCCAGGGCATGGTCGGTGTCATCCTTGACCTTGCCCATGGACGACACGATGGCATGCGGTCGCTCGCAGAACTCATCGAGTGCCAGCAGGCCCGGCCGCGTGTCCGAGCGCAAAAGCATCGGCCGGATCAATCGCAGACTTTTGCGTCGCGCGTTGGCTGGCAGATCGAGCGTAGGGCTGATCCCCAGAGCGATCTCGCCATTGAACAGCCGCTGCGCCATCTGCTGCTCATCGACCCGTAGCACCACCAATGCAATGTTCGGTGCCTCGATACGAAGCTGGCGTAACAGTCGAGGAAGAAGCGCGTATTCGACATCGTCGGACAGGCCAACCTGAAATGTCGCTTCGCTGGTGCCCGGATCAAACGGCTGGCAACGGCTCAACGCCGCGACCACGCCATCCAGCGCCGGCGTCAGATTGGCGAAAATTTCCTCGGCCCGAGCAGTCGGCTCCATCACCCTCCCCGCGCGCACGAACAAGGGATCGTCGAAAAGCACGCGCAAACGCCCAAGCGCCGCACTGATGGTCGGTTGGCCGAGAAACAGCTTCTCGCCGACCCGGCTGACATTGCGCTCATGCATCAGCGTCTCGAAGACCACCAGCAGATGGATGTCGACACGACGGAGATCATTTCTGTTCATGAAGTTCACCACCCGGCACGCGGCCATTGAGATCGACGGAGAGCAGGTAAAGGTTAAGGGCGTGCCTGCCGGGCGTCTGTGGTACTTGGGGACAGCGAGATCATGCGTAAGGTGAGTGTTTTGATACTTGCGTATGAACCGTTTGAACCTGACAGCTGCATCGGGCTGCGAATAGACCGCTGCGATGGCCGTTTTTTCGGGTTTTTTGTCCTAGCTGACGGAGTGTTGCCCCTCTACGATGCTGAACCGTTTATCTGCTCCCCGCCCAAACCTGCGGCGTGACCGTGTCTTTGGTCGGGCATACACTCGAAAGAGCAAACACAGGTACCCGGGCCGAGGGATAGGCATATTTTTGATGGGGCTTCACCGATACCACGACGAGCTCCACAACGTCACAACCTCTTGGGAAAAAAGCAATGAACAACAATCCCATCAGCAATAACCCCAGCGAGCCAGTGGTATTCATCGTCGACGACGATGCAGCGCTGCGTGAATCCCTCGGCAGCCTGTTGCGCTCCATTGGCCTTAAAGTCGAACTGTTCGGTTCGGTCGCCGAGTTCATGAAACATCAACGTCCCGACACCGTCAGTTGTCTGGTACTCGACGTGCGCCTGCAAGGCAGCAGCGGGCTGGATTTCCAGAATGAACTGGCCGCTGCCGGCATCAACGTGCCGATCGTGTTCATCACCGGGCACGGCGATATCGCCATGACCGTGCGCGCCATGAAAGCCGGCGCGGTGGACTTCCTGACCAAACCGTTTCGCGAGCAGGACCTGATCGATGCTGTCTGCGCCGCACATTCGCGAGACAGGCAACGTCGCGAGTCCGGGCGACATGCCGATGAACTGCGCGCGCGCCATGGGACGCTGACACCCCGTGAGCAGACGGTCATGGCGCTGGCAGCCTCAGGCCTGATGAACAAGCAGATCGCCGGGGAGATCGGCCTCAGCGAAATCACCGTGAAAATCCACCGAGGCCAGGCCATGCGCAAGATGGGCGCGCGCTCATTTGCCGATCTGGTGCGCATGGCCGAGGTCATCGCGGCGCAGCCTGTCAATCGGTGACCACATGAACCAGAACGGGACGGCTCAAGGGGCCGGGATGGCGCACGTTTGTGCCATCAGGCAAGGCATCGAAAGACTCGGCACAACTAACACTTAGGTATATCCCGTTCATACGTAGTCATACTTCGATTGACCCAATGCAGCGATGCCAGAGAATAAGTCTTCGAATAACATCTTTATTCAAATCAATATTAATCAATACAACGATTGGTGAATGACAGACAGTCGCCAACAACGGTCATGCCTGAAAAACAAGTTCAGACTTTTCAACCTCTTCATTAATACGCCCTTCATAGCATTTGCCTGTTTCATCGAGAGAACACGACCTGCCGTCCGATAGCAAAAATCTGGAAGAATAAATGTCTATCATCAAACGTCGCGCACAACTTCTTTGCTCAGACGCCTTCGCCTGGCTTGCCGCCATTGCAGTCGGCAGCATGATCTATATCACCAACGCTTACCTTGATCTGGACGTTGCGCCGACGTTGTTCTATATCACGCTGGTGTTCATGTCCGCGAACATCTTCCCGGTTCCGGTATTCCTGGCCGTTGCGCTGGGTTGCCTCACGCTCCTGACGGCCGACTTCCTGATCGACCAAGGCTATCGCGATCACAGAAGCATCGCCGGATTCGTCAGGTGCGTGATCGCGCTGACGACCATTTCCCTGTTGGCGCTGCGCAGTAAACGCGCCACTGAAACGTTGCGGCGCAAGGAAGCCTTCTTTCTCGGCGCACAGAAACTCAGCCACACCGGCAGCATCGGTTTCATCATCGATAAAAAGGTCAGCGTGTCCTTGTCCTGGTCGGAAGAATCCTCACGCATTTTCGAGTACCCACCGAACGTCACTCCGACTCTCGCCCTGGTCAAGTCACGCACCCATCCCGATGATCTACCGGTGATCGATCAGGTGCTGGACCAATTTGCGCGCCGCCAGGAGCTCATCGAAGCCGAGCATCGACTGGTCATGCCGGATGGTCGGATCAAGCATGTGCAGATGATCGCCAGCCCTTTGCCCAAGCATCGCGGGCGCACGCAATACGCCGGCGCGCTGATGGAAGTCACCGCCAGCAAACAGTCCGAAGAGGCGCTGTTTCACTCGCAAGCCACCCTCGCCCACGTCACACGCCTGACCTCCATGGGCGAACTGGCAGCCTCCATCGCCCACGAAATCAATCAGCCGCTGGCAGCGGTCATTACCAGCGGCGAATCCTGCAAACGCTGGATCAACCGTCCCGAGCCCAATCTGGAAGAAGCACGCCGTTCGCTGGACCGGATCATTCAAAACTCGGTCAGGGTCTCCGACGTCATCGCCTGTATCCGGGCCTTGTCGCGCCACAGCGAGGTGCAGCGCAATGTCGAAGTGTTTGACGAGATCGTCAGTGACTCGCTGACGCTGATGCAACACGACATCTGCTTTCACGAGGTTCGCCCGCACGCACAACTGGGCACTCGCGGCGCCCTGATCAAAGGCGATCGGGTGCAACTGCAGCAAGTCATCATCAATCTGATCATCAACGCCTGCCAGGCCATGGCCAACGTGCAAGAACGAGCCCGGACGCTACGGATCAACACCTCGATTTTGCACAACGAGGCTGTGCTTGAAATCGCCGATTCCGGCGTCGGCATTGCCGCAGACATCCTGCCTTCGCTGTTCGACCCGTTCTTCACGACCAAACCGACCGGCCTCGGAATGGGCCTCTCCATTTGCCGGTCGATCATTGAATTCCACGGCGGGCGCATCTGGGTCAACAGTACCGAGGGCGTCGGTACGCAGTTCGTATTTGCAATTCCCTTGGCGGCGCCCCAACACGATCAATGACTGTCATCCCCCCCTGAGGTCGCCGGCCGGCGATATGGAGATCCGCATTGTCTACTCAACGCACAAACCCCGACCCCGAATCCGAAAATCCGCTACGAGAACGAACCGTGGTTTTCGTGGCGTATCCGCAAATGGGCCTGCTGGATCTGACCGGTGCCCAGACCGTCTTATGGGCGGCAAGCTGCAGACTGGCGCAACTCGGCTTGCCCGGTTACGCCTTGCACACCGCAAGCCTGCATGGCGGGCCGGTGCAGACCGGCGAAGGCCTGGTGGTGCAAACCCGGCGGCTGGATGAGCTAAGCGGCGAGCCGATCAATACGCTGATCGTTCCGGGCTCGGCATCCATTCGCCAGGCCATGCTCGACAACGCGCCGCTGGTGGACTGGTTGCGCGTCACCTCAGCCACGGCCAGCCGTACAACGTCGGTATGCAGCGGCGCATTTTTCCTGGCTCAGGCGGGACTGCTCGACGGCCTGCGCGTGGCGACACACTGGCTGATGGCTGACACGTTCGAGCGGCTGTTTCCAAAGGTCGAACTGGATCGCGAAGCCATCTTCGTTCGCCAGGCATCGGTGTGGACTTCGGCCGGGGTCAGCGCGGGAATCGATCTTGCACTGGCACTGGTCGAGGCCGACAACGGCCGTGATGTGGCCATGCAGGTTGCCCGGCGTATGGTCGTTTACTACCGGCGCCCGGACAACCAGGAACAGTGGAGTCCGCTGTTGCACTCACAACATTCAATCGCGCTCGAGCGCTAGCTGGAGACGGTGGTCATGAACGCACCGCACAAACTGCTCCTGGTCAGTCACCCGCCCTGCGTCAGCCGCTACGGCACGCACACATCGCTATGCACCGCTGAGCGCGTGGAGATCATCGACGCGTTGACGCAGACTCTTGGCGCTACGCTGAATATTCTGGCGCGACTCAAACACAGCCAGCAGACATTGCGCACCGTCAGTTTCTTACCGGTGCAGACACTGTTGCGCAGGTTGCTGAATGCCAATACCCGATACGCCGACTTTCTCGTCACCGGCATCACGGATCTGGGTGGCCATGCCCAGCGTGACGCGCTATACCGCCTCAATGACGCGGCAGAACCGTTGTGTTTCGCCGACTGCCTGAAAGGCATTGATCGCGCCATACGCCGGCTCGGGGCCGCCGACGCCTTGTTCCGCGACTGTCGCGCCAGTGCAATTGCCAATAACGACTACGCCAGCCGACAATTTTTTGAAGCCTGCATTCGGCATAACGGTTACTTTCTTTCGTTAATCAACAACCACTTGTTTGCTGAACATTAATTAACTGTCGCAACTAACAAAAAAACCGACCAAACATACCCACGTATACTATTCCACAACTTTTGAAGGCGTATCTTGCAAGTATGGCGGGCGCTACAGCCACCCGCAAAGACGCAAGGTTTCCCCATGTTCAACTCAGCTATTATTTCAGTTGTCGATGATGACGAACTTGTTCTGGTTTCACTGGACAGCTTGTTGCGGTCTTGCGGTTATACAGTCAAGACGTTCACCAGCGCGTTTGCTTTTCTTGAATCAAGCGCGCCAGAGCAGACCGGGTGCCTGATCTCCGACATTCAGATGCCCGGCATGTGCGGGGTCGAAATGTACGAGGCGCTGGCGGCCAGGAAGATCCACATTCCGACTATTTTCATCACCGGCAAGCCGGGCCTGCCCCCTGAGTTCAGCAGCCGTGTGAAGACGCCGGAGGGCTATTTCTCCAAACCGTTCCATACCGACGCACTGCTGGCCTGCATCGAACAGGCCCTGATGCGCCGACGTTGAGCGGCCCCCTCGAACAAGGCGATGCAGAGCTGCCGCTGCCCGATCGATAAACCTCAAAGCAAAAAAAGGCCCCGCAAGCTCATCACTTGCGGGGCCTGACTTTTAGCGAGGCCGGCCAAATGCAGCCGGGCCGCCGACAGCCGATCAGTAATCCCAGAACGCTGCAATCCAGCGGAACGCGTCACCATCGACCGCTACTCGGCCCACCGAAGGGAACGGCAGGTGCGTGGCGACAAACCACTCACCGCTCGCCGCCGCCTCGCGCATCAGACGCACGCGCACCCGCACCGATTCTTCAGGGTCATGCTCGAAGCCGTTGTGCCATTCCGGGTGTTCGAAGGCCACCGGAAACAAGGCATCGCCGGCAAAGGTCAGGCGTTCACCGCCGGAGTTGACGTAAACAATGCTGTGGCCCGGCGTATGCCCACCGGTCAGCTTCACCACCACGCCCGGCGCCACCTCGTATTCATCGTCGAAAGTGCGCACCCGGCTCCGGTAATCGTTGATGAACTGATTGGCTGTCGCGCGCAGAACGTCAGGCACCGGCGCCGGCATCTCGGTCTGGGTGAAGTCCGGAGTTTCCCAGAACTCGACTTCTTTCGCTGAAACATGGATCCGCACATCCGGACGCAGCCGGCTCTTCACTTCGTCGACCAGCAGGCCGCCGACATGGTCCATGTGCATGTGCGTGATCACGATGTCGGTCACCGCTGCCAGATCAATGCCGGCCGCTTCCAGCCGTTTCGGCAGCTGGCCGGCCCGGGGAAAGCCGGGAAACTGCCCGCCCAGTCCGGCGTCGACCAGGATGATCTGCTCGCCGCTGCGCACCACCAGCACGTTGAGTGCCCAGTCGAACGCGTCCGGCCCCAGAAACATGTCCTTGAACCAGGCGGCGCGAGCCTGCGGGTCAGCATTGGTCGACATGGTCGAGGTCGGCAGCGGCAGGACGCCATCGCTGATCACCACCACGTCGATGTCGCCGACCTGCAGTGCGTAGCGCGAAGGCACCAGCTCCTGAGCCTGGCCGAAATTCGAGGTGAATGGCAGGCTGGTGGCTGAGTGGGTTTGTTGGGAGTGATTCAGATAGGTAGACATGGTCGCTTTCCTGTTGGCTGAGTCGAAATTGCTCGGAGCAATGCCGCAAGAGCGGCATAAAGCTCCTTAAAAGCGAGTGTGCATCGCGACCCTGACGACCAATACCATACGCGGGTATAGGGATTGCGCCGGATCGAGCGAGTACGGCCGGCGCTGAAGTGGCTGCGTCCCATACCAATGTATATTCGCGCTGGCGCCCGCAAACGCGGACACTAGGGCACACCGGATCGTCGAAAACTGGCGGTCACCAAGCCCTCAAAGCCGTCATGAACTCAATTTTTCATCACCCCGACCCACTCACCTGTCTGCTCGCACAGCCGCGCACGCTGGTGTTCCTGGCCTATCCGCAAATGGGCTTGCTGGACCTGACCGGCGCACAGACCGTGTTCTGGGCAGCGTCCAAAGCCAGGGCCGAACGCGGCCTGCCTGGCTACGCGATGCACACCGCAAGCCTCGCCGGCGGATTGATCGCCACCGCCGAAGGGCTGGCGGTCAACACCGTCCCACTGAACACCTTTGACGAAACCGCAATAGATACCCTGATCGTGCCCGGTGCACCGAACATCCGGCAGGCCATGCTCGACAACGTTGCGCTGGTGGACTGGTTGCGCGCGGCGTCGGTTAAGGCGGGACGCACCGCTTCGGTGTGCAGCGGCACCTTTCTGCTGGCCCAGGCCGGGCTGCTGGAAGGGTTGCGCGCGACCACCCACTGGGGGATGTGCGACATGCTCAAGGGTGGTTTTCCCAGTGTCGATGTCGACCTTGATGCGATCTACATCCAGCAAGGCAAGGTCTGGACTTCCGCCGGGGTCACCACCGGAATCGACATGGCGCTGGCACTGGTCGAAGCCGATTGCGGCAGGGCCATAGCTCTACAGGTCGCGCGGGAGCTGGTGGTTTTTCTCAAGCGGCCCGGCGGTCAGGCGCAGTTCAGCCAGTTGCTGCAATCACAGATCGACGACCGCGGCAGCTTCGACGAACTGCACCTGTGGATCAGCGAAAACCTCGGCGACACGGGCCTGAACGTCGAAACCCTGGCCCGACAGGCACAGATGAGCCCGCGCAATTTCGCTCGGGTCTACAAACGCAAGACCGGTCGCACACCGGCGAAGGCGCTTGAGCTGTTTCGCCTGGAAGCGGCGCGACGGATGCTCGAAGACTCCCAGCGCAACATCGACCAGATCGCGCAGTTGTGCGGGTTCGGCGACGAAGAACGCATGCGCGACACCTTCTACCGTCATCTCTCGGTCTCGCCTCGGGAATACCGCAGCCGATTCTCGCGCTGACGCCACACACCGCAAGGGCATCGGGCTCGCAGGCGTTCAAATACTGTCGCTATACACACGTATAAGTACGCCGCCGGATCGAGCGGCGTATCGTGCGGCAATGGCGGGCGTCCTCGACGGGCTACCCGAGATCAGCCCTGGTAAAGCAATGTCCCACACCGCTGTTGTTTCGGTTGTCGATGATGATGAATCCGTGCGCATGGCGCTGGACAGCCTGTTGCGCTCTCACGGCTACAGCGTGCGGCTGTACCCGAACGCCGAGGCTTTTCTGGCGATGACCGCACCGCCCCGCCCCGGCTGCATCATCTCGGATATCCAGATGCCCGGACTGTCCGGCATCCAGATGTACGACGCACTGTGCGCCCGAGGCCTGCGCATCCCGATCATTTTCATCACTGGCTACCAGGGCCCACCGCCAAAGGTCAACGCAGCATTTCCCGAGCCGCTCGCCTACTTCCCGAAACCCTTTCCCTGCGGCGAACTCATCACCTGCATCGAAAGCGCGTTCAATCGCACCGTTTGAATGCCCTCTTCCTATACCTGTGTATACCCGCCTCACACCTAAGCATGTCGGCGCTGACCCTATGTAGAAGTGTTCCGCCGCGCCTTCCTCGATAGCATTTTCTCCAGCGAATCGAACCGGTTCTGCGGTTGCTCACAACAACCTGCTTCGTGCAGACCGGGAGACGGTCACGCGTGAACAGTCAAGTCGTTCAACGATCAGAATTTCTCAGGAGTCATCCGATGAAACAGCACATTTTAGTGATAGGCGCAGGATTTGGTGGAGTCTGGAGCGCCTTGAGCGCCGCACGACTGCTGGACCAGCATGATCGTAACGACGTGCAGATCACCGTCCTGGCGCCCCAGGCAGAACTGCGTATCCGCCCACGCTTCTACGAGCCGAACGTCCACAACATGAAGGCGCCGCTGGGTGAACTGTTCGATGCGGTCGGCGTGAGATTCGTCAAAGGCATCGCCGACAACATCGACACCCAAAGCAAGCAGGTGACCTACAGCGATGCCTTCGGCGCGCAAGGCAAGCTGAACTATGACCGGCTGGTATTGGCCGCCGGCAGTCGCGTGATTCGCCCACCGCTCAAAGGCATGATCGAACACGCTTTCGATGTCGACCAGATAGAAGAAGCTGCCCGCCTCGAAGCCCATATCAAATCCTTGAAGAACCAGCCGTCGAGCGCTGCGCGAAATACCGTGGTGGTCGCCGGTGGTGGTTTTACCGGGATCGAAACCGCCACCGAAATGCCCGCCCGCCTGCGTGCCGCTCTGGGTGACGATGCGCCGATCAGAGTCATCGTAGTGGATCGTTCGCCGCAAATCGCCGCGACGTTGGGTGAAGGCATTCGCCCTTCCATCGTGGAAGCTTCCAGGGAGCTGGGCATCGAATGGATAGTCGACGCCTCGGTCGCCTCGGTCGATGCCGGCGGCGTGACCCTGGCCGACGGCCAACGTATCGAATCCAGCACCGTCGTCTGGACCGTTGGTTTCCGCGCCAGCCCGCTCACCGAACAGGTGCCGGGCAGCCGTGATCCGCAAGGGCGCCTGCACGTCGACGGCCACTTGAAAGTGCTGGGGCATGTGGATGTCTTCGCTGCCGGCGACGTCGCTTATGCCGCCACGGATGATCTCGGAAACTACGCCGCGATGTCCTGCCAGCATGCGATCAGCCTGGGCCGTTATGCCGGCAACAATGTGGCGGCTGACCTGATCGGTGTCGCGCCGATGACCTACAGCCAGCCCAAGTACGTGACCTGCCTTGACCTCGGCGCCTGGGGCGCCGTGTTCACCGAGGGCTGGGACCGTCAATTGAAACTGGTCGGGCAAGAAGCCAAAGACCTCAAGACTCAGATCAATACCGTTTGGATCTACCCACCGGCCGCCGATCGTGCAACCGCACTGGCCGCTGCCGACCCGTTGATTCCGGTGGCCTGATCCCGCGACGCTTGACCCTTCTCTACTGCTGCGCGCATTCCCAGGCGCCCGCCACGGTTTTTTTGGCGGGCGCTTTTTTTCTGCTCACGGAAGCAGAACGGAATCGGCCGGCAAGACAAACTGCACGACGGCACCGCACGGCTGATTGGCCTCGATCCACAATTGACCGCCATGGGTCTCGATGATCGAACGGCAGATCGACAGCCCCATGCCCAGCCCCGTGGGTTTGGTGGTGTAGAACGGCGTAAACAGCTGCCCGATCGAATGCGCGCCGAACCCCGGCCCCGAATCGCTGACACACACCCACACCTGCTCCGCTTCATTGGCTTGCGTGCGGATGCGCAGCTCTCCTTTGACGACACCTGCACCGCTCATGGCTTCCAGTGCGTTCATCACCAGATTGAGCACCACTTGCTGCAACTCGACCCGATCGCCATCGACCCGTGGCAAACCGGCCGCCATCTGCGCCTCGACCGAAACCCCGGCCTTCTGCGCCTGGCTCCGGGTGATCTCGATGACTTCGCCAATCACCTCATTGAGGTTGACCGGCTCCTTTGGCTGAGGGGCCTTGCGAATCAGCCCGCGAATACGATCCAGCACCTCACTGCCCCGATGGGCATCCCTGACGATCCGCTCCAGGCACAGGCGGGTTTCTTCGAGGTTCGGTGGCGCCGCACCCGACCAGCGCAGCGCTGCCTGGGCGCTGGCGAGTGTCGAGGCCAGCGGCTGGCTGACTTCATGGGCAATCGAGGCCGCGAGTTGCCCCATGGTCGCGACGCGGCAGGCATGGGCCAGCTCAGCCTGTATCTCGCGATAACGCTGCTCGCTTTCGCGGCTTTTGACCTCGCGCTCGGCGACATCGCGGTACAGGCGTGCATTGACCAGCGAGATCGCCGCCTGTGAGGCGATCAGCCTCAGCGAGGCGATCCGTGAGGGGCTGAACACCCGCGAAGTCAGGTTGTTTTCCAGATACAGCACGCCGATCAGTTTCGCCTGATTGAGCAACGGCAGGCAGAGTACCGAGCGCACGCGATGCTGGCGAACATACGGGTCGGCCGCGAACGATGGTTCGGCCAAGGCATCAGCCAGTACCAGGTTTTCCTGAGTGCGCAGCACCTGGTTCAGGACCGACTCCGGCAACAGCCTCGCAGCCACCGGCGCATCGCGCAGATCCAGTTGCGTCGCGTCGTCACGAGTGATCGCCTCGGCGACGATCCGCTGCTTTCCCTGCTCCGTCAGGATCAGCACGCCACGCTGCGCGCCGGCCTGTTCGATTGCGGTGCGCATGATCATGTCGATCAGCTTTTCGAGGACGATTTCACTGGAGGCCGCTTGCGACACCTTTAACACGGTCGCAAGGTCCAGGTGCTCCACCGGCGTGGCGATGGTACTGGTGGGACCGGGCAGCGGTTTTTCGACCCGCAGGAACGTGTGCTCGGCCTCCAGTTGTCGCACTTTGCCCTCGGCGCCCCAGCGCTGATAGCCGTAGCGCGCATCCTGAAGATAGACCCGGGCAATCTTGTGCAGCCCGCGGTTTTCATAGAAACGCGCGGCGAGCTCGTTGGCCAGCGCTTCGATATGCAGGAAGCCGCTGCGCTGAGCTGATTCGATTGCGTGTTCGAAGCAATGCTCGGCCTCTGGCAGCCGGCCCTCCAGACGGGCAATTTCACCCGCCAGCAATGCGGCGTGGCTGGCGAAATTGTCCGGGCAGAGTTCGGCCCAGACCTGCAATTGCCGGTGTTGCGCGGTGATGACGTCGAGTTGCGCCTGCCGTTCACCGGCGGGCCTGGTGCTGCACAGGGCAGCGAGGGTCAAGGCCTGGTAGAAGCAATATTCGGCTTCCTCAAGAAACGAGTGCGATGACCTGAGCAATTGTCGAGCGGCGGCGCCGGCCTCTGCCGCTGCTTCGTAGTGGCCGGCGAAATAACAGGCCTGCATGGTGCGAATCCAGTGCCAGCAAATGGCAACCAATGAGGTCTGGTGATCCTCGCAGTGGCGCTCGGCAAATGCGCCCGGGCCGATGCTGCCGAAAGTTGGCGTCTGGCCCCGGAGCATCCGGATAAACGCCAACTGCGTTTCGATGAAGTCGATGACCACGCCGAACCCGATTTTTCTGGCGTAAGCCAACCCGCGCTCGGCCTCCTCATGCAATTCGGCCAGGGGTTCGCCGGTGGCCAACAGGTTGGAGACCCGGCTGTTGCCGGTAAACGCGGCAATCGGCAGATCACCAGTGCGGTTCGCCACTTCAAATATACGGGCCAAAGGCTCAAGGCAGGTTCGTATCGGTTGAGCCCAGCGTTTGGCAAACAACCAGAACGCCAGTTGCGTACGTGCCTGATAGCGTTCCAGATCGCGCCGTTCGACCAGTCGACAGCCCAGCTCGGCGAACGCCACGCCGGCCGGATAGTCCGCAAACCGCCGCCCGGCGATCCGCGACACGTTGGCATAGGCCACGCACGAAGCATCGCTGTTGCCGTATTCAATGCTCAGATTGATCGCCCGGCACATGGCCAGGCCCGGAAGATTGCCGTCCATATGGACCGCTGCAACGATCAGCTTGGTCAGGGCTTCAAGAGTGGCAAGCGCGGTTTCATCCACCATGGGCGGCAGATCGATCAATGCTTCGATAGGACGCTCGCCGAGCCTTTGCCCGATCTGCCGGTATTCGTCACGCACCTCGTCGTCATCGGGATGAGGCGACCACTCGATCCCCAGATAACGCAGGAAAGCCAGGCAGACCGTCACCGCGTTGTCGCTCTGATTCAGAACCAGGTAGAGATCCGCTTGCAGGCAGGCGACCCGGGTGCGTTCGATCAGCGTCAGCGCACGGCGTGACAATTGCCGCAGACGCGCTTCGGCGCTCCCCAACTGGCGGGTAAGGAATTCGCAAAAGGCCCGGCCGGACTCCAGCGCAAACATCAACTCACGCTGATGTTCCCAGCCGCCCTCGCCCAGCAGCGCTGCGCCCTGGGCGAAGTACGTCAGCGCCGAAGCATAGGCCGTTGACGCTCTGGCCCGTTCGCCCGCCAGCAGGTTCAATTGCGACAGGTGTTCGCGCTCCTGTTGTCGATTCATCAGCGCGGCACCTCGATTGAGTTGGCCGACCATCTCGAAAATCTTTTCTGCATGCTTGTCTGCCGGCGTCTTCTCCACCAGCGAACGTCCGATCCGCAGGTGATGCTGCGCACGGGCAGCCTCATCAATCAGCAGATACGCCGCTTCCTGGACCCGATCGTGAACAAACCCATAAGTGCTGTCCTGACGCGTGATCAATTCATGACGAACCGCCGGCCACAACACCCCGTGAACCTCTGCGACAGGCAAGTCCAGAACGGTAGACAGGGAGGCGACATCGGCGAGGTTGCCCAGGCACGCCAGTTGCTGCAACGCCTGCTGCGTTTCAGCGGGCAGCCGTGCCATCTTGTCGAGCATCAGGTCGACCACATTGTCGGTGTAGCCCCTGGTGTGTATGCGCTGTGCGTCCCAGACCCATTGCCGGCGGTCATGATCGAAAGTCAGCAGATCCTGTTCGACCAGGGTTTGCAGGAACTGAATGACGAAGAAAGGATTGCCCTGCGTCTTGTCCAGAATCAGCTGCGCGAGCGGCGCGATGTACGACGGCTCGGAGCGCGATGACTCGGCGATCAACTGCTCGATGTGCGATCGGGCCAGCGGCAACAGGGTGATCTCATGTACCCGCCCCCCAGCCGCTTTGATGGCGCTCAACCGGGTGGTCAACGGATGCGAGGCATCCACCTCATTGCTGCGGTAAGCGCCGATCAGCATCAAGTGCTGCAAGTGGGAATGCGTCAGCAGTTCCTCCAGCCAATTGAGTGTCGCGACATCCAGCCATTGCAAATCATCCAGAAACAGCACAAGTGGATGTTCGGCGCGGGCAAACACGCCGATAAACCGTCGCAATACCTGCAAGAACCGGCGTTGCGCCTGTGGCGGCTCCAGGTCTGCTACCGGCGGCGTATCGCCGATGATCAGTTTCAGCTCCGGAATCAGGTCGCTCACCAGCCGCGCCTCGGCGCCCAGCGCTTGTCGCAGCGCGTTGCGCCACTCGGCCATTTGCGAATCGCTCTGGCCCAGAAGCGTGCGCACCAGCCCTTGGAACGCCTGGGCCAGAGTCGAGTAAGGTACGTCGCGTTTGTACTGGTCGAACTTTCCGCTGGCGAACAACCCGCGCACCGGCACCAGGGTTTGATGCAGCTCGTGGACCACCGAGGATTTACCGATGCCCGAATAGCCGCAAACCAGCACCAGCTCCGGTCGGTGGCTGACGGCAATCCGTTCGAACGCGGCAATCAGCGTCTGGACTTCGGGCTCTCGGCCGTAGAGCTTTTCGGGGATCAGCAAACGGTCGCACGTCCCCTGCTCGTCCAGCGCAAACTCGTCCATATTCTGCAGGTGCCAGCCTGCCAGACAACGGCGCAGATCCTGCTCGACGCCAAGCGCAGACTGATAGCGCTCCTCGGCGGTCTTGGCCAGCAGCTTCATGACGATTCGCGACAGCATCTCGGGCACCGTCGCCACGCGCGCACTCGGCGACATCGGCGTACGCGCGATATGGCAATGCAGCCATTCCATCGGATCGGCAGCGCTGAACGGCAGCGACCCGGTGAGCATTTGATAGAGCGTGACGCCGAAGGCATAGAGGTCGCTGCGCGAATCCACCAAGCGGTTCATCCGGCCCGTCTGTTCCGGGGCCATATAGGCCAGAGTCCCGGACAACGTTTCTGGCGGTTCCGCGGGCTGCCGTTCCCGGGGCAGACGCGATGCGAGGCCGAAACCGGTGAGTCGGGCGTGCCCATAGGGGCAGTTCACCAGAAGGTGAGCGGGCTTGATGTCTTTGTGAATCAGGCCACGTCGATGCAACTTGCCCAGTGCAACCGCCACGCTGATGGCCAGCGGCAGAAACGTCGCAACGTCCAGGGGTGCCGTCAGCAAACGGGCCAGCGGCACGCCGCCCGGGTCTTCGAGCACCAGCTGCAGGCGGCCCTCGTCATGCAACAACTCAAGGGGACGGGCAGCCCAGTCGCTCTCCAACTGGTCTTTCAGGGAAAACTCATGGGCAAGCCGCTCGACGCTAGCGCCCGAAGGTTGCTCCGTAGCGAGCGAGGCGATCAGGACATCAACCTCATGACCGCCAGAAGCACGTCTGCCCCGCAGGAGAATGCGTTCTGCGTCGTCCCACAGCATCTGCATGCCTTCATTCATCGCCGTCGCAGCCGTTGGTAATCGCTGGATCATGGGGCACCGTTACCTGTATGCCGTTTGGCACCCTTTGCTAACCGTAGCTGAGGGAAAGGCAGGGAGAAAAACCAACGAAAATCTTTGCAGTAAAACCGACGCGCGGCAATCAAACGAAGGTGTTAAGGGAATGGACCACGACCGGCGCGACAAACCTGACCCACCGGCAACGCAGCGACAGTAAACGGCAATCTAGCGCTGACTCGATGGCTGCGCCGCCAGAATCTCTTCCAGAAAGTCGATGAACACATTGATACGACTGGAGCCCCGATGATTGGGCAGGTACAACGCATTGATGCAGCAGCTCGCATTACCGGGGTTGACTTCATACCCTGCCAGCAGCCGCGTCAACCGACCCGCCTCGACATCGGCGCGCACCAGCCAGTCGGCCAGCAGGGTCACCCCGCGCCCCGCCACCGCTGCTTCGCGCAGGATGTCGGCGTTGTTGCTTTGCAGGCGGCCGTGCACATTGAGCTGGATGGTTTCCTCGTCGCCCTGGAATGTCCAGTGCTGGTGCGAACCACCGTAGTCGAAGCGCAGGCATTGATGCTCAAGCAAATCGCGCGGATGCAAAGGCGCAGCGTGATGAGTCAGGTAATCCGGACTCGCCACCACCCAGCGCTGGAAGCCGCCCACGCGCTTGCTGACGATATCGTCACTAACCACCGACGATCCCAGTCGCACCGAGACATCGATCTGCTCGCTCAGCAGATCGCTGACCTGATCGCTCAACGACACACTGACTTCCAGCCCCGGATGGCGGTCGAGCAAAACCCCCAGTTGCGGTGCAATGATCTGGCGACCGAACTCGACCGGCACGCTGATGCGCAGCCGGCCCTGCGCCTCGCTGCCACGGTCGGCGACAACCGCGTCGGCCTCGTCGATGGCATCGAGAATGGCCACCGCTTTCTCGAAATAGGTTTGGCCGGCGACCGTCACGCTGGTGTTGCGTGTCGTGCGATTGAGCAGGCTGGCGCCCAGCTCGTTTTCCAGCCCCGCCACCTGGCGTGTCACCGAAGAGGTGGAGATGCCGAGTTTGCGCGCCGCCGAGGAATAACCACCGCAACGGACGGTTTCAACGAACATCTTCAGTGCCAGCAACTTGTCCATAAGTGGAGCCCGATCGAAAGGAAACGGTGATGATTGTGCATCACCGTTCGCCAATCGTCTTGTAAGACCGTGCTTGATCGGACCTACCGGTGTCTGAGGCTCAGGCATCGGTCTTGCGGCTCAGAAACATCGCCAGGGCCAGCGCCGGGAGCAACGCCACGGTCACGGCGGACAGGTTCCAGCCGAAATGCTCGTAGAGCGGACTTGCGACCAGCGACCCCAGCGCGCCGCCGACGAAGATGCTGGTCATGTACACGGCATTCAGGCGGGCCCGGCTGTGCGGATCGATGGCGTACACCTCGCGCTGACCCAGAACCATGTTCAGTTGCACGGCGAAGTCCAGCAGCACCGCGCAAACCACCAGCCAGACATAACTGCTACCCGGCAGCGCGGCGATCAGCAAGGAGGCTGGCGCCAACAACAGTGCAACGAGCGTCCCGCGCCGACCGTGCCCGGCATCGGCCAACCGCCCGGCAATCGGCGCTGCAACCGCGCCGACGGCGCCGACCAGTGCAAAAATCGCCACCTGTGCCTGACTGAAACCGTGGTGCCGCATCAGCTCGATCGGTGCGAGGGTCCAGAACAGGCTGAAGCTGGCGAACAGCAAGCCCTGATACAGCGAACGCTGACGCAGGACAGCGTGCCGACGGGCCAGTGCAAACACCGAACCGATCAGCGCCACATACGTCGCCTGATGAGTCGGGACGCGGCGCGGCAAGGCAATCGCCGTGACCAGGGCGATGACGGCCATCAGCGCCGCTGCGCTGAAAAACACCCCGCGCCAGCCGAACACTTCCACCAACAGACTCGACAGTGGCCGCGACAGCAGAATGCCCAGCAACAGGCCGCTCATGATGTTGCCCACCACCCGCCCGCGGCTCGCCTCGGGCGCCAGATGCGCGGCCAGCGGCACCAGGATCTGTACCGCCACCGAAGTGAGGCCGATCAGCAACGACAGGACAAGGAACATCGACGGCGAATGCGTCAGACCGGCGCACAACAGCGTCACACTCGCCGCGAGGGTGAAGCCCACCACCAACCGACGGTTTTCCATCAGATCGGCCAGCGGCACCAGCAACAGCAGGCCCAATGCATAACCGAACTGCGTGAGTGAAACGATCAGACTGGCATGGGCACTGGACAGGCCGATTTGCGGCGCGATCAGTTCGACGATCGGCTGAGCGTAATAAAGGTTGGCCACGACCGCGCCGCAGCAGAATGCCAGGAACGCGACCATCAGGCCGGAAAGAGAAGCGGATTGTTCGGCCTTGGCCGCCGCTGCCGGATTGCCCGTAAGCATGATGACACCTCGATGAGTTTGGAAAGTGACGCCAAGGCTAGGGGCTGCGCCGGCATTCGAGTATCCATCTGCCGGGCAATTGAGTGATGCGCCAAGTGCAACGGTCCCCAGGCGTTGCACTTGGCGCAACGTGCTATTGCGCGGTCTGGCAATACTCGGACGGATGCACCTTCTCTACCCTTGGGCACTTGGCGCAGGGCTTTGCATCGGCGCCCTTTCCCGCTCTTTCAAGGAGTTGTCGAGATGCCGAATCCGTTCTTCACGCCCACCGCGTGCCTCTTGGGCAAATGCTCATGAACGGCCACTTCATGAGATCCAGAGCGCTGTGGATCAGCGCGGCAGCCCTCGCGTCGATCGGTGCAATCGCGGCCCTGGCGCTGATGTGGCGTCCGGCAATCGCGCCGGTCGAGCGTCCGCAAACCTTCGACTCCGCCCAACTGCAACGCGGCGCGCGCGTCGTCGAGGCGGGCGATTGTGCGGTGTGTCATACGCGGCCCGGCGGCCAATACCTGGCCGGCGGACTGCCGCTGGTGACACCGTTCGGTACCCTCTACAGCACCAACATCACCCCGGATCCACAGACCGGCATCGGCCAGTGGTCGTTGCCGGCCTTTGAGCGGGCGATGCGTGAAGGCATCTCGCGCGACGGCCACTTCCTGTACCCGGCCTTCCCTTACATTCATTACCGGCGCATGAGCCAGGACGACATCGCCGACGCCTATGCGTACCTGATGAGCGGCCCCGCCGTGGACTCGCCGCCACAACAGAACCGCATGAACTTCCCGATGAACATCCGGCCATTGGTGTCGTTCTGGAACCTGCTGTTCCTGCACGCGAAGCCATTGACGCCGGTAGCGCAGCAATCGCAGGCGTGGAATCGCGGGAGTTACCTGGTCGAAGGTCCGGGTCACTGCGCGGGCTGTCATTCGCCGTTGAACCTGATCGGTGCCGAGAAGTCCGGCGAAAGCCTGGCGGGCGGCAGCGTGGATGGCTGGGACGCGCCGTCACTGCTGGGCATGGCGCACCGGGCAAACCCGTGGAGCCGCGAACAACTGGTGAGTTACCTGCGGGGCGACGTGGTCGACGGACACGGCACGGCGGCGGGCCCGATGCGCCCGGTCAGCCTCGGTCTGGCGCGCCTGCCCGCGGAAGATGCCCAGGCGATTGCCGAATACTTGCTGAGTCTGCCGGCGAAAACTGCAATCAGCGAGACTCCGAACGTCAGCGCCAGCACGGAACCTGCGGATCGCTCCTCTGGCGCGCTGCTGTTCGCCAGTGCCTGCGCCGGCTGCCATGCCCAAGGCGCGCCGATGCGTGAAATCGACGGTCGTCCGGCACTGGATCGAACCTCGGCGTTGCAAGCCGCCAGCCCGCGCAACTTTTTGAAAACCGTACTCGAAGGCATCCCGGCAGAACCCGGCCATCCGGGCCCGGTGATGCCCTCGTTCGCCGCCAGTCTCGACAACGCTCAACTCACTGTTCTGGCGACCTGGCTGCGCCATCAAGCCAACGCCGAGCAACCCTGGACCGACCTTCCTGCCACCCTCCAAGCGCTACGTCAGGAGACGAAATGACTCAGATCACCCTCAACGTCAACGGATCCTCCCAGGCTCTCGAGCTGGAACCCGACATGCCGCTGCTCTATGCGCTGCGCAATCACCTGGGCCTGAACGGCGCCAAGTATGGGTGTGGCCTGGGCCAATGCGGCGCCTGCACCGTCATCGTCGATGACAAACCGGTGTTTTCCTGCCTGACACCCTGCGCCGGTCTCGAGGGCAAAAAGGTTCGGACGGTCGAAAGCCTGGGAACCGCCGAACGCCCCGGTTCTCTGCAACAAGCGTTCATCGATAAACAGGCCGCTCAATGCGGTTACTGCATCGCCGGCATGTTGATGCGTGCGCAGTCACTGCTCGAAAGCAATCCGCATCCCGACGAGCAGACCATTCGCGAACACATGGCAGGCAACCTGTGCCGCTGCGGCACACACTTGCGCATCATAGAGGCGATCAGCCTTGTCGCCCGGCAGAACGGGAGCGCGCAATGACGACAATCAACGAGGTCGATCACAGTCGCCGTGCGTTCCTGCGCGGGGGCGCTCTGCTGGTGGCGTTTGCTCTGGTGCCGGTCGCGCGCCGCGCCCTGGCCGACACCGAAGTCGATACCCTGGGCACAGTCGTGCTGGCGCCGGACCTGCCCGGCAGCCTGCGCACCAACCCTTGGCTCGATGCCTGGATTCGCGTCGGCGCTGACGGCATCACCGTCTACACCGGCAAGGTCGAACTGGGCACCGGAGTCAAAACCGCGTTGCTGCAAATTGCCGCTGAACGCCTGGAGGTCTCGCCGACAGCAATCAACCTGCTCACCGCCGACACCGCACTGACACCGAACGAAGGCTACACCGCCGGCAGCCACACGATTTTCGACAGTGGCACCGCGTTGTTCAACGCGGCGGCACAGGTGCGCGAGATGCTGCTGGAATCGGCCGGGCGCAGCTGGAACGTTGCGCCGGCACTGCTGACGACTCGGGACGGTTTCATTCTCGGTCCGACCGGGCAGCGCATGTCCTACGCCGATGCGGTCCAGCATGTCGATCTGCACCGCTATGCAAAATCCGAGTCGCCCTCGATGCCGCCGAGTTCATTCAAGCTCATCGGCCATTCGCTGCCCCGCCTGGATATTCCGGGCAAAGTCAGCGGCGGCGCCGCCTTCGTGCAGGACATTCGCCTGCCGGGCATGCTCCACGCCCGGGTCATCCGCCCGCCGCGTCCCGGCAGCACGCTGGAAACCATCGATATTGAATCGATCCAGGCGCTGTCCGGCGTGGTGCAGGTGATTCGCGACGGCAATTACCTGGCCGTGGTGGCGCGGGACGAATGGCAAGCGATCAAAGCCATGCGCCACGGATACGCTTCAGCACGCTGGAGCGGCGGACAGGCGATCCCCGAATCGCGGGACATCCACACCTTGCTCAAACGCCTGCCATCACGGCGTTATCCGATCAGCCATGAAGGTACGTCCCTGGGCGCGACCGACATCGAATATCGCGCCCGCGTGACCAAGCAATATCTGATGCATGGCTCCATCGGACCGTCCTGCGCCGTGGCCTGGTTCAAGGACGGTGCCCTCACCGTCTGGACCCACACCCAGGGCGTGTATCCGCTACGTGCCGGGATTGCCGAAATGCTGCGGCTGCCACCCGAGCGCGTGCGCTGCATCCACACCGAAGGTTCCGGCTGTTACGGCCACAACGGCGCAGACGATGCAGCGGCCGATGCCGCGTTGATTGCGATGCGCGTGCCGGGCACGCCGGTGCGGGTGCAATGGATGCGCGAGCAGGAAAACCTCTGGGAGCCCTACAGCTCGGCGATGGTCACCGAAGTGCAAGCCAGCCTCGACGCCCAGGGTCGTCTGCAAGACTGGAACTATGAGCTGTGGACCACGCCACACAACGAGCGCATCGTCAACGCCGGGCGCTTGTTGCCCGCACGCCTGCTGGCCCGGCCGTTCACCTCCGCACCCTCGGTGCCGATCGCTCAGCCCGAAGGCGATGGCGATCGCAACGCCGTGCCGCTGTACACCGTGGCCTCCTCGCGGATCGACATGAACTTCGTTACCGAGATGCCGTTCCGCACTTCTGCCATGCGCTCGCTGGGGGCGCACATCAACGTCTTCGCCATCGAAGCCTGTATCGACGAGATGGCCGCCAAGGCCGGAGTTGATCCGGTTGCCCTGCGTCTGGCGCACCTGACCGATCCCCGGGCAAGGGCCGTTGTCGAGCAAGTTCGCGATGCCGTCGGCTGGCCACAAAAAAGCAGCGAACCCGGCGCGGGCATTGGCTTTGCGTTCGCGCGCTACAAAAACATCATGGGCTACTGCGCCATCGCCGTGCGCCTGCAAGTGCATCCGCAGACCGGCGAAGTGCAGATCGATCACGTCGTCACAGCGGTGGACGTGGGGCAGATCGTCAGTCCCGATGGCCTGCGCAACCAGGTCGAGGGCGGGATCGTTCAGTCCACCAGTTGGACGCTGTATGAAAAGGTCGCCTATGACGCCGGCGGCATCCGCAGCTACGACTGGAGCGGCTACCCGATCCTGCGCTTCTCGCAAGTGCCCAGGAAGGTCGACGTTCACCTGCTCGACCAGCCGGGGCAACCGTTTCTGGGGGCCGCCGAAATCGTTCAGGGCCCCATGGCGGCAGCCATCGGCAACGCCGTGGCGAACGCCACCGGACGGCGCTGGTTGAACCTCCCTCTGACCCGCTCACAACAGCCTTCCTGAGTCGCGCCCTGTTGCATTTCACGCAATGCAGCGTGGCGTCGCGGGTGGATTATCAAGCGCCGGACAGCCGCTTAACGTAGGGCCATCCGGTGCCGGAGCCAATGTCCGACACCGCCCTGCCGACCCATTTCGAAGACTGGAGAACACCCATGACGCAGCATCTGTTCCGCCCCATCGCCCTCGGCCCCTACACACTTCCCCACCGGGTGGCGATGGCGCCGTTGACGCGCTCCCGTGCCGGGCAGCCGGGCGATATCCCGACAGCCATGAACGCCGAGTACTACCGCCAGCGAGCGAGTGCCGCGCTGATCATTACCGAGGCGACGCAGATTTCCCGTCAGGGTCAGGGTTATGCGTGGACGCCTGGCATCTACAGCAATGAACAGGTGCAAGCCTGGCGTGAAGTCAGCCGTCAGGTACACGAGGCCGGCGGGTTGATCTTCATGCAACTGTGGCATGTGGGCCGGGTATCGCACCCAAGCTTTCAAACGGACAACGCGCTGCCGGTGGCCCCCAGCGCATTGCCCGTACCGGGCAAGACTTTCATCGTCGATGCCGAGGGCAATGGTGTCTGGGGTGACGTGCCAGTGCCGCGCGCACTGCAGGTTTCGGAAATCGCCGACATCATCAACGACTACCGCCGCGCCGCACGCAATGCGCTGAACGCCGGGATGGATGGCGTGGAAATTCACGCCGGCAACGGCTATCTGCTGGACCAGTTCATCAACAGCAACAGCAACCAGCGCACTGACGGTTATGGCGGCACCCTGGAAAACCGCGCGCGTCTGTTGCTGGAAGTCGTGGCGGCGGTGGTCGACGAAGTCGGCGCTGACCGCGTCGGCGTGCGCCTGACGCCCATGGGCCGTTTCATGGGCATGGGCGATGAATCGCCGCAAGCCACATTCGGCTACATCGTGCGCTCGTTGAACCGCTGGAAACTGGCCTATCTGCATCTGGTCGAGCCGGCCGTGGTCGGCACCGTCAAGGACGAGAATTTCGACCCGCGCTGGGACGCGATCATCGCTCAGTTGCGTGAAGCGTGGGATGGCGTGTTGATGATCGCCGGCGGCTACGACCCCGAGTCGGCGGAACAGGCCCTGGCCGACGGTCGCGCCGACATCATCGCGTTCGGCCGACCGTTTCTGGCCAACCCCGATCTGCCTCGGCGAATCCGCGAAGGCCTGGCGCTCAACACACCGGACCCGAGCACGTTCTTTGGCGGCGATCAGCGTGGCTATACCGACTACCCGGTGCACGCCCACTGATACGCTGAACAGCGGACGCAAAAAGGCCTGCCAGATCGGCAGGCCTTTTCGTTTAAGCGACCGTTACTGCTTGAGAATCAACAAGGGCTCGCCCTTCTTGACGATATACGTCGCCAGCTCCGAACCCTTCTCGTTGCCGACATTCCTGGCGATATGCGCCACACCCGCCGGGATGAACAGCGAATCCCCCGCTTTGAGCGTCACCGGCGCCTGCCCGTCGAGCCGGTACTCGAACGTGCCGCTGATCACGTAAGCCACTTCCACACCCGGATGCGCATGGTTGGGCGACGTGACGCCCGGTTCGAAATCAACGCGAGCCTGAATCACCTCGCGATCCGCAGCGCCCAGGTCCTGATGCACCAGATCGGTACGGCTCAGGCCCTGCTGCCAGCTTTTCGCCGGGGCGGCGGATTGGGTGTCAGCCGCGTGGACAAGGCCGGTCATCGAAACAAGTACGGCGGCAGCGGTCATCAGAAGTGTACGGCGCATGGTGTTGCCCTCTTGGAAGTAGTGATGTGTCGGCACCTACTTTGTGCGAGGCATGTACGCGGGATGTGTCCTGAGGACGGGATTTGTTACCCGATTGTGTATGGCGGCGAGATGGATACACGGTCATACAAAGGGTTGGGCCAGCACCTGTGAAAGCCAGCTTCTGAACGCCACGATCTTCGCCAGGTCAATCCGAAGGGCTATCTGGCCGCGCTGATGCTGGACAAAGGTGAGGTGCTGACCGTAGGCCCGGAGATTCTGCAATACCTTGCCGACCTCCGTCGCGCAGTCAGGCGCCCGACTCCGGGTCGCTCGCCGGCAGGCCACGCGCTTCGCTGACTTCATCATCCTTGACGGGGCTCTGCGGGTCGGCGTTGGCGCTTGCTGAGCGGTTGCCGTCGTGTGGATGTTCAACCGCCACTGAATCGGTGGCGGCCACATCGCTCATGTCTTCCTCCAATGGCGCTTCATCGTCCGGAGGCAATGGGACTGGCGATTCATCCTTGCGGGGATCATGGCCGGTTTCATTGTCGGTGGTGCGGGTCACGGCCTGTTGCGAGCGGTTGCCGGGTGCATCTTCATCGATTTCCATGGGGCTCTCCTTTCTGCTACGGGATATGCGTACCTGAACGTATGAAACAAGCGCGTGATGGTTAGTGCCCCGTTTTGGACGAATGGCGCCCCGATTGCCGAATGCCCCGGCGCTTCTATAGTGAAAAGGTTCAAGCCCTCCTCCATCGAGCGCCCCATGGCCAGCACCGATCTACCGATCATCTGTGAGCATTGCGACTGCGTGTACGAAAAAGTCACGCTGGCCAAGCACCAGAAGACTCTCTGCGTGCGCTGCGGCGGCGTGCTCCAGCGCTACAACGGCCTGAGCGTGGAGCAACGTCTGGCCCTGAGTTTCACGGCGGCGATGCTGTGGCTGTTCGCCAATTTCTACCCGGTAATGAGCATCAGCATGAAGGGCCTGAAAAACAGCGCGACTCTGTGGGATTCAGTGTTGGCCCTGAGTCAGGGGCCGATCACCTTCATGGCGATGGTTGCGGCGATCTCGATCATCATCGCCCCGGCCTTTCAGTTGGTTCTGTTGATTTGGGTCTTGAGCTTCGCCCTCGCCTCGCGCCGTTCGCCGGGGTTCAAGCTGTGCATGCGCTGGCTGGAAACGTTGCGGCCATGGAGCATGCTCGAGGTGTGCCTGCTCGGCGCCATGGTCGCGGTGTTCAAACTGGCGGGGATGCTCGACGTGATTCCCGGCATCGGCCTGTTTGCGCTGGCCGTGCTCAGCCTGTTGCTGATCCGCATCGCCGGGCGCGACGTACGTGAACTGTGGGACATCCTGTGAAACGACCACCGACGGCAACCGAACTCAACCTGTGCCTGTGCCACAGCTGCGGGCTGGCCTGCGACATGACCGGCGAACCGCACCAATGCCCGCGTTGCGACGCACCGCTGCATCGGCGCAAGACCAATTCGCTTGCGCGCACCTGGGCCTACATGTTCGCCGCGCTGGCGTTCTACGTGCCGGCCAATCTGCTGCCGGTGATGAACACCACCCTGCTCGGCAACGGCGCCGACAGCACCATCATGAGCGGCGTGCTGGAGTTCTGGGATCACGGCGCGTGGGACATCGCCCTGATTATCTTCATCGCCAGCATCGCGGTGCCGGGAGTGAAATTCGTCGCGCTCACTTTGCTGCTGGTGACCGTGCAACGGGACAGCCATTGGGCGCGCAAGGAGCGTTCGAAGCTGTACCGCTTCGTCGAGCTGATCGGCTATTGGTCGATGCTCGATGTGCTGGTGGTTGCGCTGGTGGCGGCGCTGGTGAAATTCCAGGCACTGGGGGATATCGAACCACGCGTAGGGATTCTGTTCTTCGGCCTGGTGGTGGTGTTCACCATGCTCTCGGCGATGAGCTTCGATCCGCGTTTGATCTGGGACAACGCGCCGGACGAAGAAACGGAAGAACCCCGGCACTCGACTGAACAGGTGCCGGGGCATCAAGCGACTTGACTCAGATCTGATCAGATCTGCGCGGTGCCGCCGTCGACGAACAACTCGATGCCATTGACGAAGCTGCTGTCATCCGAGGCCAGGAACAACGCAGCCTTGGCAATCTCGCTCGGCTCGCCCAGACGCCCGATCGGCACGATCGACGCCAGTTGATCAAACAACCCTTGCGTGTGTTCCGCCGGCACCAGCCCTGCCAGACCTGGGGTGCGCACCGGGCCAGGGCTGATGGCGTTGACGCGGATGCGCCGTGGTTTCAGGTCCAGCAGCCACGACCGGGCGAAATTGCGCACCGCCGCTTTGCTCGCGCTGTAGACGCTGAAATTCTCAGTGCCCTGCACCGAAGTGGTCGATGAGGTCAGCAGAATCGAAGCGCCATCGCGCAGCAGCGGCAGTGCTTTCTGCACAGTAAACAGCGTGCCCTTCACATTGGCGCCGAAAATCCGGTCGAAGTGCTCTTCAGTGATCGAGCCCAGCGGCAGCATGTCTCCGCCGCCGGCGTTGGCGAACAGGATGTCGAGGTGCCCGGCCTTCGCGGCGATCTCGCTGTAGATGCGGTCCAGATCCTCCAGTTTTGCCACATCGCCCTGAATGCCGATGGCCCGTGGGCCGATGGCGGCGACCGCTTTGTCCAGCTCGGCCTGACGACGGCCGGTGATGAATACCGTGGCGCCCTGGGCGACGAATTCCTGCGCCGACGCCAGGCCGATGCCGGTGGTGCCGCCAGTGATCAGTGCGATTTTGCCTTCAAGTCTGTTGCTCATGATGAATCTCCAGTAACCGTTTCGAGGTAGGTGACGGGTCTTAGGTGAGCCGTTGAAAGCGACTTTAGGCTGATCGATTGAATTGAAAAATCCGCTAAATCGGTTTTGTTTGTACACAGACATGCACAATACTCAGCGCATCTACACCACTGAGCCCGAACCGATGAATCAGTTAATGGCGATCCGCACCTTCGCCCGCGTCGTGGAAAGCGGTTCGTTCACCAAAGCCGCCGACTCGCTGAACCTGCCGAAAACCACGGTCAGCAAACTGATCGGCCAACTGGAAAACCACCTCGGCGTGCGCCTGCTGCAACGCACCACCCGCCGCCTCACCGTCACGGCCGACGGCGCTTCCTATTACCAACTGACCCAGCAATTGCTGCATCAACTGGACGACATCGATCAGGGTTTCAGCCAGGCGCAAGGCCTGCCGCGCGGCAAGATCCGCGTGGACATCGGTGGCTCGACCGCGACGATGCTGGTGATCCCCGAACTGCCGAAATTCTTCGAACGCTATCCGGACATCCAGATTGATCTGGGTGTCAGCGATCGCCCGGTGGACCTGATCAGCGAACGCGTCGACTGCGTGATTCGCGGCGGCCCTCTGACCGAACAAACCCTGGCCGTGCGCCGCCTCGGCGAAGTGTCCTGGACCACCTGCGCCACGCCCGATTATTTGCAACGCTACGGCACCCCGAGTCACCCGCTCGAACTGGCCAGCCATCAATTGATCGCCTACCGCTCGGCCTCCACCGGGCGCATCCTGCCGTCGAACTTCCAGCGCAACGGCGAACGCCATCAAATCGAAGGCAAAGGCCTGATCAGCGTCAACGAGAGCAACGCGCACCTGGCGGCCGGCCTCGCCGGACTTGGGATCATCCACACCTTCAGCTACACGGTGAGGACGGCGATCGAGCGTGGCGAACTGGTGCCGATCCTCGAGGACTGGCGGCCGTCGGCGTATCCGTTTCATGTGCTCTACCCGCCGAACCGACATTTGAGCAATCGGGTGCGGGTGTTTATCGATTGGCTGGTGGAGCGATTTGCGCAGGTTGATTAAGGCGTTGCGGCGCATTGCTGATTTTTACGCAAAACACCTTTGACCCAGGGCCGGTTCTTCTCATGTCCGCAGACCGGGATACTGACGGCCATCGAAATCATGGGAACCGCACAATGCAAACCGATTACGCAGCCTGGGCCTGGACGTCCGGCCAAGGGCTGGATGGCCTGACACTGACCCGCAAACCCCTCGTGCAACCCGGCCCCGGCCAGGTGCTGGTGGCCAATCGCGCCATCGCCCTGAACCCGGTGGACTGGAAAATCATCGAGTGGGGCCATCCCGCATGGAGCACCGGGCGTGTGCCGGGTGTCGACGGCATGGGCGTGGTGGTCGCGGCCGGCGCCGGCGTGACGCTGCAACCCGGCAGTCGCGTGGCCTATCACCAATCATTGGCGAGCGATGGCAGCTTCGCCGAGTACTGCCTGCTGGACGCCGCCACCGTGCTGTCGGTGCCCGCTGCGCTCGATGATGCGGCTGCCGCATCGCTGCCCTGCCCCGGTTTGACCGCGTGGCAAGCCGTGGAAAAAGTCCCTGCCGGCGATGCCGCTGATGTGCTGGTGATCGGCGCCGGCGGCGCGGTTGGTCTGCTGCTGGTGCAACTGGCGGTGCAACGCGGCTGGCGAGTCTGGGCGACCGCGTCCGGCGCGCATCATGCAAAACTCAAATCCTTGGGGGCGGTCGGCGTATTCGATTACCGCGAACCGGACTGGAAAACCGCACTCACGGCCAGTCTCGGCGAACGTCGCTTGCACGCCGTGTTCGACACGGTCAGCGGCGCTCACGCAGCAGAAATGGCCAGCATGCTGGGCTACAACGGTCATCTGGTGTGCATTCAGGATCGTCAGGAAACCGCGCCGGTTCCGGCGTTCAGCTCTGCGATTTCGCTGCACGAAGTGGCGTTGAACAGCTACCACACCCACGCCAGCCTGCAGGATCGCCAGACGCTGCGCCGCAATGGCGAACAGCTGCTGCAAGCCCTGCTCGACGGCAGCCTGATCGGCCCGGCGCTGCAAACGTTCGACTTCCGCGAACTGCCTCAGGCTCTGCGCGCCTTGAAGGACGGCGCCGGTGGCGGGAAATGGGTGGCGCGTCTGCCCGCCGTTTGAAGCGCGTCAGTCGAGGCCTTCCCTTGCGCCTTGACTGACCTCCCGGGTCAGACAATCAATCAGCGCCCGCGCCGATGCCGACAGCTGCCGATGTGGCGGGTAGATCACCGAGAACGGTCGGGAGCGCCCGCCCGACTGTTCAAGCAATCGCACCAGCCGCCCGCTTTCGATCCGCTCGCGAACGATGAAGTCGTAGGTCTGGCAGATGCCCAGCCCCTGTTCCGCCAGCGACACGATCCCCAATACATCGTCGGACACCTGGATATTGGCGCTGGGCAGCCATTCGCGATCTGCGTCCTGCTCACGAAACAGCCACGGCCCGACGCGGCCGGTGCTGGGCATCACGAACGGCAGGCACGCATGCCGCTGCAGATCGTCGACACTTTGCGGCGTCCCGGCCCGTTGCAGATAATCCGGCGCGGCAACCACACACAAACGCGCATCTTCCAGCTTGCGCCCGATCAATCCGCTGTCCGGCAGCGCGCCCAACCGAATAGCCAGGTCGTACCCTTCGGCCACCAGATCGACGTTGCGATTGCTGATACTCAACTCAACGCGCACTTGCGGATATTGCCGGGTGAATCGGGCAAGCATGGCCGGCAAACGATAGTGACCGTAAGTGGTCGGCACGCTCAGGCGCACACGGCCACTGAGTTCACCGTCCTGCCCCTGGATCGTGCGCTCCGCATCATCGATCAGGCCGAATGCGGCTCGCGATTGCTCCAGATACAACACACCGGCATCGGTCAGGCTCAAGCGCCGCGTAGTGCGCCGCAGCAACTGCACCCCCAGACGCGCTTCAAGTCGCGAAATCGCCCGGCTGACCACCGACGGCGTGGTTGCGAGAAACACCGCACCGGCGCTAAGCGAACCCTTTTCCACCACCGTAACGAACACTTCGACGTCAGCCAGATAATCGAATCGGCGGCTCATCTTGATCTCCAGAGAACAAATGCTTTGCTGTGGCGAGAGTTTATCGCCGCCATGAGCATCAATACAGTGAGCCGCACTTTCCTTCACGTTCTGGAATCGCCATGCGCTCATTCACTCGTCTTGCTTTCGCCTTGTCTCTCTCCGTTGCCGCGTTGAACGCCCAAGCCGCCAATGTGCTGGTGGTGCTGTCGGATTCCGACCATCTCGATCTGAAAGACGGCAAGGTATTCAGCACCGGTTTCTACCTCAACGAACTGATGCAACCGGTCAAGCTGCTGCTCGATGCGGGCCACACCGTGACCTTCGCCACTCCGACCGGCAAGGCGCCGACGCTGGACCGGTCCTCCGACGACAAGATGTATTTCAACAATGACGTCGCGGCCCTGCAGACCCACAAAACGCTGCTGGATCAACTGAAGATCACCTCGCCCGGCGAGTCGCCGGTCATCAGCCTCTCGCGGGTCGAGCAAGTCGGCTACGACCATTTCGATGCCGTCTACATTCCGGGTGGCCACGCACCGATGCAGGATCTGTTGCACAGCCAGGCGCTGGGCAAACTGCTGAACGACTTCCATCAAAAAGGCAAAACCACAGCGCTGGTTTGCCACGGCCCGATTGCGCTGCTGTCGACCCTGACGGATCCGATCGCATTCACCCGGCAACTGGAAACCGGCAAAGCCACAACGGCGAACGACTGGACGTATGCCGGCTATAAGTTCACGGTCATCAGCAATCAGGAAGAAGAGATCGCCAAAGGACTGCTGAACGGCGGCACGATGAAGTTCTACCCGCAGACCGCGCTGGAAAAAGCCGGCGGTGTATTCAGCAGCAACACATCGGCGTGGGCCAGTCATGTGGTGGTTGATCGTGAACTGATAACCGGGCAAAACCCGGCGTCTGCACTGGGTGTCGGCAAGACGCTTGTTGAACGGTTGAAGTGATTGCCGGTTCCGGGCCCGACACTGGTCGGGGTTTGTCCAGGCTGACGTCATCGTGAGCTGGCTCGGTCCCACACTTAAACGCGTACTCCTGTGGGACCGAGCCTGCTCGCGAAGGCGATGGTTCAAACACTGCAAACTCATGGACATCCCCAACAAGTCCCCCGTTTCGGCTAACCTGACGGTGCACACGATGACCTTTGCCCCAGTCGGCGCATCGTTCCTGAAGCCCACGAAACGGAGAATTCCATGCTCAAGCGAACCCTGGCACTGACCGCAGGTCTGGCCCTGTCCTTTACCGCCGTGCTGGCGCAAGCCGCCGACGTGTTGAAGGTCAGCGCAATCCCCGATGAAGCCCCGACCGAACTGCTGCGCAAGTTCGAACCGCTGGGTGCTTATCTCAAGCAGAAGCTGGGGATGGACGTCGAGTTTGTGCCGGTGGCCGACTACCCGGCAGTAGTCGAAGCCCTGGCCACCAATCGCCTCGACATGGCGTGGCTCGGCGGTTTCACCTTCGTCCAGGCGCAACTGAAAAGTGATCCCAAAGTGATTCCGTTGGTGCAGCGCGAACAGGACGCGCAGTTCACCAGCAAATTCATCACCGCCGACCCGAACGTCAAAAGCCTCGCCGATCTCAAGGGCAAGACCTTCGCCTTCGGCTCCGTATCGTCCACCTCCGGCAGCCTGATGCCGCGCTACTTCATGCTCAAGGACGGCATCAAACCGGAAACCTATTTCAGCCGCGTCGGCTACTCCGGCGCCCACGACGCCACCGTCGCCTGGGTGCAGGCCGGCAAGGTCGACGCCGGTGTGCTGAACGCCAGCGTCTGGCAAAAACTGGTGGACGCCGGCAAGGTCGACACCAAAAAGGTCAAGGTCTTCGCCACCACCCCGGCCTACTTCGATTACAACTGGACCGTGCGCGGCACCCTCGACCCGGCGTTGGCGGCGAAGATCAAAAAAGCCTTCCTCGACCTCGACCCGGCCAACCCCGAGCACAAGAAAATCCTCGACCTGCAAGCCGCCAGCCGTTTCATTGAAACCAGCCCGGACAACTACAAAGGCATCGAGGAAGCCGCCCGCGCCGCCGACTTGCTGAAATGACGCTGCGTCTCAAACACGCTTTTTTGCACCACACCAATGGCGTCGCAGCGCTGCGCGGTGTGGATCTGCAAATTGATGCCGGCGAGCAGGTGGCGATCATCGGCCCGTCCGGCGCCGGCAAATCCAGCCTGCTTAATCTGCTGGCGACCGCCATTCGGCCCAGCAGCGGCGACATCGAAGTGCTGGGCGAACGCGCCTGGCATTTGTCCGCCCGTGGGCGGCAACGCCTGCGCGCCCGCATCGGCCTGGTGCATCAGGCGCCGCCTCTGCCGCCCCGGCAACGGGTGGTGACGGCGGTGCTGGCCGGCAAACTCGGCCAATGGAGCCTGGGCAAAAGCCTGATCAATCTGCTCCACCCGCTCGACGTGCCCGGTGCCCGCGCCGCACTGGCGCGGCTGGATCTGGCCGACAAACTCTTCAGCCAGTGCCAGCAACTGTCCGGCGGGCAATTGCAGCGGGTCGGCATTGCTCGCGTTTTGTATCAGGCGCCGGAGGTGTTGCTGGCCGACGAACCGGTCTCGGCGATGGACCCGGTGCTGGCCGGACACACGCTGTCGATTCTGTCGCGCCATGCCCAGGAACATAACGTGACGCTGGTGGCGAGCCTGCACGCAGTGGAGCTGGCGCTGTCGCACTTCCCGCGCGTCGTCGGTCTGCGCGAGGGGCAGATCCTGTTCGACTGCCCGTCCGCGCAGGTCAGCCGCGACATGCTCGACACCCTCTACGCCAATGAACAGTTGCAATCGCCGGCGCCTGCCGTCACCCCACTGATTGTGCAGATTCCGCGATGCTGAGCGCCGACACCCGCGACCCCGCCGCGCTGCCACGGTTGCTGCTGACCGTGCTGGCGATTGCCTTGCTGTGGCCCGGCATCCAGCTCAGCGAACTGGATCTGGGCGTGCTGTTTCATGCTGACAGCCAGAGTGAAATGGGCCGCTTCGTGTCGATGTTCTGGCCGCCGGCACACGACGAAGCGTTCCTGCAGATACTGCTCAAAGCCACCCTGCAAACCCTGGCCATCGCCACCGCCGGCATGGCCCTGGCTCTGTTGTTGGCAGTGCCGGCCAGCCTGCTCGCCAGCCGCGCTTTGTCGCTGACCGCCGCCTCCCGCAGCGGCCGCCCGAGCCTGTTGGGCCGCCTGCTACGCTGGCCGGTGCGCGGGCTGCTGATCTTCCTGCGCAGCGTGCCGGAAATCGTCTGGGCGCTGCTGTTCGTCCGCGCCGTCGGCCTCGGCCCGGCGGCGGGGGTGCTGGCCATCGCCATCACCTACAGCGGCATGCTCGGCAAGGTCTACGCCGAAATCTACGAATCCGCCGACCAACGCCCGGCCCACGCCCTGCTCCAGGCCGGCAGCGGCCGCCTCGCCAGTTTCGCCTACGGCGTACTGCCCAACGTCGCGGCGGAACTGCTCTCCTACACCGTCTACCGCTGGGAATGCGCCATCCGCGCCTCGGTGGTCATGGGCTTCGTCGGCGCCGGCGGCCTCGGCCAACAGATCGACCTGTCGATCCGCATGTTCGCCGGCGGCGAAGTCGCCAGCATGCTCCTGACCTTCCTTCTGCTGGTGCTCGGCGCCGACCAACTCAGCCGCCTGCTGCGCTGGAGGCTGACATGAAACGCCTGATCAACACGGCACTGATCCTCGCCATCGTCGCCGCCGTCATCGCCTCGTTCACTTATCTGGGTCTCGACCTCAAAGAACTCGGCAGCCCGACCGGCCTGAAACACATGGGCTCCTACATCGCCCGCTTCCTGAGCCCCGACCTCAGCCCCGGCTACCTGACTGCCATCCTGCGCGGGTCGATGGAAACGCTGGCCATGTCTGCACTCGGCACCCTCCTCGCTGCCGTGCTGGGCCTGCTATTGGCGCTTCCCGCCGCTGGCCGGTTTGGCTGGTTTTTTCAGAGTGCTGCGCGTCTGGTGCTCAACGCACTGCGCGCGATTCCGGAACTGGTGTGGGCTGCGTTGATGGTGCTGGCGGCTGGGCTTGGGCCGAATGCCGGGACACTCGCGCTCGCCCTACACACCACGGGCGTGCTGGGGCGGTTGTTTGCTGAAGCGCTGGAGAACACGCCACCGGAGCCGGCGGATGCGATTCGGTTGCAGGGTGGGAATCCGGTTTTGGCGTTCTGCTACGGCACGCTGCCGAACCTGGCGCCGCAGTTGCTGGCGTATTGTTTGTATCGGTGGGAGAACAATATTCGGATGGCCAGCGTGCTGGGGTTTGTCGGGGCTGGGGGGTTGGGGCAGATGTTGTATGTGAGCTTGAGTTTGTTTCAGGAGGCGCAGGCGGGGACGGTGATATTGGCTATGCTGATTTTGGTGTGGGGGGTGGATTGGCTGAGTGGTTGGAGTCGGGGGCGGTGGGTTAAGGCTTAGGTTGGATGGTGTTTGAAGTCGGGTAACACAAGTATTTGTCGAGGCCCCAGCCGGCTAGGAGCGGACACTCGCATTTCGAATCGCATGAGCTATAGTCGACTAAAGATGCACTGTCTAAGACCTCGTAATTTCGGGAGTGCCCTTGTCGATTTTTCTCTTTTGCCCTATCGCTTGCTAAAGAGCGAGTCAACTAGCTCAAATGAAGATGCGTAGATAACGAACGTTACGTCACGCCATTTTTTAAGATACGCTTTGTTTGTCGCCAGCTTATCACAGGGAGTAAGTATGCAAATCACCACCAATTTAACTCTCAGCGCTGCGGAAGAAGCAGAAATATCCGCAATTTTAGGCTGTAATACTGCCGATCTTAACGATCGCTTGAATTCCTGCCTTGGTGCATCAATCAACGAATATTTGGCTATGTTCCGTGGGCAAAGGGTCTTCAAGCGTGGTAGCGACATGCTAGAGTACCGACTGCTGCTTCTCATCGAAACTGCATTCAACGGCGTCATTCCAGACGAGCGGACAGTCAGCAGTTTGTTTCAAACAACATTGACAGAAAGTCGGTCGCTTATTCGGTCGGTAATTTCAAAATATCAGTACCAACTGAAATCTCACGTTGAGCGCACTTTGAGTTCATCACTGACCGCAGCGAATCGACAAAACAACACTCAAGACTACACGGTGGTTATAAACAGTCAGAACGTTGTTGATGAGTTAAATAAAGCCCTAGCGGATATTGACGGCAGCCTCTCGCCAGTCGGAAAAAAGAAGGGTAGCGTTTCCACTTATGAGATATCCCCCTCCTCGTACAATCGTCTTTGTGCAAAATTTAACGTTCAGCCTAACCCATAACTTTCCATGAGTGATCTATTGTCAGCATCAAGCCTACTTATGGCTATCGCGGCAATACTCTTCAGCCTTTGGTATGCGGATATCTCAAAGGCTCTTGAGATAGAGCCAAAAAATCATAGAGAAGACAACGTCGCGGCAAAAAAAACAGTTACAGCAATACTTCTCAGCAAAGCATTACCTGTAGCAATAATGGCGCTCACAGTGACGTTAATTTTTCTGCCAGACGCCATTAAAATTGCTAAGCAATCTTTTATCATTTACGCGACCAACGACTTCGACCTCGTTAAGTACGATGCTGTCCGTGCAGCATACTGTTTCGTAACATTATTATCTGCTGTTCTCTCTATTTATATGTGGGGATTAATCTGGAAACTTGCCTCATTGCGCGCACGTCTGAGTTAATGGTGTCTAGCGGACGCTTTAATAACCCCTTTTTTAAGTTTTAAATACAGCTCACTTCAATTTTAAAAAAACAAAAAAAGGAATAAAAAAGGGGACACAACAAAAAAGGGTGGCAGATTTATTTTTCCAAAAAAATAAATCTGCCACCCTTTTCTGGTTGATCTTTTAATGGACCAAGCGCAAGGAAGAATATTTTTTAGAATTGAATCTTGACGGACACATGATCCATATCAATGGACAAATACCGCCAATAAGAAAACAGAAACTAATAAACCAAGGATACTTATTTACCGACCGCATACAAAGGTGACAGACTCTGTCACCTTTCACTTAAGCACGAATATCATTCAAGAAACACTTGATCTTTTCATACTCGTCAAACGTCACTTCGTACGTAACCAAAATTTTTTGCCCCGGCCAATCCTTCACAACTAAAAACCTCTGCAAAAAACCCCACGCTGACGCTAACAAAGTCAACACCCCAAGATAACTAATCAAATAAAAACTAAATACAAATATCAGTTGCCACCCCTCACTGAAATCCAGCAGCGACGCCAAATAAATCAAACAATTGGTAGCCACTACAAACAACAGAAGAAAAATCCACACACAAAAACCGTGCAACCCGACTTTAAGTTTCGCGCCTTTCATTTTTAACCTTTCAGATAAATATAGCAATCACGCCCAACGCGTTCGCATTATCATCTACAACTCGACGACTTGAACAGCCAACACTTTACTCTCGAGCTTAAATAACAACACTTTCTCGAAAAAAGAATTCGAACCATATAAATACAGAAACGTCCTACAGCTCACCCTTAACTCTATGCAGTAATCTCGCGAGGCTTTAGGAATTGAGAAGGTGAAAAGATATATCCTCAGAACATTAGTCCGCTTCTCTTTTGTTGATCGTTGAAGGCATTGTGATAGCATTCGTCCGCTCCCCCCGGAGAGGGGGATTTTTTCTACATCCCGCAAGGAATATGCCCCGTGAAAGACTTCGTCATCAGCGTCAACAACACCGTCCTCTATCTCTCCCTGGCATTCATCTGGCTGGTCGCTATCGTCGCGATTTTCACCAGCGGGTTCTTGCCGGCGCTGGGTATCTTCGTGGCCGGCACCCTGTGCTGGTGCATCATTTCCGGCTTCTGGTTCGTCCAGTCGGCGACCTACGAAGAACTGCGCAAGCTGAACGCAGCCAATAAAGGCTGAAACGTCAGGGTGGGGCCACAAGTGCCCCGCCCTACCCTGAGTGCTTGGTTCCGTGCCAAGCGTTTCTCTCTGCTGCGAACTACTCGCACGCCCCCGCCTCCTCCGACCTGCAAATAACTTCGCCCTTTCCCTTTCAGCCAATAAGTGACCGGACTGCTTATCAGAAAATGAGCCCTCACCTTTGAGCGCTTAAACAGGTTCGTTTAAAGCAACCCGCCGTAACTTCCTCGAGGCTACAACGCCTTGCGTCATTGCCTACGACTACGCCAGAATCCGCCGGCTTGTGCGTCTGGGGTGCGGCTTTTATCGTTCCGGGGTCACTGAAAAACAGTGATCGGGTTTGGTAGCCCGGTATTTCCAGGCGCATAGCGCCACCTCTTTGCAGGGATCGTTCTCGTCTCTGCTTTTTTATGGTGGCCGTGCGCAGGGCTTCTTCGGAAGCGCCGGGTTCCTGGACCGGTCTACCAACCTGAGCATGGCCACCACCTCACGTTTGGTAGCGAAGGGTGATGGCTCCTAAATTGCTTTCCAGGAGATACATCATGATCAAACCAACACCCAACCCACCCGAAACCGACACCACCTCTCCCTACGAATCCCCCAACTCCAAAAAACTCCACGACGCCGCAGAGCGCGCGCTGGATCACTACCTCTGCCCCGCCGCCGGGATCATGTCGTCCTGCAACGAACCCGAGCGGATGTACCTGGCCAATCCGAAGTACAACACCGAATGCTTGCTGGCCAACGCCAGCGAAAACCTTGGGGCGGCCAGTGAGATGCTGAGCAATTTCGCGGCAACGCTCGATCCGTCCCATCGCAAGATGGCGATCGGTATTGCGCAGGTGGTGATGATTGCCGAGCTGGCGGTGAATCAGGCGCTGGATCACGTCGAGGCCGCGTAATCTCACGATGGCTGCAGGAGCAGTCCGTGGCTACTTCTACAGCGAATCATCGCGGTCCGTATTGTGACTGGAACAAGTGCGACTGAGGCCGGCACGACATATCGTGCCGGCCTCAAAATCGGCAATGAAATGAGGCAGATCTGTTATCCGGTAGCGGGATAAAAGGTCTGCCTCATTTTTTGCGTTAATGCCTGCCTCAGGCTTCAGTGCGATAACGTGCAGCCGCCTTACTCGACGACAAATTGGGCATGAGCTTCTGACGCGCAGCCTCATAGGCATCCAGATCGGCAATGTCCGGAAGCGCCGGAATGGTGACGAACTCGCCCTGATCGAGGCCGGACAGTGCCGCGTCCACCATGTCTTCCGCGCGCATCACGATGGCTTCCGGCAGATGCTCCAGCGGTGTGCCGGCCGCGCCCCAGAACTCGGTGGCCGTCGCGCCGGGCAGGACTGCCTGAACGCGCACATTCTTGTCCGCCAGTTCATGACGCAAGGATTGGCTGAACGCCAGAACGAAGGCCTTGGAGCCGCCGTAAACGCCGTTCAACAACTCCGGAGCAATGCCCACGATCGAGGCGATGTTGATCAGTGTGCCGCCGCCACGGGTGACAAACCCCGGAACAGCCGCGTAGGTCAGTCGCATCAGCACATTCACGTTGAGCGTGAGCAAGTTTTCGAGTGTGTCGACGTTCGATTCCAGCAGCGGCTGAGTCGCGCCAATCCCGGCGTTGTTTACCAGCAGAGAAATGCTGGCATCGGTCTTCAGCCGCTCCTCGACCCGTGCCAGATCGGCACGGTCGGACAGGTCAGCGGCCAAGACTTCTATGTTGCGACCGGTTTCGTCACTCAGTCGTTTGGCGAGGGCATTGAGGCGTTCGCGATTTCGCGCGACCAGGATCAGGTCGTGGCCACGTCGGGCCAGGCGTTCGGCATAAACGGCACCGATGCCGGACGAGGCGCCGGTGATGAGGGCAGTACCGAGGCGGGATTGAGTCATGTCGAGTCTCCAGGGTGGTGGGAAGCACTGGACGACAGCATGCGACGGCTAGGCGATATCTCAAATGACGTATAAGGTAGTGATTCAGGACATTCGAGATAAATCATGCATCGCATCGGCTATTTGCTCACTGACGGCTTTCAGGTGCTCTCGCTGGCAACCCAGGCTGTTTTCGAGTTCGCCAATCAGGTCGCCGAGGAGCCCTTCTACAGCGTCGAGAATTTCTCGCCGGACGGCGGCATGGTGCGATCCTCGCTGGGGCTGGCCCTGGAAACGCGTCCGCTTCAGGCGCCCGGGCTGGCCGATACGTGGATCGTGGTCGGGGTCAACGACCCCGTAAAAAATGAGACGCCCACGGCGGTGCTCGATTTCGTACGCAAGGCCGGCAGCCAGGCCAGGCGCACCGTCGGTATCTGCACGGGCGGTTTCATCCTCGCCGAGGCAGGTTTGTTGAGCAACCGACGTGCGACAACCCACTGGGCCTACGCCCAGACCTTGCAGAAGCGCCATCCCGAAATCAGCGTCGAAGTCGATCGCATCTATATCGTCGATGGCCCTTTCTGGACGTCAGCGGGCATGACCGCAGGCCTGGACCTTGCGGTCGGCATGGTGGAAAAGGATCTGGGGGCCGAGGTCGCCCGCTCGGTGGCACACAAACTGGTGATGCACCAGCACCGGTCCGGCGGGCAGTCGCAGCACTCGGAAATGCTCGACCTCGCGCCCAAGTCCGACCGTATCCAGAGCGCTCTGAACTATGCGCGAAAACATTTGAATCGCGCGCTCAGTGTCGAAGAACTGGCCGGCGTAGCACACCTGAGCCCGCGCCAATTCACCCGCATTTTCAGCGCGGAAACCGGTCAGTCGCCCGCCAAGGCCATCGAAGGCCTGCGATTGGAGGCCGCTCGTTTGATGATTGAACAGAGCCGGCATTCCCTCGATGTCATCGCCAGCGAATCGGGTTTTCGTGATCGCCGGCATATGCGTGAAGCCTTCATCCGAGGCTTCGGCGTGCCTCCGCAAGCGGTGCGGCGCGATGCTCGTCGGGTTGTGCCGGAACTGCATTCCTGACAGGAATGCCCCCATAAAAAACATGAATTTTATTTAGGGCGCCCAATCTTTTAGCGTGGCCACTCCGCATATGGAGATGACGCTATGAATGATTCAAGCCTGCGCCTTTACGTCGATGCTCAATTCACCAGTCCCTACGCAATGTCGTGCTTTGTGGCCCTTCGAGAAAAGGGAATCGAGTTCGAAATGAGTACCCTGGATCTGGACAAACTGGAGAACCAGGCCAGCGATTACGCCCGTCTTTCGCTGACTCAACGGGTGCCCACCCTCGTGCGGGGCGACTTTGCGTTGTCGGAGTCATCGGCGATTACGGAATACCTGGAAGACGTGTTCCCCCAGACACCTGTTTACCCTGAGGCCCCACAGAAACGCGCAGCGGCGAGACAAGTTCAAGCGTGGCTTCGGAGTGATCTTCTACCGATCCGACAGGAGCGCTCTACGCTTGTCGTGTTCTACGGCGTCAAATACGGCCCGTTGTCAGCGTCGGCTGAGGCTGCCAGGCAAAAGTTGGTTGATGTCGCTCAATGGCTGCTGACCGACAATCCGGATTACCTTTTTGGTGAGTGGTCGATCGCCGATGTTGATCTGGCATTGATGCTGAACCGGTTGATACTCAACGGGGACACGGTGCCGGCTCAGCTGGAGGATTACGCGCAGCGCCAATGGCAACGCCCGACGGTGCAAGAGTGGGTCAAGCTGCAACGACCTCGAATCTAGGAAAAAACGGGGACTCAGTGAAAATGGGGACAGTGAAAATGGGGACAGATTTAATTTTTTCAGAAAATAAATCTGTCCCCTTTTCTCTTCAGAAAATAAATCTGTCCCCTTTTCTCCGCCTTTTCTCCGAATTTCAATCAGATCACTCACCCCGCCTTCAACAAAATGATGCCGAGCCAGTTCAATCTTCGACGGTTCAAACTCGCTGCCGATCAGCACACCGCCGCCGCTGGAACGCCTGCGCACGCTGGTGCATGCGTTCATTCGTTCGGAGTGCGAGGAAGCGCAGATGCGTGGCGCGTTGAGTGATGCGGCGCCGCTTTATCGCGATGCGCCGCAGGCCCATGAAGTGCGGGCGGCGGGCAAGCGGATCTTTGCGACATTCATGGTGGAGTTGCTGCCCGGGGCCAGCGAAGCCATTCGCTCGCAAGCTGCGATCTGATCCTGGCCACGCTCAGTTCGGTGGGAAAGGATTTTTCACTCAGCCCGCGCACCGACGAAGAAATCACCGCCCGCGCCGAGGGAATGGCGGACATGTTCAGCGCTTATGTGCTGACACTCGAAGCCCGTCGAAGCTGCTGATACGCCGCCACCAGTTGCGCTTGATTGAACGCCAGGTTGCGGCCGCTGGGATTGGGCAGAATCCAGACTTTAGCGCCGCCGAACGTGTCCTCTTGCAGCCCCCATTCAATCGACTTCCTGCCGGATAAACCGGCGTACGCCGCCTTGCCGAGAAACGCCACGAAGCGCGGCGCGTAGCGGGCGATCTTGCGTTCGAAGCTGGTAGCGGCTGCGGTGAATTCCTCGGCAGACAGTTGATCCGCACTCGCTGTCGGCCGATCGACCACGGCGGTCAGGCCGCAGTCAAAGTGCAGAATCGAGCGGTCGTCTTCCGAACGCACTTCATGGGGTGTGAAACCGGCCAGGTGCAACGTGCGCCAGAAGCGGTTGCTGCGGCCGGCGAAGTGATGGCCCTGCTCTGCGGCCACTAACCCCGGATTGATTCCGCAGAACACCACGGACAAACCTTGAGTGAGGATGTCCTCAAGCCCGTTCAACCGCAGATCACCTTCACCGCATCGCGCGCCTGCCCCGCCAGTTCTTCGCGGGATTTACCGGCGCGGGCGCGGATCGAGATGCTGTGCAGCAGCGATGACGCGAGCATGGCTCGTGCGGCGGCATCCACATCGCCGGTCAGTTCGCCGGATTCAATCGCCCGTTGCAGGCGGGCTTCAAGATCGGCATCGAGCTGGCTCAAGCGCTGGGACAGCACGTTGCGGATTTCCGGGTCCTCGACCGCTTCGGTGGTCGCGGTGCCGATGGCGAAACAGCCGCGTGGCTGGCCGTCGCCGGAAAAATAGATCGCCAGTTGCCCTTCGTAAAAACCGGTCAGGGCCTGTTCCAGGGTCAGGCTGCTGTCGTTCAGCGCGGCCTGCATGGCGGCGTGGGCGGTGTCCCAATACTGGTCGAGGGCCTTGATGTAAAGCGCGTGTTTGTCACCGAACGCGGCGTACAGGCTGGGGCGGTTCATGCCGGCGGCGCTGGCGATGCTGTCCAGTGACGCGCCGGAATAGCCTGTGTTCCAGAACACGCCAAGTGCCTGTTGCAGAGCGGTTTGCGGGTCATAGGCCCGTGGACGGCCACGGCCTTTTCCTTCTGTCGGTTTATTTTGTGCCATGTCGTACAAATTCCTTGCAGGGAAATGAAGTCGCTCATATTCTTACACCATCGCACAAAATTAAGGAATCAGAAATTCCTTGATCGGCAGGTTTGTTGTAACAGCGCTCGAACCGAGGCTGGCGACGACGAAACAGCGGCAACAGAGAACCCCTCCTGCACCGCGCACTGACTTGATGACGCACCGCATTCAACGCCGCCCAGCACTTTGGAGAGAGCCGTTCATGAATCAGCCATTAGATCTCACCGCAGAACAAGCCCGCGCTCACCCCGTCGACGCGCCGCCGAAGAAGCCACTCAAGCAGCATCTGCGCCCCGTATTGATGTTCGGCGCTCCGGCGCTTTTCGCCGCGATTGGCTACGGCCAGTACGTTGCCAACGAGCCGTTCGTTTCCACCGACAACGCCTATGCCCGCGTGGCCAAGGCCTCGATAAATGCGCGGATTTCCGGGCAAGTGGTCGAGATCGCGGTCGACGACAACCAGCCCGTGCGCAAAGGCCAGGTGCTGTTTCGTATCGATCCCAAGCCGTTGCAGATCGCCGTCGACCGGGCCGAAGCACAACTGGCCAATGCTCGCTTGCGCATCGACGGCCTCAAGGCCAGCTATCGCCAGCAGCAAGCCGAGCTGCAATCGGCGAAAGCTTCGACGGATTACGACCAGAAGGAGTTCGCCCGCAAGAAAGCCTTGATCGCCACCGAGTTCGTGTCGAAGGCTCTTTACGAGCGCGCCGAAACCGACCTGAAAGTCTCGCGCCAGCGCATCGCGTCCATCGAGCAACAGATCGCCAGCACCGTCGTCGCGTTGAACGGCAACCCGGACATTGCCCTCGACGATCACCCCACCGTGCGCGAGGCCAGGGCGCAACTCGACGAAGCGCAGTTGTATCTGTCCTACGCCACGGTCACCGCGCCGGACGACGGCATCGTCGCCAAGGTCGATGATTTGCAGGTGGGCAATTACGTCAACAACGGCGCACCGGCGTTCGCGCTGATTTCCGACCGGGAAATCTGGATCGAGGCGAACTTCCGCGAGACCCAGGTGACGCACATGCGCCCCGGCCAGACCGCGACCATCACCCTCGATACCTACCCGGATCGCCCGTTCAAGGCACACGTGATCAGCATGAGCCCCGGTGCCGGTGCCGACTTCGCGCTATTGCCGCCGGAGAACGCCACCGGCAACTGGGTCAAGGTCGTGCAGCGGGTACCGGTTCGTCTGGAACTGGACGAGGCCGATCCTGCCTTGCCGCTGTTCTCCGGCACCAGCGCCACGGTCAAGGTTGATACCGGGCACCGCACGCCATGGTGGCATCCGCTCAAGTCGTTGTTGTCTGCGGGTAATTCGTGATGAACAGCTCAACAGCCGATGCGCGGGCACTGCGGTTTGTCGCCCTGCTCGCCACCTATATGCAGTCAGCCAACCTGCCGTTGCCGAACGCCGCGCTGCGGTTGATTCAGGGCAGTCTGTCGATGACCGACGATCAGGCCGGATGGATTTTCACCGCTTATCTGGCCGCGAGCGCGATCACGATGCCGGTCGCGCAATGGCTCGCCGGACGCTTTGGGTTGAAGCGGGTTTATCAGACAGCGCTGGTGCTGTTCGCCCTCGGTCTGTGGCTCGGCACGCTGGCCGGCGCGCCGCTGGAGTTCATCGCCGCACGCATTCTGCAAGGCCTGGCCAGCGGCGTGATTGCGCCGTTGTCGATGGCTATCGCTATGGAGTCACTGCCTGCTGAACACCGCCCGGCGTTCGGCCCGAAATGGACCGCGCTGGTGCTGTTCGGCATCGTCAGCGGCCCGAGCATCGGCGGCGTGATCTGCGAGTATTTCGACTGGCGCCCGATGTTCTACCTCAGCCTGCCGCTGACCGCGTACATCCTGATAGTGGTGTCGTTGCTGCTCGCCGAGAAGAAAGCAGACTCGCGCCCAGCATTTGATTTCTTCGGTTTCGCCAGCTTCACGGTCGGCATGATCGGCCTGCAGATGCTGCTTGATCGCGGCGAACGGCTGGACTGGTTCGACTCGCCGGAAATCTGGATCGAAGCGCTCGCCAGCGCCCTCGGCCTGTACCTGTTCGTCGTCCATGCGCTGACCCGCAAGACCCACTTTCTCAGCAAGGGTTTGTTCGGCGACCGCAACTTCATGTTGTCGACCGTGATGTTCTTCGCCCTGGGTTTCGTGTTGCTGTCGACCATGGCGCTGACCTCTCCGATGCTCGATGAAATCCTCGGCTATCCGCCGGACACCACCGGGTTGCTGACCGTTCCCCGTGGCATCGGGCTGGTGGGTGCGTTTCTGTTGATGATGCGAGCGCCGGCATGGATTGACGCGCGACTGTTTGTCGCCGCCGGCATCGCGCTTGTGGTGTACGCCAACTGGCTGATGCTCGGTTATTCGCCGCTGATGGACTGGACGCCGGTGGCCGTCACCGGGTTCATCCAGGGCGTGGGGCTGGGCATTCTGATGCCGGCACTCAGCAAGACCGCGTTCAGCACCATCGACCCCAAGCTGCGCCCGGAAGCCACCGGTTTCTTCAATCTGATGCGGGTCTACGGCAGCACCCTCGGCGTGGCCGTGGTGCAGATCTTTTTCTTCAACAACACCCAGGCGATGCACTCGGCGCTGGTCAGTCAGCTCACGCCTTATCGCCTGGCCATGCCGACGTCGTTGCCGGCGCTCGAAGGTCTCAACCATCTGGTCACCCATCAGGCGGCGTTCGTCGCGGTGATGGGCCAATTCAAGATTCTGATGCTGGCGATGCTCGTGGTGAGTCCGCTGGTGATGTTCCTGCGCAAGCCCGTTGCGGCCAACTGATGACGTGGAGTCTGAACCATGAAAGCTTCTATGCGCCTCTCACCGCTGGCGATGCTGGTGATGTTGTCCGCTTGCACCGTCGGCCCAGATTTTCAACGGCCTGCCGAGAGCCCGTCGCTGCATTACGATCAAGCTGCCGAACAGCATTTCACGATGGGCCAGCGACTCGACGGCGATTGGTGGTCGGCGTTTCGTTCACCAAAACTCGATCAGGTTGTGCGTCGCGCCATCGACGGCAATCTCGAACTGGCCGCCGCTGACGCGACTATTCGCCAGGCCGCTGCTTCGGTCGCGGCGGCGGAAGGTGTGCTTTATCCGCAGGTCGATTTCGGCGCCTCTGCCGGTCGCCAGCGTACGCACAACGGGCCGCAACCGGTGGTTTCCAATTTCTACGGGATCGGGCCACGGGTCGTGTTCGATCTGGACGTTTTTGGCGGCAACAAACGCACGATCGAACAGCAGCAAGCGCTGACCGATCTGCAAAAGCATCGCTACGAAGCAGCCTGGCTGACGTTGACCGGTGATGTCGCCAGCCAGGCTTTGCTGCTGGCCTCGGCCAACGCGCAGATCAACGCCGTGGAAACCCTGCTGGCCAACGACGCGAAAAACCTCGATCTGGTGCGCCGAGCCCAGGCAAGCGGCAGCACCACGCAAATCGACGTGTCGCTGGCCGAAACCCGCCTTGCTCAGGATCGCACGTTGCTGCCGCCCCTCGCCCAGCAGCGCGATGCAGCGCGTCATGCGTTGTCGATTCTGGCCGGCAAAGGTCCGGCAGACTGGATTGCGCCGGACTTCAGTCTCGACGAGTTCGCCCTGCCGTCGAACATTCCGGTCAGCCTGCCGTCGACCATGGCCCACACCCGGCCGGACATCCTGCAAGCCGAATCCGAACTGCACTTCGCCAGCGCGGCGGTGGGTGTCGCGACGGCCAATCTGTACCCGCATGTCGAGCTGTCGGCCTCGCTGATGCAAGCTGCCTCAGGCAATGGCGGCGCCGCGCTCTGGGGATTTGCCGCCGGGCTCACGGCGCCGGTCTTCAACGGCGGCACGCTCAAGGCTGAGCGCGAAGGCGCAGTCGAAGGCTACAACGCGTCGCTCGCCCGCTATCAACAAACGGTGATTCAGTCCTTCGGCCAGGTTGCGGACACCTTGCAGGCGCTCAACCACGGCGCCGAGCAAAACCTGGCGCAGGACGATGCCCTGCGCGCCGCCGACGCGAGCCTGCGCCTCAATCGCCAGGCCTACGCCCAGGGCGAAAACAGCCTGCTGCAGGTGCTGGAAGCCGAACGCGCCTATCAGCAAGCCTTGCTCGGACAGATTCAAGTGAAGACCGCGCGTTATCTCGACTCGGTGCGCCTGTTCGTGGCGCTGGGTGGCAACTCGGTGGGTGTGCTTGATCAGAAACTCGCCGCCCGCAAGACCTCATCCCTTCTATAACGGCAGATACCGGAGACACGACATGACTTACGAAGCCTTTCACGATGAACTTCGCGACACCCGCATAGCGTTGAACAACGGTGCTGGTTCGATGCCGGCCGTGGGGTTTGGCACGCTGTTTCGCGACTTGAGCACCACTACCGAAGCAGTCAAATGCGCGCTGGAAGTGGGCTTTCGCCACTTCGACTGCGCCGAGCGCTATCGCAACGAAACGCAGATTGGCGAAGCCTTTGCGCAGGTGTTTGCGGCGGGCCAGATCCGTCGCGAAGACGTGTTTGTCACCACCAAACTGTGGAACACCAACCACCGCCCCGAGCGGGTCAAACCGGCGTTCGAAGCCAGTTGCCAGCGGCTGCAGGTCAACTATCTCGACTGCTATCTGATCCACACGCCGTTCGCCTTCCAGCCCGGCGACGATCAGGACCCACGGGATGTGTTCGGGCACGTGATCTACGATGGCGAAACCCGTTTGATCGACACCTGGCGTGCCCTCGAAGCGCTGGTGGATGACGGTCGCTGCAAGTCCATCGGGCTTTCCGACATCACCCTCGCCGCGCTGAAGAACATCGTCGCCGCCGCACGGATCAAACCAGCGGTGGTGCAGATCGAATCCCATCCGTACCTGCCCGAGTGGGAGATGCTGGAGTTCTGCAAGGAACACGGCATCATCCTGCTCGCCTTCGCCCCGCTGGGCCATGGCATGGAGCCGAATGTGCTTGAGGATTCGGTGCTCACCGGGATCGCCCGGCACGTACAAAAAACCCCGGCGCAAGTGGCCCTTGCCTGGGCGGTGCAGCGGGGAACGGCGTTCCTGACGACCTCGGCGAACCCGAGCCGGATTCAGGAAAACTTCGATATCGCGACGTTGCCGCACCGGGCGATGCGCGAGATCAGGGAAGAGATCACGACGCGAATCCGCTTCAACTCGGTGGTCGAGACGGGCGTACCCGGTTTCATTCCCCGCAAAAAGTGACCATGGCGAAGGGGCGGTCTACTGTGAGGTCGCCCCTATATTCTTTCCACCTGCCTGTTGAGACGACACCGATGGACGTTTTCCAGAGCATGCGTTTCTTCATCGCCGTCGCCCAAAGCGGCAGCTTCACTGCCGCGGCCGAGTTGCTGGACACCAACACCACCAACGTCTCCAAAGCCATCTCCGCCCTCGAAGCGCGTCTGCACACCCGGCTTATCAACCGCACCACCCGGCGTCTGGCCCTGACCGAGGCCGGCATGCGTTATCTGGAGCGCTGCGAAAAAATCCTCGATGACGTGCGCGAAGCCGACGAAGAAGCCGGCACCGCCCAGACCTTGCCCGTTGGCCGCTTGAAAATTCACACCATGTCGGCCATCGGCAACCACTACGTGATCGACGCCATCGCCCGCTATCGGGAAATTCACCCCACGGTGATGTTCGACCTGACCCTGACCAACCGCGTCCCGGACCTGCTCGAAGAAGGCTTCGACATGTCCATCGTGCTGGCCCGCGACCTGCCGGATTCCGGCTTCGTCGCGCAACGTCTGGGCATCACCTACAGCATCCTCTGCGCCTCGCCCGCCTACGTGGCAAAACGCGGATTGCCGCAAACACCGGGTGAGCTTTGCGAGCACGAGTGTCTGCGCATCGTCAACACGGTAATGCCGGTGGAGAACTGGACTTTCGAAGGGCCCGAAGGCATGGAAACCATCACCATTCCCGTGTCGCCCTTTCACATCAACACCGCCGACGGCATGACCATCGCGATCGGAAAAGGCATGGGCATCGGCATTCAGCCGATCGCATCGGCCGTGGATGGCCTGAGGGCGGGAACACTGGTGCGGGTGCTGCCGGAATACCGGCTGGAGGAGTTGAACCTGTTTGCGATCTATCCGTCGCGCAAGTTCGTCGATGCGAAGATCAAGACCTGGGTTGAGTTTCTGAAGCAGTCGATCCCGCAGTTACTGGCATCGGATGAAGACGTGGTTGGAGCGAAAGCGGTTTGAGCGTGGCAAGTATGGAGTGTCGACCCTCCATCCTCTGCACCTGACTCAACTGGAACAGCCAGTGCCCATCACCTGATATTGCAGAACGTGGCGCTCGCCATGGGAATCTTCGTAGGTCATCTGCACCGGCACCGGGGCGCATTCGTTGGCCGGTTCGGTAATGGAGATGACGTGCTCGATATCCAGATTTGTCGAAGAACTGTAGGTCTCGACCGGGATATTCGCCGCGTCCGTGTTATCGGCGTAAGCGTGTGCACCGAAACTGCCAAGCATTAAAACCAGCGCGATTTTCTTGAAGCTCATGATGTTCACCGTCTCGTTGAGGACCGTGTTTGTTCACGGGTTGGAGACGATGCTAAGGGTTGGGGTGGCGAGGAAATATCGGCGGGTTGGACAAACACTGTTGCTGGATTTCGTATGAATCGGATCAAGCCTGCAAAACCGCCTTCAACGTCATCCATCGACCGTCCAGGTTGACGCACGCCCACCCGAATGTTCAGATGCCGCCCTGTTTCAGGTGTCCCATGCCGCCGTGCATGGGGTGAAACGGGAAACCGGTACGTTCTTTTCGAACAAGTCCGGTGCTGCCCCCGCAACGGTAGGCGCGTGATGCTTTCGACACACCACTGTGGCCAGACGGCCATGGGAAGGTGAAAGCGTCCAGACGCGCGAGCCCGGAGACCGGCCTGAAATGCTTTTGGCAAACTCCTGCGGTGGGCGGGCATGGGCCGGTGTCGGCGTGTGCGCGATGCCTTCTCTTGCATGCTCTTCTGCGAAGATCCTTTCGAGAAGACGATGATCAAACCTTTCAACACTCCGGCTCCATCCCTGTTGTTCGGCTGTCTGTTCAGCCCCCTGTTGCTGGCGGATGACACGCCGCTCGAACTCCATCAGCAAATCGTTTCCGCGCCGTCCGTGGAGTCCACCACGGTGGCCGACATGGCGCAGTTCGGCAGCAAGGTCGAGATTGTCACCCGTGAGCAGATTGAGCGCGCGGGCCCCAGCGCCGATGTCAGCCGCGTGATGCAGATGTTCATTCCCGGTCTGTACGTCGCGCCGAAAAACGGCCCGTTCGACTACGGCACTTATTCTCTGCTGGGCGGGCGCAACGACGACACGCTGATCCTGCTCGACGGCGTGCGTCTGAACAATCGCCTGTACGGCGGTTTGTACCTCGACACTTTGCCGGCCAATGCCATCGAACGCATCGAAGTGCTGAAGGGTGGGCAAAGCCTGTTGTTCGGTACGCAAGCGGTGTCGGGCGTGATCAACATCGTCACCCGCAGCCCGCACAGCCGCAAAGCCTCCGGTGAAGTGAACATGGGCCTGGACACCTTCGGCGGCACCACCGGTGATGCGCGGGCCGAGAACATTTTCAGCAACGGTTTTGGCGATCTGGGCTTGCTGGCCTATGTCAGCCATAACGTCTCGGACGGCTATCAGCCGTTTCGTAATCGCGACCTGAAAAACGTCTCCGAAAAGAAACGCGCCTATGAAGTCACAACGTTCGGCGGCAAGGCGATTCAGTCCTTCGGCGATGACAAACGACTGGAGCTGTTCTACCAATACGCCGACGCCAACCTCGATTTCGCCCGCCCGGTGGACAACCACAAGACCACCAACGACCGCGTCCAGCAGATCGCCACGGCGACCTTCGAACAGACTCTCAACGAGCGCCTGAGCTACTTCGTCAAAGGTCATATCAACGACTGGGACACCCGGTACACGCGCATCAACAACACCGCCAATGGCGGCACCCGAACCATCAATCACAACGACTACTGGGGCTTCACCGACTGGGGCGTGCAGGCCGAAGGCAAGGCGCAATTGCCCGGCGGGCACGTACTGGTGTTCGGCACGGACAACCAGTGGTTCAAAGGTCAGGACGATGTGCTGATCATCGACAACGACAAGGCCGAAGCCCATGCGCTGTATACCCAATTGCGCCCGCAGATTGACGCCCTGCCCGACTGGCACCCGAGCATCGGCATTCGTCACGAAGCCATGGGCGGTGGCGACAGCGCCACGGTCGGCATGCTCACTTCGCTGTATGACCTGAACGAAAACTGGGCCCTGCGCGGCCAGTACGGCACGGCCTACAAACTGCCGAACGCCGAGCAATTGTTCGTCAACGAGCCCGGTGATGAGTTGGGCAACCGTAATCTGAAACCGGAGAAAAGCCGCAACGCCGAACTCGGTCTGGATTACAAAGGCCTGCTGCTCGACCGCGAGTTCAGCGCCAGCGTCACCCTGTTCAAACGCAAGATCGACGACCTGATCACCCTCGACGACATCCAGTGGGTCAACGGCCAGGGCCGGGTGCAGATGCGCGGTTTCGAAGCGGACGCCAGACTGGCGCTCAACGAGCAATGGAGCCTGCAGGCCGACATGACCCGCAACCTCACCGAGTCGCGCTCGGGAGTAACGCTGAACGATGTGCCAAGCTTTTTCGCCCGCTCACGCATTGGCTACGAGTCGGTCGACCGGATGTGGGGCGCCGGCGGTGCGATCCGCTATATCCGCGACGTGATCAGCTCGAAACAGATCGAATACGGCCATTATTCGGTGGTGGACGCCGATGCTTATCGCTATCTCGACGGCGCCCATCAGCATCGCCTGAGTCTGTTGGTGGAGAACCTGTTCGACCGTGACTACGTCACCAGTCGCTCGAACAACGTCGACAACCTCGGGCGGCCGTTCACCTCCGAAGTCCGCTACACGTACCGCTTCTGATGACTGACATCATCACTACCGACGGCGTTGATTCGCATCCGGACTGGTCGCAGGTGCCCGAGCATGCGCGCCATGTGTTCCTTTGCACCGGCCCGCGCTGCACCCAGCGCGGCGCCTTGCAGTTATGGAAAACCCTGCGCCGGCACCTGCTGGTGCATGACCGCATAGAAACGCCGGGCGGCGTTCTGCTGACCCGCACCCATTGTCAGTTCCCGTGCAATCTGGGGCCGATTGTGACGGTGTATCCGGAGATGTGCTGGTACGGCGTGCGCAGTCACGCGGATGCCCAACGACTGGTCGAGGGGCATCTGGTGGGCGGTGAAGTGGTCGAGGATTTGTTGATCAGGGCGCGCTCATGAGAGGACTCGTTTTTTTGGGCGCCCTGCTCTGCGCGTGCCCGGTCTGGGGCGACAGTTACCGCAACTGCGGCGAGACCTGGAACGCGCCGGCCGCGCCACCGTCGCGGATCGTCGCCCTCAATCAGCACGCCGCCGATCTGGTGCTGGCATTGGGTGCAGGCCCCGCCCTGGCGGGCGTCGCCTATCTGGACGACACCGGCGCACCGCAGTCCGAATATTTCGGCGTGCCGGTCATTGCGCCCCGCTACCCCTCGAGCGAAGTGTTGTACGCGCAGAAGCCGGATCTGGTGATCGGCGGGTTCGCCTCGGCCTTCGGCAACGGCGTGACGTCACGCAGCGGGCTGGGGCGCAACGGTGTGGCGTCCTATCTGCTGGAGTCAGCGTGCAACGGGTATTCGCTGGACTACTTCGAACACATCCGCAACGACCTCTCGACCCTTGGCGCGCTGCTGCACAAGCAGCCGCGTGCGCGCGAGCTGAGCGATAAGCTGGACGCCGATCTGAACCGTGCGAAAGCACTGGCCGGCTCGGACGAACCGCTCTCGGTGTTCTATCTGGACAGTGAGGTCAACGGCCTCGACAGCGAGGGTCGACGGGGTTTCGTCACCCCGCTGCTGGCTGCTGCCGGCGCGCGAAATCTGTTCGCCGATATCAACCAGTACCGGGTAACCGTGAGCCGCGAAACCCTGCTCGCCAGCGATCCGGACGTGATCCTGCTGGCCGACGCGCAATGGTCGCCGGCCAGTCGCAAGCGTCACTTGCTCGGGCAGGATCCGGTGTTGTCGACCCTGCGGGCGGTACGCGAGAAAAGGATGATCGACATTCCCTTCACTCATCTGCTGCCCACGGTGGACAGCGGTCGTGTGGCCCTGGATTTGGCGCAGCAGTTCAAAGCAATTCGGGCGACCGAGACCGATCATTGACGGCATCAATAACAACCATTAATTCAATGAAGTTCTCATATCGAGTCCAAAGCGTAGGATCTGCTCCACACCAACCCACTGCACACGGAGTACAGAACCATGAAACGCCAGACCCTCTTTGGTATCGCCTTCTCGCTTTTCGCCCTGAATGCTTTTGCAGCGACTGAAACCGACCCGCTGTTCAGCGATGCGGTTGCCTCTGCGACTCAGACCGATCCGCTGTTTAGTGACGCCGTTGCCGCGACTGAAACAGATCCGCTGTTCAGTGATGCGGTTGCCGAAGGTGGTTCTGACCGTCTGATCGAACGTCGTAACGTCTGAATGCGGGGTTTTACCGCAGTACTCGACAAAAGCCCGGCCTTATCCGCCGGGCTTTTTCATGCCTGATGGATAGCTGTCGCCGCCGCCGAGGAGCCAACTTCACGCAAGATCCGTTCGATGTCCGGTCTCGTCCACTTCTCCCACGGGCACTCGTCTTTTGTATCGCCGCGATGCCAGTATTCTCCGGCATCAAATGCAAGGTAGATGGAAAAGGCTGGCTCAGGCATGTCGGCATGCATAGACAAATCAACGATATCGCTGAATAGAATATTCATGACGTGATCGCAGTCATGAAAGTCCCACGCGCCTTCACTGAAAAACCTGGCCATCGCCAGGGCGAGCTGATTCAGAAGATCGCGCAAATCGAGCTGCAAGCGAACGCATATACCGTTCAAGTCCATCTCGGGATCTTTGACCAAATCGTCCAATACGCCATGCAGCTCCGCGCTGCTTAAAAATCTGCTCATTGCGGAGTTCGACCGGGTTCAGGGTTCACGCTTACTTCATTCATAAAACTTTCCAGCGAACAGAATCGCTGCACAGCGCTGCCATACATTCGATTGAGCACTATCGGCCAAAGGAGATCGGTTGCTGGCATGCGCCCATGCAGCTGCCGCATCGAGAAACGCATCAACTGTTCCGTTTTCCCATTCCTGGCTATCAGATCGATCTATCGATGAGGGAGCGTTATGTTCCAACAAGCGCTCACTGGCAAAATCAGCCCCCAGCGCCTCGACAAATCGAATGAACGACTCCTCATCTCTGACAAGCGCTAACAATTCATCAAGATCGACAGGCGTGGGCATAGGTTTTCCGGATAGGGCTTTTCAAGTGAATGCATGCTGCGACAGGGAAACGCGAACGGTCAACTCTACGTCGGACGTTACGGCACAGTTCCTCCGGCATAAAGGTCTGCACTTTTGCTACGCTGGCGCGCCGCTTGCCCAAGGACCTATGGCACATGGAAATTGACCCGCACTTCATTCTTCATGAAACCGAGCACTGGATCGTCAACCACCATCTGGCCAGTGCACTTCCCGGCTATTTGATGCTGGGGACCAAAGTCCAAACCAACTCACTGGCCGAGCTGTCGACCGAGGCATTGGCGGAGCTTGGAGGGCTGATCGCAAGAACCCAGCAGATCTATGCCGAAAATCCCCTGTCATCGACCGATGGCGCAGAACTGACGCTGTTCGTTTGGCGAGAATTTGGTGAGAATCCCACACCGCCGGCGATTCAGGGGTGCTCTGTTGAGGAGGTGATTGAAGAACTGCGCAGTGCTTTCAAGTGATCAGTTCATCGAGTCGCCCGCTGCGCTGATGACTCAATCGAAGGCGCCATTGAGCACCTCATAAATTAGCCCGGTGGCCAGTGCGACCAGGATCAGATCGGTGCCGACCTGCTGCCATTCGTAGCCGTCGTAGTGCGGCAGTCTGCCGACCAGTCGACCATCAAGCTTCTTCGCAATACCGGGCGGCACCGGTTTGCCGCGGGCCAGGTTTTTCTGGATGCCGGGCGGCAACGCCGGGCCCGGCGTCCAGTAGCCGCGATAGCCGTCCACGATGCCGATCACCCCGGCGTGGTCGATACTCGGTCCATGCCCCTGATAGCCGCCCCCGCCTTTTTTCCCCTGATTGCCATGATCCTGGCTGTTATGCGGATTGCCTTTGCCCTGTCCCTTTCCGTTGCCAGGATCGGCCAGCGCTGTCAGCGAACTGCTCAGCACTGCAATACAGGTCGTGGTCGCAATCAATGTGCGTAAACCGGACATCGGTCGTTCCTTGAATGGATGGGTGTCTGTGGATTCTAGTCAGTTTTTTTACAGGCATGCTGAGACGGCCCTGTCATCGGGGTTCTGGGACGACTTTCAGCCGAAGGGGGGCAGATTTCAGCTTCATATCCTTGTGCAAATCCGGCGGCGTGGCACTGCCGGGAGAAAATTCGCCATCGAATAGCCTTCATTGATTGAGGCTTTTGTCTACGCTCTGCGTTAGCCAACCAAACCGAGGACATCTGTGGCTGACCGCGAGCAACTCCATCGAAACGGTTACGTGGTGCTGCGCCAGGCAATTGCGCCAGCATGGCTGGACACTCTGCGTGCAGTCTTCGATGCAGGCGTGAAACCTTCCGGTGAATGGCCCGTGCCCCGTGGCATCGACTGGCGCCATTCGCAGCTGGACACTGACGCCACCGTTCAGGCCGTGTGCCGATTGCCACCCTTGCTGGCGGTGGTCGGCGAGTTGATCGGCGAGCGCTTCTTCCTCTCTCAGGTCGAGGGCCGCGAACCGCTTATCCATGGCGGCCACCAGCAGCTGCACCGCGACTTGTCGGCGCAACGCCCCGGCGACACCGTCAATGCGCTGGTGTACCTCGACGCTTACGGCCCGGAAAACGGTGCAACCCGCATCGTTCCCGGTAGCCACCGCCCTGCCCTCAGCGACCTTCCGTTCAACTTCACGGACGAATCCCCATCCGTACAACTGACGGGCAGCGCGGGCGATATCCTGATCTTCGATGCCGACCTGATCCACGCCGGCAGCCTGAACTCCACTGGCGCACGCCGTCGCACCCTGTTGATCACCTTTTTTTCCGAATCGCTCTACGCCACACACCTGGAAACAGTGAACCTCAGAAACATACGAATGGACACGTCTGAGCGGCTCGATCCGACGGACTTTGCGTTCGCGATTGCGGGATCATTCATTTGACTTGATTGCCTGAGGCAACTATATAGTTGCCTCAGGCAAACAAATGAGCGTCCACCATGTCCACGATCAACGACCGCGCCGACATCGTCCGGCAGTTCAACCGCTTCTACACCCATCAGATCGGCGTGTTGCAGGAACACTTGCTGCAAAGCGAGTACTCGCTCACCGAGTTGCGCATCCTCTACGAACTCGCGTCCCAGGGCGATCTGACCAGCACCGACCTGCGCCAGATGCTCGGCCTCGACGCGGGCTACATGAGCCGGCTCATCAGCGGTTTCGACAAAAAAGGCCTGATCCAGAAGGTCCCCTCCGCCACCGACGCCCGCGCCAGTCAGTTACACATCACCGACCTCGGCCGCGAGATCCTCGCGCCGCTGGAGCAAGCCTCGCGGCAAGAAGTCATTACTCTGCTCGAACGCCTGTCCGAACCGCAGCAACTGCAACTGATCGCATCGATGAAGCAGATCCAGACGCTACTTGAGGGCGGCCAGTCAATGACCTACCTGCTGCGCGATCCGCAACCCGGTGACATGGGGCTGGTGGTGCGTCAGCAAACCGCGATCTACAGCCGAGAATACGGCTGGAATTCGGAGTTCGAAGCGCTGGTGTCAGAAGTCGTCGCCAAGTACCTGCGCGAATTCAACCCCACGGTCGAGCGCTGCTGGATCGCGGAGAAGGACGGCAAGGTGGTGGGTTCGGTATTCGTCATCCGCCACGACCAAACCACCGCGAAACTGCGCATGCTCTACGTGGATGCCAGTGCGCGGGGTTTGGGGATCGGCAATCGCCTGGTCGAGGAATGCCTGCGGTTCGCCCGGGATGTCGGCTACAAAAAGATGATTCTGTGGACCACCAGCAATCTGGTGGATGCCCGCCGGTTGTATCAGCGGGCGGGGTTTGAGCTGGTCGAGGAAGAGCCGATTCACAGCTTCGGCAAGGATTTGGTGAGTCAGACGTGGGCAATTGAGTTGTGAAGCTAGGGCCCGCAGTGAGTTGACGTAGTCAACGTTGACCGAAGCTGCTGTGGTAGCGATCGGCCAGAGTACACGTCGCCGATGGTGGCCAGGTCCAATTTCCAGACGCTCGATGGCAGGGCGCTGTGTTTGGCTTTGGTATGAACATCGGCTCAGCCGGCGCAGATCGCCCTACTCGCCTTGGGCACCCACCACGTCGATTCGAGTGATTCCGACCAGACCCGCCTGCTCGATTATCTCGTCGGGTGTGGAGTCTGCATCAGGCATGATCAGGCTGTTCTCGCCATCCCCGAAATGTAACTGCAACAAGTGCATGGCCGCGTCCTGAATGGGTAATTCAGGCTGCTTCAGTTCAAGCTGATGGGTACGGGGCTGGTCGTTGAACAGGTACGTGATCGTGTAATTGCGCATGGATGACTCCCTCAGAATAGTAATCGGCACCTATCCTGACTGAGCGGTCAGCTTATAGTTCAAGTAAATGCGGTTCATGAGTTTCGACCCAGTCACCTGTTCTGATCAGCCTCGCGACAAGGCCTTCAGACGCTCCACCAGCGCGGCTTCGAAAATGATGTACAACCTCTCGGCATCGCCGACACGCAAAGCTCCGCCGGTTTCCAGTCCCAGCACGAATCCATCCGCCCGCGCCCCAGCCTTGACAGCAATGATCATCGAATCTGCCCGGACAATCTGCGCCAGCAGTCGATCCGCTTCACGCTGAATTTTCTCGCCCAACACTACGCCTTCCACATCCCCACCCAAATACCTTTAATTCGACATCCAATAAACGACGCCGATAACCGATGAAACCCAAATGATGGGTCAGGATCGCTCAACCCGCAACAACAGCACACATCGCCCTTGGGACCACAGGTTGCCCGTTGATCTACGACGTGTAATAGAACCCCCTCCAGAAAGGACGGTCTGCTCTTTCATGACCTCTCGCAAGGAACTCCAATGTCCGCGCAGCGCAATCTGGTAATACTCGCCCGGGGTGGATACGCCTCCCGAGGAGTGCTCTATTTGATCATCGGTATATTCGCGTTAATGGCAGCCCATGACTCAACAAAACCGAAAGACAGTCACAAGAGCCTTGAGGCCTTGCTGAGCCAACCGTTCGGCTATTTTCTGGTGGGCGTTGTGGTAGCAGGTCTGCTTGCATTTTCGGCCTGGCGTGTCCTGCAAGCCGTACGCGATGTCGATCATCACGGCACGCAATTCAAGGGTCTGGTGATTCGTGCAGGCCTGTTTGCAGGAGGTTTGGTCAACGGTGCTCTAGCGTTTTTTGCGTTGGGCCTGCTCGTGAGCGGCACCCGAAATTCGAGCCATTCAGGCGAGCAGACCAAAGATTGGCTGGCGCACCTTCTGTCGTGGGAACACTCGAATTTATTGTTGTATCTGATCGCTCTCATACCACTGGGCGTTGGCGTTGCTCACATCATCAAGGGATGGAAGGCCTCGTTCGAGAAGTATTTTGAGGCCGACGAAGAGGTCATGCGCTATGTCCGTCCGGTGTCACAATTCGGCCTGATCGCCCGTGGAGTCGTGTTTATGGAAATTGCTTTGCTGCTGGCAGTGAGCGGTTCCGCTTATCAAGCCATGGACCCACCAGGCATGAAGGAAGCGCTGGACGCACTCCAGAACCTACCCGCCGGATGGCTTGTCTTGATGGTGATGGCCCTGGGGCTGATTGCCTTCTCGGTTTACAGTTTCTCTGAAGCGTGTTGGCGCAAGATAAATATGGATGTGCCAGGCGTAGCCAAATGAAAAGCCCGGCATTGAGGTAAGCCATGCGCACCGTTCATATTGCTAAGATGCAACCGGCCGCATCCATCCGCGCCTGACTTTACGGCTGGATCCCCCGCCTGAAACCGCTACCGTTCCCCATCCGGAACAAGGAACCCAAGCGCAATGTCCATCGCCGACAACCTCCTCGCCTTCACCCTCGCCGCCACGCTGCTGACGCTGACACCCGGCCTCGACACCGCGCTGGTGCTGCGCACCGCCACCGTCGAAGGCAAGCAACAGGCCTTGCGCGCAGCGTTGGGTATCAACGCCGGTTGCCTGTTGTGGGGCGCGGCGGTGGCGTTTGGGTTGGGGGCGTTGATTGCGGTGTCGGAGCTGGCCTACAACCTGTTGAAGTATTGCGGCGCAGCGTATCTGGCGTGGCTGGGGTTGAACATGCTGCTGCGCCCTCGCCGTTCGCTGGCACCGGCCGAGGCCGACGGCAAGCCGGGGGCGAACTGGTTTTTCAAGGGCATGCTGGGGAATGTGCTGAATCCGAAGATCGGGATTTTCTACGTGTCGTTTCTGCCACAGTTCATTGCGCAAGGTCAGCCGCTGGTACCGTGGACGTTCGGGCTGGTGAGCATTCATGTGGTGCTCGGGCTGATCTGGTCGCTGGTGTTGATTGGCGCGACGCAGCCGCTGTCCGGGTTTCTGCGCCGTGAGAAAGTGATTCGCTGGATGGATCGCACCACCGGGGTGATTTTCGTGTTGTTTGCCGCGCGGTTGGCGTTCAGCAAGCGTTGAAGTGCCCACGCTAAACAAACCTTCGGTCGAGACCTGCCACTACACCAAAATCAAGGCTTGCCCATCACATATGGATATCCGTATATTCGGCCAACCATATGTACTCAAGGCGTCGCCATGCTCAACCCCGCCTCCGTTTTCAAATGCCTCGCCGACGAAACCCGCGCCCGGGCCACGCTGCTGATCACCCGAGAAGGTGAGTTGTGTGTCTGCGAACTGGTCTGCGCGCTGGACGACAGTCAGCCGAAAATCTCCCGCCATCTCGCACAACTGCGCACCTGCGGTTTGTTGCTGGATCGCCGTCAGGGCCAGTGGGTTTACTACCGGCTCAACCCCGACCTGCCGACATGGATTCGCACGCTGCTTGAAACCACGCTCGCCGCCAATAGCGCCTGGCTGGAAGAAAACAGCGCCCGCCTCGACGCCATGGGCGACCGTCCGCTCAATACATCCGCCTGCTGCTGAGGATCAATCATGCGCGTTCTATTCATGTGCACCGCCAACAGCTGCCGCAGCATTCTGTCGGAGGCAATGTTCAACCACCTGGCGCCGGCCGGTTTCGAAGCCGTCAGCGCCGGCAGTTTCCCCAAGGGCCAGGTGCTGCCGCGCAGTCTGACTACGTTGCAGGCAGCCGGCATTTCCATCGCCGGGCTGAGCAGCAAGGGCAACGAGGCCTTCGAAGACAATCCGCCGGACATCGTCATCACCGTGTGCGACAAGGCCGCCGGTGAAGCCTGTCCGGTGTACTTCGGCCCGGCCCTGAAAGCCCATTGGGGGCTGGAAGATCCGTCGGACGTGCGCGGTGATGAGCGCACCATCGACGCTGCTTTCCGCGCCACCCTCGCCCGAATCGAAACCCGCTGCCGGGCCTTCCTCGCCCTGCCCTTCGCCCAACTTGACCGTGATGCCCTCAAGCGCGAGCTCGACCGCATCAGCACGCTGTAACCGGAGCCGACATGACCGACCTGCCCAACCTCGATCCCTCACTGGTTCAGAAAACCACTCGTGACGAAGGCGCCCACAAGCCGCGCATCCTGTTGCTGTACGGCTCGACTCGCCCGCGCTCCTTCAGCCGTTTGCTGGTCGAAGAAGCCGCCCGCCTGCTGGAGCACTTCGGTGCCGAGACGCGAATCTTCAACCCTTCGGGCCTGCCGCTGCCGGACGATGCGCCGGGCGATCACCCGAAAGTCCAGGAACTGCTCGAACTGATGCAATGGTCGGAAGGCCAGGTCTGGTGCTCGCCGGAACGTCACGGCGCCATGTCGGCGGTGTTCAAGGCGCAGATCGACTGGGTGCCGCTGGCACTTGGCGCGGTGCGTCCGACCCAAGGAAAGACCCTGGCGGTGATGCAGGTCTGCGGCGGTTCGCAATCCTTCAACGTGGTCAATCAACTGCGCGTGCTGGGCCGCTGGATGCGCATGTTCACCATCCCCAATCAATCGTCGGTGCCCAAGGCTTATCTGGAATTCGATGAAAGCAACCGCATGAAGCCTTCGGCGCTGTACGACCGGGTGGTGGACGTGATGGAAGAGTTGGTGAAATTCACGCTGTTGCTGCGAGATCGCCCGGATCTGGTGGATCGCTACTCGGAGCGCAAGGAATCGGCAGAAGAGTTGATGCAGCGGGTCAATCAGCGGTCGATCTGATGACCAGACCTCACAATAAAAAACCGGTGCGAACGTTCGCACCGGTTTTTTTTTCGTCGCCGGGTTACGGCTGGATGGAAGCATCGTCGCTTTGAGGTGACTTGTTTTCAGCGGGCAACCGTCGACGGCGCATCAGGCGATACGCCGCCGGTATGACAAACAGGGACAACAGCGGCGCCGTGACCATACCGCCGACCATGGGCGCGGCGATGCGGCTCATGACTTCGCTGCCGGTGCCGCTGCCCAGCAGAATCGGCAACAGGCCGGCGATGATCACGGCCACGGTCATCGCCTTGGGGCGCACGCGTTGCACAGCGCCTTCGCGAATCGCCGCGACCAGTCCACGTTCAGAGTGGTCGCCGAGGCCTTCGCGCTCGGCCCAGGCGTTTTTCAGGTAGAGCAGCATGATCACGCCGAACTCGGCCGAAACCCCGGCCAGTGCAATAAAGCCAACCCCGGTCGCGACCGACAAGTTGTAGCCCAGCAAATACAGGAACCACGCACCGCCGCTCAATGCGAACGGCAACGTGGCCATGATCAGTAGCGCCTCATCGAAGCGAGCGAAGGTCAGGTAGAGCAGCACGAAGATAATCAGCAGCGTGGCAGGCACTACCAGTTTCAGCCGCGCATTGGCCCGCTCCAGAAACTCGAACTGCCCGGAATAGCTCAGGCTCATACCGGGCTGCAATTTCGCCTGTTCATTGACGGCGCGACGCAGATCGGCCACTACCGAAGCGATGTCCCGCCCGCGCACGTCGATGTACACCCAACCGGACGGCCGGGCGTTCTCGCTCTTGAGCATTGGTGGGCCGTCCGTGACCTTGATCTTCGCCAGCATGCCGAGGGTGATCTGGCTGCCGGAAGGCGTGTAGATCGGCAATTGCTCCAGCGCGCCGGGCGAATCACGCCACTCTCGTGGATAACGGATGTTGATCGGAAACCGCGCCAGCCCCTCGATGGTTTCCCCGATGTTTTCCCCGCCAATGGCACCGGAGACGATGGATTGCACATCGCTGATGTTCAGCCCGTAGCGGCCGGCGGCGTTGCGGTCGATATCCACATCGATGTAGCGGCCACCGGTCAGGCGCTCGGCCAGTGCCGAACTGACGCCGGGCACACCTTTGGCCACCCGCTCGACGGCCTGGGTCGCGGCGTCGATCTGGGCCAGATCGTTGCCGGCGACTTTCACGCCGATGGGACTTTTGATCCCGGTGGCGAGCATGTCGATGCGATTGCGGATAGGTGGAATCCAGATGTTGGTCAGGCCCGGCACTCGCACCACGCGATCCAGTTCTTCCACGAGTTTTTCCGGGGTCATGCCCGGACGCCATTGATCGTGGGGCTTGAATTGGATAGTGGTCTCGAACATCTCCAGCGGTGCCGGGTCGGTAGCGGTTTCCGCGCGACCAGCCTTGCCGAATACATGCTCGACCTCGGGCACTGACTTGATCAGCCGATCGGTCTGCTGCAACAGTTGCGCGGCTTTTTGCGCCGACAAACCCGGCAAGGCCGAAGGCATGTACAGCAGATCGCCCTCGTCCAGCGGCGGGAGGAATTCGCCACCAAGCCGCGAAATCGGCCAGGCCGCGCTGACGAATACCAGCAATGCCACCAGCAGAGTGAGTTTCGGCCGCCGCAACACCGCATCCAGCGCCGGCTGATAGATCCGGATCAACCAGCGGTTGAGCGGATTGTAGCGTTCATCCGGAATCCGCCCGCGAATCCAGTAGCCCATCAGCACCGGTACCAGCGTCACAGAAAGTCCCGCTGCTGCCGCCATGGCGTAGGTCTTGGTGAACGCCAGCGGACCGAACAGCCGCCCTTCCTGGGCCTGCAAGGTGAACACCGGAATGAACGATAGCGTGATGATCAGCAAACAGAAAAACAGCGCCGGCCCCACCTCCGCTGCCGCGTCGGTCATCACCTGCCAATGGCGCTCGCCCTTGAGCGCCTGCCCCGGATGGGCTGCGTGCCACGCTTCGATTTTCTTGTGGGCGTTCTCGATCATCACCACCGCCGCATCGACCATCGCACCAATGGCGATGGCGATCCCGCCCAACGACATGATGTTGGCGTTCAAGCCCTGATAACGCATCACAATGAAGGCGATCAGCACGCCCATCGGCAACGAAATAATCGCCACCAGCGAAGAGCGCAAATGCCAGAGGAAGATCCCGCACACCAGCGCGACGACGATGAACTCTTCGAGCAGTTTGTGGCTGAGATTTTCCACGGCGCGATCGATCAGTTTGCTGCGATCGTAGGTGGTGACGATCTCGACGCCGGGCGGCAGGCTGCTTTTCATGTCATCGAGTTTGGCCTTGACCGCCGCGATGGTCTCGCGGGCGTTCTTGCCGCTGCGCAGGATTACCACGCCGCCGACGGTTTCGCCCTGGCCGTCTAGCTCGGTGATGCCCCGACGCATGTCCGGCCCGGTCTGAACCGTTGCGACATCGCCGAGAGTTACCGGCACCCCGCCAGCACCGAGCTTTAACGGGATAGCCCGAAAATCATCAAGCGTCTTCAGGTAGCCGGAAGCGCGCACGATGAATTCGGTTTCGGCCATTTCCAGCACCGCGCCACCGGTTTCCTGATTGGCCTTGCCGATGGCTTCGCGCACCTGCGCCAGAGTGATACCCAAACTGGCCAGCCGCACCGGATCGGGCTGCACCTGATACTGCTTGACCATGCCGCCAACGGTAGCGACCTCGGCGACGTCGGGCAGGGTCTTGAGCTCGAACTTGAGGAACCAGTCCTGTAACGCCCGAAGCTGCGCCAGATCATGCCCGCCGCTGCGATCCACCAGCGCGTACTGATAGATCCAGCCGACGCCGGTCGCATCCGGACCCAATCCCGGTTTGACGCCGGCAGGCAGGCGACTCTGGATCTGGCTCAGGTACTCCAGCACTCGCGAGCGCGCCCAGTATTGATCGGTGCCGTCTTCGAACAGCACGTAAACGAAGCTGTCACCGAAGAACGAATAACCGCGTACGGTTTTCGCCCCCGGCACCGAGAGCATGGTGGTGGTCAGCGGATAGGTCACCTGATTCTCGACAATCTGCGGCGCCTGTCCGGGGTACGGCGTGCGGATGATCACCTGCACATCGGACAGATCCGGCAGCGCATCGATCGGTGTGTTCTGCACCGACCACACGCCCCAACCCGTGACGAACAGCGTCGCCAGCAGCACCAGAAAACGATTGGCGACGGACCAGCGAATCAGCGCGGCGATCATGGCTGGCTCCCCGAAACGTTCCCGCCCGATTCAAGCGGCTCGGCGACGATGCCCTTGAGACTGGCCTCCGAATCGAGCAGGAACTGGCCGGACGTCACGACGCTCTGCCCTTCTGCCAGGCCCTCGAGGATCACCGTTCTGCCGTCGCTTTCCTGACCGAGGCGCACCTCCACCGGGCGATAGTGCCCCGCGTCTTCGGCGAGCATGACCAATGCCCGCTTGCCGGTGCGAATAACTGCCTCGCTGGGCACCGACAAACTGTCTTGCCCGGTCGATCGGTTCAACCGCACTTGCGCCGTCATCCCCGGCCGCAATCGGCCGTCGGCATTGGTCAGCTCAACCCTGACGCGCAGGGTTCGGCTGTCCGGGTTGGTGTCCGGCAGAATCGCGCTGACCGTTCCGTTGAATACTCTGCCGGGAAAGGCCGGCAGGCGTGCTTCGACGGCCTGCCCCACGGCAACCGAGCCGGTCTGCGATTCCGGCACCGCCACAGCGAGCCAGACACTGTTCAGCCCGTTGACCCGCGCCAGGGTTTCACCGCTCGCCACGGTCATGCCCGCCCGCACATCGAGTGCTTGCAGCACACCGCCCAAAGGGCTGGTGACCGTCAGTTCGGACTGCACCTTGCCGCTGCGCTCCACTTGAGCAATCAAGCTTGCTGGCATCCCGGTCAGCCGCAAGCGCTGGCGCGCCGCCGCGATGAGGTCAGCATCGCCGCTACGCCTGAGCGCCAGAAACTCGCTCTGGGCCGCCGTCCATTCCGGCAAGAGAATGTCTGCCAACGCCGTGCCAGCCGTGAGCACGTCCCCCGGCGCACGGGCGTAAACCCGCTCGACAAACCCATTGGTGCGCGCCTGGATCACCGCGACATCGCGCTCGTTGAACCCCAGCACACCGCTCACATCGAGGCTTGAGGTGAAGGCGCCGCGACTGACCGGCGCCACACGCAGACCGAGGTTCTGACTCAGCCCCGGATCAATGCTGACGGTCGCACTGCCCTCCTCGCCGCTGGCGTATCGGGGCACCAGTTGCATGTCCATGAAGGGTGACTTGCCCGGTTTGTCGAACTTCTGCTGCGGGTACATCGGGTCATACCAGTACAAGGCCTTGGGCTCAGTGCTCGGCGCAGGGGCTGAAGCCGCTACTCCGTTCATTCGCTGATAGGCCAATCCGTAACCGCCACCCACGCCCACCGCCAGCGCGAGGCCGGCCAGCCACACGCCGTTCCATTGTTTACGGTTCACAGGCTGGTCTCCCCATAAGCGAAATGCAGACGCGCAGCGGTCAGTGCGCGCTGTTCTTCCATGTCGATCTGTTTGAGGCGGGCCTCGATGAGTTCGCGGCGGGCGTTGACCACCGCGCTCAAATCGCCCTGGCCGGCGCGATAACTGGCCAGGCTCAGATCGACTTTCTCTCTGGCCAGCGGCACCAGGCTTTCTTCGGTGCGGCGTACGGCCCGATCGAGGCGCTGGTAATCGGCCAACTGGTTTTCCAGTTGTTCGGTGTGCTCGCGGGACAGGGCCTCGCGCTCGGCTTGCAGTTGGCTGACCTCGGCCTGTCTGGCGGCGATTTTCGGGTTCTGCCGCGTCTCGGGAAACAGCGGCAGATCCCAGGAAAACTGCACGCTGACCATGTCGCCAAACTCGCGCCCCCGGTGCTGGTAATCCACCTCCCAGCTCCAGTCGGACTTTTTCTCGGACACCGCCTCTTGCACCCTGGCCTGGGCTTCGCGGGTCATGGGGGCGAAAGCAGCGAGTTCGGGATGGTGTTGCAGTTGATGATTGAAGGTCGAGGCATCGACCGGCCACACGGGCAAACCGCCCTCGGGCTTGTCGTTGGCGGCGCTGCCGATCCAGCGTTTGAGCGCGGCTCGGGCCAGAGTACGCTCGAGGGTCAGGCTGTCCTGTTGCTCGGCGAGTCGGGCCGCTTCTTGCTTCGGCGTCACCGCGTCGGCAGGTTGCGCGCGGCCACCGGCGATCTGCGCCCGGACGGTCTCACTCAGCAGGCGATTTTCCTTGAAGAGATCCCGGAACAGCGCTTCCTTACGCTCGACCGAATAGCCGCTGATCCACGCCAGCGCTGTCGCCTGACGCACCTTCAAACGCTCGACCCTGCGCTCGGCCGCCGCGCGCTCAATAGCGGCGTCGGCAACTTCGATGCGCGCCTTGCGTTTGTCTGCGTTGGGCATCTCCTGCCGGTAACCGACCATCTGCATGGTCATGAAGTCCTGATCGACGCTCCAGCGATCCGGGCCGCCCACGGGGTAGTTCTGCAAACCGAGCAACAGCTTGGGATCGGGCAACTCGCCCGCCGGAATTGCCGCGCTGCTGGCGGCCTGGATTTTCTGATCTTGTGCGGTCAGCGACGGCGCATTGTTTTCGGCCAGCCGCAGCGCTTGATCGAGTGTCAGCGCGGCGGCGAAACCCGGCCACGCGAGCACGCTTGCCGCAAGGCCGGCCACCAGAGGCCAACCCGCGCAATTGCACTTGAATGTCATGTTTACGATTCCTGTGATCGTCCACTGCGCGCGGCGTAAAACACGCGCACAGCCAAATCACTCCGCCTGGGCGGAATGAGCTTCGAGGGGGGGACAGGAATCAGGTGCGGGGCGGTCGCCAGACCCCGGACGGGGCCGCTAGCGGCAGGGAGTCACTGAAGAACGAATGCGTGACAGGGCTGAAAACGGTAACGGGCGGCTTGAGGATCGCGACTTGCAGCAGGCCGCCGGTCTTGCACTCCTGGCCGGGTTTGCAGGGGGAGCCATGGTCGGCAGGACTCTTCATGTCCTTGCAGCAATCCATGTTCATGCCGTCCATCATCGCCATGCCCATGGTTTGCATCGGGCACGGTTCTGTCGGTGCCTGCACGCCCGCCATCCCGCTGAGGGGAAGCGCCAGGCTGATCAGGAAAACGAGACAAAACCGCAGATAGCGTTTCATGGCCGGGAGTCTAGTCGTGAAAACGGGCGCCTACAATCGGCTGCCCGGCGATCTCACCGGACACGCATTAAGCCAGGATTAGCAGCAGAAAATGATGCAGCAGGCGCCCGATCACCTAACCTCAATGCTTGTGTGATCAACCGGAATCGCCCAGTCCCATGCGTAATGCATTGAAGTCATTGATGTTCATCGCCTTGATCGTGCTCGGTTCAGGGTTCGTGGCGGTGTCGGCCGCCGACTTGCCTGGCACACCGGATGTCAGCACTGGCGCCCCGCTCCCCGGCGTCTCGCAAAGCGATCTGCAAGCCCTGCAACTGCGCCTCGACGGCCTCAAGCAGCAGATCTCGTCCGCCAACAATTACAACCAGCTCGAAGGCCCGCAGGATCGGGTGCAGACGTTCATTCTGGACATCGATCGGCTGTCGGCCTCGCTGTTGCCGCAGCAGGCGCAACTGACCGTGCAATTGGGCGTGCTGGGTGCAGCGCCGACCGAAGCGGTGGCCGCCGAACAAGCTGATATCGCCGCGCAACGGGCGACATTGATCGAGCAGAAAACCAAAGTCGATACGGCGTTGAAGAACCTCGCCACCCTCAAGCAAAGCGCCACGGATCTGATCACGCAGATCGCCGGCATCCGCCGCACGCTGCTCGAAAGCGAACTGATGCTGAGCACCCACAGCATTCTGAATCCCGGTTTCTGGACGCCCCTTTTCAATCCTTCGCCAGATGACCGCCAGCGCCTGCGGGTTTTCGTCGAACAGGTACAACAGACCGGCGCCGAGGCGTGGCGACCCGGCCAGCGCTTTTACACCGCATTGCTGGTGATATTGGCGTTTATCGTCTGGACGTTTGGACGGCGGCTCGCTGACCGCTGGATGGCCTGGGTGTGCATTCACCGCATGCCGGAGGGTCGGCTGCGTCGCAGTTCGCTGGCGTTTGCCTCGGCACTGGCAACACTTGCGACCACCGCCATCGCCCTGGAGTTGTTGTACTACGCGTGCACCCGTCACGTGCCGTTGCCGCCGATGCTGGCGACGTTTTCCGATGAGTTCGAGAAAGTCGTTTACGCCTGCGTGTTGATCACAGGGCTCAGCCGCGCCTTGCTGTCCACCGAGCACCCGTCATGGCGGTTGCCGGCGGTGGCCGACGAGGTCGCAGACACGCTGCAGCCATTCGCGCCGATCCTCGCCGCGACGCTGCTGGTGCTGGTGACGTCGGTGCAGGTCAGTAACGCCTCTGGCATGAGCAGCCAGATCGTGCTCGCAGGCCGAGGCATCATTGCGCTGGTGGTGCTGGTCATCGTCACGACGTTGCTGATGCGCGTCGGCAGGGTGCGCAAAGTGTTGGCGGCGGCTGGCGATACGCAGGTAACGGGCAACACGTTTGCCGGGGTGATTTACACCGTGGCCACCCTGGCAATGGTGCTGTCGTTCGGCACCCTGCTGACCGGGTATGTGTCGCTCGCGCGGTTCATCACCTACGAACTGGTGTGGGCGTTTATCGTGTTTTCCGGGTTTTACCTGCTGATGCAGTTGCTCAAGGACAGCTGCGAGTACTTCTTTTCACCCCGCCATTCCAGCGGCAAGGCGCTGAAACAGCTGCTGGGTGTCGGTGATCGGCGTCTCGAACAGGCCTCGACCCTGCTGGCCGGTTTTGGTCGGGCTGCGCTGTTGCTGTTGGCGGTGATCACGCTGTTTGTCGGCGGGATCGGCACCACCCTGGGCCAACTGGCCAACAACATCGGCACGATCCTCGGCGGCGCCGGCCTGCGCAAGCTGAACATCGTCCCCGGCCACTTGCTCAACGCCGTGCTGGCGCTGCTCATCGGCATCTACCTGATCCGCGCCCTGCGCCGCTGGCTCGACAACGAGTTTCTGCCCAAGACCGACATGGACCCGGGCATGTGCGCTTCGCTCAGCACTCTGTTTTCCAACATCGGTTATGCGGTGGTGATCCTGCTGACCCTGTCATCGCTAGGCGTGCAATGGACCAATCTGGCGTGGATCGTCAGCGCCCTGTCGGTGGGCATCGGCTTCGGCTTGCAGGAGATCGTGAAGAACTTTGTCTCCGGGCTGATCCTGCTCACCGAACGCCCGGTCAAGGTCGGCGACCTGATCAGCATCAGCGGCGTCGAGGGCGACATCCGCCGGATCAACGTGCGCGCCACCGAAATCCAGCTCAGCGACCGCTCGATCGTAATCGTGCCCAACTCGCAGCTGATCTCGCAGAACCTGCGCAACGTCACACTGGGTGGCAGCGCCCAGGGCGTGGCGACACTGGAGCTGATGTTTCCGCTGGATATCGACCCCGAACAGGTCAAAAGCCTGCTGCTCGACACCTACACCGAACACGAAACCATCCTCGATAAACCGGCACCGTTCGTGCGCTTCAGCAAGCTATCGCCCGATGGCATCACGTTGACCGTGACCGGCTACGTCGACAGTCCGAGGATTGTCGGCACGACCAAGAGTGATCTGTTGTTCGAGATTCTCAAGCGGCTGGGGGCGGCGGGGATTGAGTTGGCCAAACCTGCACAGCCGGCTGGCTGAGGGGGAGCGCTGCGCTGTGACTGCCTGATCAGGACTCAGGTGTGTCGACTGCTTCGGGAGTGGCCTCGGCCGCCATTTTCAACCGATCAGCCTTGCTGATGTACTTCGGCTTGTTGCTCTTGGGTGCCAGTTTGGCGTTGGCCTTTCTGGATTTTTCCTTGAAAAGTTGCTGCAGTTTTTTCTGGCGATTCATGGTCATCTACCCGGCTGTAAAGGCTTGAATGATAACAGCTGAATCAGCCGGCGCAGAGGCAGGCGAAACCTCACGCTCAATCAAGCCTTCACGCTAACCGGCTCGCAAATCCGGTTAAACGCCGGAGAGCACCCCGGGGTCGCCCGTGCGCCACACATTGTCAACCGTGACGCTTTGAATCAGCCAGGCGTCGCCTGCCCGCACCAGTTTTACGTCGTAACGGTTTTTCATGAGGTAGTGCCGTGAGTGATCACTTTGCGGCACGTGCTGGGCTTCCACGAGTGCATCAACCTGCGCCCGATCGCCAACGACGCTGACTCGCGGATTGCTGACAGAGTGCGTTGTATCGATACCGGCAAGCGAACCTGAAAGCGACGCCAAGATGGTCTGACGCCCCTCCAGAACAGGGTATTCGAACCCGGCCTTTGCAGCGGCGGGCCGGAAGTCGGAAATCGCATCCTCGGTAAACGCCGACGCCAGTAATGCTTCGTCGCGCAGATCGATTCCAGCGGCAAACCGGTACAGCGTTTCAACCACCGCAAGTTTGTCTGCGGTGTCCTGCAACTGTGTGGATGACATACTTGAAGCCTTAGGTGAAGTGAGCTTGAGGATTTCGCCAGGCGCTAGGCCGAAGCGGACTCGCGTTTCAGAAATCAGTAACGGTTGTGCCTGCGATACTTTCGGCAAACCCGATGCCGAACACCCGGGCCGGCGTTTCAAAACCCGGCCGTCGCTCCCCGCTCAACACACGACGCGCGGCTTCGACAGCTGCGAGCGGCGTGTAGGTGTAGCCGTTGACGGTCTCGATCACCGAGCATGCAACGCTGCCGTTGGCGCCGCTGACTTCAGCCACCGCTCGGGCGCGATGTGCCTCGCGCTGTTCGACGCTTGGGCCGTCTGGCAGTTGCGCCAGATCGCCTTCCGGAAACGCGTCACCGCTGATGTGCACGAACATGGCGATATCGGGAATACCGGTGGAATGCCAGCCGGTCACCAGATCACCGAATGACAGGGGCGCACAGAGCACCGGCCCGTCACCAAAATCGAAGTGACGGGGCTGCGCGTCAGGCGCTGCGACCAGTTGTCCATCGACCCGAGCCAACAGGCCTGCACCAATGATTTCGCCGACACTCAGGGCCGAGCCGCGCGACATCGAGCCCGCGACCTGCAAGGCGATTTTCAATGAACGCGGTTGTGGCACCCGTTGAGCAACACGCATCGCCAGACAATCGGTCGGCACCACATCCCAGCCGACGCCGGGCAACAACATCACGTTCGCACTGGCTGCTTGAGCACCCAACTGCTCGGCACGCCGATAGACATTGATTTCCGCCGTGATGTCCAGATAGTCGACACCGGCCTGGATGCACGCCTGCATCAAGGCGTCTGCCGTCTGGGCGAACGGACCCGCGAAATTCAGCAGTACCGCGATACCCTCCAATGATTGAGCTGTCAGTTCATTGGGCTTGAACACCCGAAAAGGAACATCCAGTTGCGCAGCGAGCAACTCGAGCGTTTCGGCCGTGCGCCCAGCGATGACCAGGTCCAGCCCCAGTGCCTTGGCATGTTCGGCTGCCATGCGCCCGGTGTACCCGGTCGCGCCGTAGATCATCAGTGTGCTCATTGGCCGTGCTGCCATTTTTTGAAGACAAATTCGAGGCTGTAACCGTCCGGATCGAGGACATTGGCAGCGTAGTAATCGGGGTCGTAATGCAGACGTGCGCCTGGAGCGCCGTTATCGACAGCACCACTGTTGATCGCCGCCGCGTAAGCTGCGTCAACTTCGGCCTTGCTGTTGGCGACAAACCCGACGTGCACCGCCCGCCCTTCCACCACGCCTTCGCGCAACCAGAAAAACATCCGGCCATGGGCACCGAAACCTTTCAGATCCGGATGGCCGGGTGGGCCGTCCTTGCCGTCGTAATCAAGCCTGGCGGTAATGCCCAGCGGGGTCAGCGCGGCGGTGTAGAAATCAATGGAGCGCTCAATGTCGCTGACTGACAGAAAGATGTGATCAAGCATGGAGTTACCTCGCCTTCAAATGAAATAGCCGCCCGCGACTTCAATGGATTGGGCGTTGATCCAGCCGCCCTCCTCGGACAGCAACATGGCGATGACGCGCGCAACATCCTGCGGTTCGCCAACCCGGCCCAGAGCCGTTTGCGAGGCGAGCAATGCCTCGAATTCGTCGTTCAAACCACCGCCCAGCTCGGTTCGGATCGCTCCCGGCGAAACAGCGTTGGCCCGTATGCGCCGGTCCGCGAACTCCTTGGCCATGTAGCGGGTCAACACCTCCAGCCCGCCCTTGAACGCTGCATACGGCGCAACCCCGGCGGTAGCGACCCGGGTGGTGGCGCTGGTCAGGTTGACGATGCTGGCGCCCTCGCCCATCAGCGGCAACAAGGTTTGCGTGAGGAAAAACGGGCCTTTGAGATGAACGTTCAACAAACCGTCGAACTGCGCCTCGGTGACGGCTGCCAGCGGATTGAACAAGCCATGGCCCGCGTTGTTGACCAGTCCAGCCAGCGTAGCCACGCCCCAGAGGCTGTCGAGGTTATGTCGCACGGCCTCACGGAAACGGTCGAATTGACTGACATCCGCAACGTCCAGCTCAAGCGCCACGGCTGTGCCGCCCGACGTCTGAATCCGTTGCACAACAGCAGCGGCCGCATCGGCATTGCTCTTGTAGGTCAGGATGACGCCCATCCCGATGCGGGCACAGTGTTCGGCGGTACTTGCGCCAATGCCACGACTGCCACCGGTAATCACGATAACGCTCATGCGTTGCTCCAATGTCTCTGTGGTGAGTGACCACAGTAGCCATCGGCTTCGAGGTGAGCGCAGCCGTTCCTCTTCGAAACCTGCCTGTTTCTGCTTTTTGCTTGCGCGGGAGTGATCGCGTAGGTTCAGATGCCGGGCATGAATAATCAACTGACAGAACTTCGCGCCCTGGCGCAACACGCCGAAAACCGCCGCACGGAGACGGGTATCCCGCGCGTCGCCATGGTTCAGGGTGAAATCCCCGAGCACATGCTGGCCGCCGTTTACGAACCGATGATCAACCTGATTCTGCAGGGCAGCAAATCCATGACCATCGCCGACCGCACGCTTCACTACGACCCGGCGACCTACTTCGTGATGTCCATCGATCTGCCGGCAGTGGGACAGGTTCACCCCTCAGCGAGCGGCGAGCCTTACCTGGCGGTCAGCCTGACGCTGGATCCGGTGGTGCTGACGACCCTGCTGGCCGACTTGCCCAAACCGCTCGGGCAACATGAACAGGACAGCGGGTTTTCGGTCGCTGCTGTCACGCCTGAGTTGATGGATGCGTGGGTGCGCATGTTGCGCCTTATGGGGAGGCCGGAGGAGATCGCGGCCCTCGCGCCGGTCTACGAACGGGAAATTCTGTATCGCGTCCTGCAAGGCCCCCACGGCTGGATGCTGCGCGACATTGCGGCCCCCGACAGCGCCATGGCCCGCGTCAACCTGGCCATTCAGCACATTCGTCAGGACTTTGCCGAACCGATTCGCGTGGACGCATTGGCGCAGCTTGCGTCGATGAGCGTGTCAGCCTTTCATCGACATTTCAAAGCCGTTACGGCGCTGAGCCCGTTGCAGTATCAGAAGCGTGTTCGCCTGCTTCAGGCCCGGACGCTGATGGTGGCCAATGCCAGCAGCGTCACCCGCGCAGCGTTCGAAGTCGGTTATGAAAGCGCTACGCAATTCAGCCGCGATTACGCACGGGTGTTCGGCTTGCCGCCCTCGCGGGATGCGACGCGGATTCTCGCAGAGACCCGAAGCAGCGCGCAGCACTGATCACCCCTTCACGCCAGCACGCCAGTAATCCAGCGCACTTGCTGCTTCAGATCCTGCACCTTGCGCTCGCACACCCCATGCCGTGCCCGCCCGAAATGAGCCAGCGTCTGCTGCTTGTGCCGCAGCCGGTGCTGCCATTTGCTGACAAACGCCGGACTGCGCGCCTGCAATTGCAATGGCCCGAAGAACAACTCCTCGGCGGTGTAGCTCACCGGCCCGCCCCGCTCGGCCACGATGATTTCGTAGTCGAAGCGGTTCTCCCGCAGGATTTCCTCGAAGAGGATTCGGTAGCCGTTGTCCATCAGCCATTGTCGCAGCGGTTGTTCGCCGCCGTTGGGTTGCAGGATCAGGCGCTCGCGGCCGCTCAGGCGCGCCTTGCCGGCTTCGAGAATGTCGCGGATGGTCTCGCCACCCATGCCGCACACGGTGATCGCCGTGATCCCGTCGACCGGCTCGACAGCCATCAAGCCATTGGCCAGGCGAACGGTGATCTGCTGCTCAAGGTCGTTTTCGCGCACGGTGCGTTGCGCCGAACGGAACGGCGTCTCGGCCATCTCGCCCGCCACCGCCGCCGCGATCGCACCACGGCGCATCAGGGCCACCGGCAAGTAACCGTGATCCGAGCCGATATCGGCCAGCCGCGCACCAGCGGGCACGTGTGCCGCCACCTGCTCCAGGCGCATGGACAATGTCTGTTCGTTCAACCGCAACCCCTTTCACACTGAACGTCCGGCGCTGGTGGCCGGATCGGGGCGCGATTCTGGGGGGCAATGTCTGGTATTTCAAATTTATATGACCAACCGTGACGCCTACACCAACACCGTCAACCAAGCCGACAGCAACAACAAAAACGCCAGCCCGGCGTTCATGCGCCTGAATGCCCGTGGCGAGCCAAAGAACCGTGCGCTGCCCACGCCCAGCAGCGCCCACGCCGTCATGCATGGCAGACTGACCAGCAGAAACGCCAGCGACAACAGCACCATCCGGGCGCTGTCCTCGCTGCCACCGGCAAACACGCTCACCACCGCCACGGCCATCATCCACACCTTGGGGTTGATCAGTTGCAGGCCGGCGGCGCCGAACACGCTGAAGCCGTCATCAACCGCTGTCGCCGAGTCCAGCGACGGCGGCGTGCTGCGAAAGATCTGCCACGCCAGCCAGCTCAACCACAACACGCCGGCCCAGGCCATCGCCTGCTGCACACGGGGATAGCGCAGCAAGGTTTCCCCCACGCCGAGGCCGACCACCAACACCACCAGCGCCGCCGACACACATGCGCCGAAGATGATCGGCACGGTGGCCGTCAGACCGCGCCGCGAGCTGTGGCTCATCACCAGAATATTGGTCGGCCCCGGGGTGATCGAGGCGACGAAGGAAAACAGCAGAAAAGGCAACAACGATTCCATGACAGGACTCCCGAATCAGAACAGGAAGTCATGGTCGCGATTGCGCGGGGTTCAGTCTGGAAGGTTTGAGCAGCGCTTGCGGTAATCCGCCGGCGTCAGGTGATAGGCACGGCGAAACCAGCGCCCCAGATGGCTCTGATCGGCGAAACCGAGGGCGCTGGCGACGCTGGCGGGTGTTTCGCCGCGCGCCAGCAACTGGCGGGCGCGGGCCAGGCGCAACTGAATCAGATAGGCATGTGGCGCCAACCCGAAAGCAGCCTTGAACGCACGGGTCAGTCGAAAGCGATCAACCCCGCAGGCCTGGGCCACGTCGTCCAGCCCGATGTCCTCAAAGGCGTGCGCATGCAGATAGTCCCGCGCCACTTGGGCCACTCGTGGCAGGCGCGGATCGAAAGGCTGGTGCTTTCGCCAGTCGAGGTGGGACGTCAGCGAACCGAGCAAGGTGTCGATGGCGGTCTGGCGCACGATGCGCAAATCGCCCTGATGCAGGGCGTTGAAGGCCTGGTTGATGGCGGTGGACAGGCGCGGATCCTGGCTCAGAGTATCGGTGAACCCGAGCTGGCTGTTGTCGGGCGCATGCTCGAACAGCACGCGCAATTCGCGCTCCAGCCAATGTGGATCGAGGTAGAGCATGGAATAGGTGAAACCCTCCTCCGTCGGCGCATGCCCGTCGTGGATCTCCCCCGGTTCCAGCATGAAAATCTTGCCCGGCGTACTCAGATGCCGCACGCGCCGGCAATGAAACTGCTGCACGCCCTGCTCGGTGACGCCCACCAGAAAGCTGTCATGCCAGTGCGGATCGTAGGCATGGCCCTGGAAATGGGCACGAATCGACTCGATACCGGTGTCGGCATCCTGAGACAGTTCGATCCAGTTGCGTTTGTCCACGCCAGGCTCCGAAAGCAGTGGTTGTTCGTCAAAGGCGTCTACGTTACCGCGACTTTGCCGGTGGGTTTAGAACATTTGTGCACGTGCGCCAGGCAGACCATCAAGCAAATTTAATGAACCCTGAGTGGTATGCCCCGCCTAAGCCAATGACCATCAGGAGGTAGCCCATGCAACTTGAAACCACGTGGATCGTACTGGCCGTCGTTCTTTTGCTCATCGAATTGTGGGCGATCAACAGGGTGCGCAAGAGTGAGGGGAAAGCCAGCAACAAAGGTGTCTGGATCGTATTGATCGTGTTTGTGCCACTGTTCGGGCTGATCGCCTGGGCGCTGGCCGGACCCAAGCACGTCACTCAGGCATGAAGCCCAAGGCAAGCAAGAGCCCCGAACATTCGGGGCTTTTTGTTGGCCACGGGTTTGTATCGCAGTGTGTACGAACGCCTCCCGGATACATGCCCGCGCATCAGCCAACAAAAACGGAAACAGCCCGGATACGCGACCAGCCTTTAATGGACTCCAGATTCGAAGGGTTCAGCCAGAACCCGGCCCTCGCCGATCATAAGGAGACTTGCCATGAAGCACGCACCACTCGCCACCGTCACCACCGGGAAAAACCGTCGCCGCCTGCTGGGCCTGTCGATGCTCGCCACCGCGCTGCTGCAGTTCGGCGCGCTCGCCCAGGCACAAACCGCAGCGCCCGAGCCGGTCAAGACCGAAGCCGCCAGCGTCAAGGCCGACCTGCCCTTCGGCCCGCTGAAACATGTAAAGGCCGGCCTGCTGGACGTGGCCTACGCCGAAACCGGCCCGGCCAATGGCCCGGTGGTGATTCTGCTGCACGGCTGGCCGTATGACATCCACAGCTACGATGACGTGGCGCCGCTGCTGGCGGCCAAGGGTTATCGGGTGTTGATGCCGTACGCCCGGGGTTATGGCGACACGCATTTCCTGTCCGACAAGACCGTGCGCAATGGTCAGCCGGCGGCGCTGGCCAGTGACGTGATCGATTTCATGGATGCCCTGAAAATCAAACAAGCCGTGCTCGGCGGCTACGACTGGGGCGCGCGCTCGGCGGACATCGTTTCGGCGCTGTGGCCTGAGCGGGTGAAAGCGCTGGTCTCGGTCAGCGGTTACCTGATCGGCAATCAGGCCGCCGGCAAGAACCCGCTGCCGCCCAAGGCCGAACTGCAATGGTGGTATCAGTTCTACTTCGCCACCGACCGTGGTGAGGCGGGCTACACCAGGAACACCCATGATTTCGCCAAGCTGATCTGGCAACTGGCGTCACCGAAATGGACGTTCGACGACGCCACCTTCGACCGCAGCGCCAAGGCCTTGCAGAACCCGGATCACGTCGCGATCACCGTGTTCAACTACCGTTGGCGCCTGGGCCTGGTGCAGGGTGAAAGCCAGTACGATGCGCTGGAACAGAAACTCGCCACCGCACCATCGATCAGCGTGCCGACCATCGCACTGGAAGGCGATGCCAACGGCGCGCCGCACCCGGCCCCCGAGGACTATGCCAAACGCTTCACCGGCAAATATCAGTTCCGCCTGATCAATGGCGGCATCGGTCACAACCTGCCGCAGGAAGACCCGAAAGCTTTCGCTCAGGCGATCATCGACGCCGATCGCCTCTGAAGCGGCACGCCGAACGGCTCGTCATTTGACGAGCCGTTTTTCTTTGGACGGGCGATAACCGAAGTAAGCGCTGTAGCACTTGCTGAAATGACTCGGTGACACGAACCCGCAGGCCACCAGCACGTCCACCTGGGACAGCTCGGTGTGTTGCAACAGACGCCGGGCCTCGGTGATACGCAGTTCCATGTAATAACGCTGCGGCGTGGTGCCCAGTTGTTCCTTGAACAGTCGCTCCAGTTGACGCCGGGATCGGCCGGCATACACCGCCAGTTGTTCCAGCTCCAGCGGTTCCTCCAGATTGGCGTCCATCAGCTTCACCACTTCACGCAGCGGCGCGCTGACGCAGAGGTTCTCGGTCGGTTTGATCCGCCGGTAACGCGATTCCTCGAACGCCAGAATGTCTTCGATGCCTTCGACCAGCGCCTTGTCGTGCAGGCCCTTGATCCAGTCCAGTGCCATGTGGAACGCGCCGGACGGACTGGATGCGGTCAACCGGTCGCGGTCGATCACGTAAGGTTCGCTGCTGACCTGGGTCGCCTTGGAAATCTCCGCCAATGCCGGCCGATGCTCCGGGTGAATCGCACAGCGATAGCCTTCCAGCACCCCTGCCCGGCCCAGGAACCACGCGCCGTTCCACAACCCGGCCAGCATCACGCCGGCCTCGGCGGCCATTTTCAGCAGGTTGATGAACTCGTCGCTCGCCTTCAATTCCGTGCGGTAACCGCCGCAGATCACCAGCAGATCCAGTTCCTGCAACACGCTGGTTTCCAGACGCGCGTCAGGGCGGATCACCAGCCCCAGATCACTGATCACTTCGCCGTCGTTCAGGCCGAAGGTGCGCGTGGAAAACAGACCGGGGCGCAGCAGATTGGCGGTGACAAGGGTGTCCAGCGCCTGAGTGAAGGCCGGCAGGGAAAAATGCTCCAGCAACACGAACCCGGTGCGGGTCATGTGTCCCGGCCCGCTGGCGGGCTCGTTCAGGTAGCGAAGGTTCTTGCCCTTCATGCCACCGCTGAATTGGCGTCGTTCGATCAAGGTGTGGCCCATCGGTTTCATTGTTGTAGCGCCATGCTAACTGGCGCCGCAGCAAATTACTCGCAAACGACGCAAGCACCACAAGGTAGATCGTTCCCACGCTTTTCGTGGGAATGCCTCCATGGACGCTCTGCGTCCGCCGTTGGAAGGGACGCGGAGCGTCCCGGGCTGCATTCCCACGCGGAGCGTGGGAACGATCATCACCCAGCCCTGCCGGGCTGCGTCCCAACGTCGCAGGGCCAGCATCTTGGCAAACGCCAGACAACGCTTAAAATCGCGCCTCCTCTTGCAGTCGCCCGACCGGCGCCTGCCCGCAGCCATGACAACCCTCAGGTTTGAACAGCCGGCCACTTTCACGAAGTGCGCCAGGCTCAATCGTCCTGCCCGTTCGGCGGTCGTTTGTCTTCAACACACTTCGGCTTGGCACTCGCATGCGCAGAGGCGCACGTTCCGCTGTTCGATCACTTGAGGTTTTTATGACACCGCGTTTGCTGGCCATGGCGCTGGCGCCCCTGCTCGGGCTATTCATTGTTGCTTTGGGCAACGGCTTTCTGTCTTCTTTGACCACTCTGCGCCTGGGCGCGGCCGGCGAATCGGCGACGATGATCGGCATCGTGTCCTCGGCCTATTTCATCGGCCTGACCCTCGGCGCGATCTTCAACGATCGCCTGATCCTGCGCATCGGCCACATCCGCGCCTACAGCAGCTTCGCCTCGCTGATCGCCGCGACCATCCTGCTGCAAGGGCTGTTTTATGACACCTGGGGCTGGGTCGTCCTGCGTCTGATCAACGGCTGGGCCACGGTCGGCGTGTTTCTGGTGATCGAGAGCTGGCTGCTGCTGGCCGGTGACGCGAAGATTCGCGGGCGTCTGCTGGCGCTGTACATGATCGTCCTCTACGGCGCCGGCGTGCTGGGTCAGGCGTTTTTGGGAAAAATCACCGGGCTGGGCGATACCGCGCCATTCATGGTCGCCGGCATGCTCGCGACCCTGTCGGTATTGCCGATCGTGATCCTGCCGCGTGTTTCTCCGTTGCTGGAACAGGTCGAACCGCTCAAACCACGGGCGCTGCTGGGCGTATCGCCCACCGGTCTGGTCGGCTGCTTCGGCTCCGGTGTGACCATCGCGGCTATCTACACTCTGCTGCCGCTGTACCTGCAACGCATCGGCCTGAACGTCGGCGAAGTCGGCAGCATGATGGCCTGGACGATCCTCGGCGCGATGCTGCTGCAATACCCGGTCGGGCGCTGGTCCGACCGCAAGGATCGCCTGCAGGTGCTGACCGTGCTGTGTGCCGCGTGCACCGTGCTGTCGCTGGTGATCGTGCTGGTACCGCTGTCCTCGGCCCTGCTTGCGGCAATGTTGTTTCTGCTGGGTGGCGGCGTGTTCGCGTTGTACCCGGTTGCGGTCAGTCACGCGGCCGACCGCGCGCCGGTCGAAACGTTGGTGCCGATGATTCAGGGCATGCTGCTGATCAACTCGCTGGGCTCGGCGATGAGCCCGCTGCTGATCTCGCCAGCGATGAACGCCCACGGCGAAACCGGGCTGTTCTGGGCCTTTGCGCTGGTCAACCTGGCCATGGTGACGTTCTTCTTCTGGCGCCGTGGCAAGCGTCCGGTGCCGGCCAACCCGGCGCCGTTTGCGGCGGCAGCAACGTTCTCGCCAACTGGCGCCGAGCTGCGGGTGACCGAAGACTTGCGTCAAGCGGCGCAGGACCATCCGCCGATGGTCGATGCGTTGAGTGGCGAAGCAGCGCCGCCAACGGGATCGCGCTACGAAGCCAGTTGAGTTTCTGGCAGGCATAAAAAAACCGGTGACTTTCGTCACCGGTTTTTTATTGCCTGCTAATCAATGTGGAGCCCGAGGAATGGTCTTCATCAGGTCTTCAGGGCTGATATGTCCCACCACACTGCCCGGCTGCGGCATGTTCAGGATGTGGCCCTTCATCTTGCCGATCACGTGCATCTCGCACGGCTTGCAGTCGAACTTGAGGGTCAGCACTTCATCACCGTGAATCAGCTGCATTGGCGCGACTTTGGTTTTCACGCCGGTCACGCCTTTGGCCTGTTTCGGGCACAGGTTGAAGGAGAACCGCAGGCAGTGCTTGGTGATCATCACCGGCACTTCGCCCGCCTCTTCGTGGGCCTCGTATGCCGCGTCGATCAGCTTCACGCCGTGGCGATGGTAGAAGTCGCGAGCCTTCTGGTTGTAGACGTTGGCCAGGAACGACAGATGCGCCTCCGGGTACACCGGTGGTGGCGTGGTCTCGGCCTTGCGCGAACCGCGCGGATGGGCGGCAACGCGGGCGGCGGTCAGCGCTTCTATCACTTCGCGGCGCAACGACTTGAGCTGCGAGTTCGGAATGAAGAACGCTTGCGGCGCATCGAGTTTGATCGAGGTCGCGTGGTACTCGGTGGTGCCGAGCTGGCCAAGCAGGTCGTGCAAGGTTTCCAGCGCCTGTTCCGGTTTGTTGGCGACGCCGAACGGGCCGTCCAGCGCGACGCTGGCGCTGATGCCCTCTTCGCTGGTCACGGTCAGTTCCAGACGCTCTTCACGCAGCTTCGCCAGCCAGCTCACGCCGATACGACGCTCGGCCGAGGTCTTGAGCAAGGCCTGCTGCCAGTTGTGGTCGAGGTTGCGGTTCAGCGGGTGGTTCGGGCGCAGCTTGTACAGGCCTTCCGGCATTTCGTTCGGCTCGACGCGGTAGCGGTAGCGCTTCTCGCCTTCTTCCTCGAACTCGCCCTTGGCTTCGGCGATGTTGGCGCGGAAACCCACCACTTCGCGCTTGACCAGCACATTGAGACCGTCGCCGTTGGACAGCGGCTCGTGGGTGATGACCTGCATGTCACGCTTGCCGACTTTCTCGACCGTGCCCACCGCCAGACCGGTGAAGGTCGGCGAATCGAACGCGCCGATGTCGATCTTGCGCTCGCTGACAAAGTAGTCGGTGCTGCCACGGTGGAAGGTCTTTTCCGGATCCGGCAGGAAGAAATGCGCGGTGCGGCCGCTGGAAGCACGGGCCAGGTCCGGACGGTCGTTGAGCACGTCGTCGAGGCGCTGGCGGTAATAGGCGGTGATGTTCTTCACATAGCCCATGTCCTTGTAGCGACCTTCGATCTTGAACGAACGCACACCGGCCTCGACCAGCGCGCGGATGTTGGCGCTCTGGTTGTTGTCCTTCATCGACAGCAGATGTTTTTCGTAGGCGATCACGCCACCCTTTTCGTCTTTCAGGGTGTACGGCAGACGGCAGGCCTGGGAGCAGTCGCCACGGTTGGCACTGCGCCCGGTCTGCGCATGGGAAATGTTGCACTGACCGGAGAACGCCACGCACAACGCGCCGTGAATGAAGAACTCGATGGCGGCATCGGTTTCATCGGCAATTGCGCGGATTTCCTTGAGGTTCAGTTCACGGGCCAGTACCAGCTGCGAGAAACCGGCCTGATCGAGGAACTTCGCCCGCTCAAGGGTGCGGATGTCGGTCTGGGTGCTGGCGTGCAGCTCGATGGGCGGAATGTCCAGTTCCATCACGCCCAGATCCTGGACGATCAGCGCATCGACGCCGGCGTCGTACAACTGATGGATCAGCTTGCGCGCCGGCTCCAGTTCGTTGTCGTGCAGGATGGTGTTGAGGGTGGTGAAGATGCGCGCGTGATAGCGACGGGCAAATTCCACCAGTTCGGCGATTTCGCTCACCTCGTTGCACGCGTTGTGGCGCGCCCCGAAGCTCGGGCCGCCGATGTACACCGCGTCGGCGCCATGCAGGATGGCCTCACGGGCGATGGCCACGTCACGGGCGGGGCTGAGCAGTTCCAGGTGATGTTTGGGCAAGGACATATAGTTTTTAGTCAGGCTGTCACGGTCGAGGCGCGCATTGTAGCCGCGAAACGCGTGGCCGGCACGCCTGTGCTGCCGGGTGGCTGTTTTCAACCCGTCACGATCAGATCGCTCCCACGCGGACTGTCACCGATCGTTCCCACGCTCCGCGTGGGAATGCAGCCCGGGACGCTCCGCGTCCCTTCCAGAGCCGAACGCGGAGCGTCCGTTGAGGCACTCCCACGCCCGGCGTCACAGATCGTTCCCACGCTCTGCGTGGGAATGCAGCCCGGGACGCTCCGCGTCCCTTCCAGAGCTGGAACGCGGAGCGTCCCTTGAGGCATTCCCACGCGGAGCGTGGGAACGATCATTACGGGGTCAAGCCTTCGCAGCCATCGCAGTCACTTCCACCTTCATCCCCTCAACCGCCAGCGCCGCCACGCCCACCGCCGCACGCACCGGCCATGGCTTGGCGAAGTAGCGCTTGTACACTTCGTTGAACGCAGCGCGATCAGCCATATCGGTCAGGTAAATGGTCAGGTGCAGCACGCGGTCCATCGAGCTGCCGGCCTTTTCCAGCGCCACTTTCAGCGCCTGCAACGTGCATTCGCTTTGCGCAGTGACGTCGCCCAGTTCCAGGCTGCCGTCGGCGCGGGTCGGAATCTGGGTCGACATCAGGATGCCGTTGAATTCGGTCACGTCCGAAGAGATCGAGTCTGCATCCGGGTCCGGGGTGTAGGTGATGTCTTGGTTGGCCATGGGAAAGTCCTTCGCTGGCAGTGAGGGCGGCGCCATCGCGCGCCGTTTCGGGCGGCCAGTTTACAGACACACTCGCCGGTTGGAAGACCAGACATCGCGGGTCAGCCGTGCGCCAGTATCCGCCGCAGCTCCAACACATTGCCGATTGCCGCGCCGCTGGCGGTATTGTCGAAGATGCACCAGGTGTCGACGCCATCGACAGCCGCCACCCGCAAATCGCCGGCGAGCCTGTCCAGATAAGCCGGGTCATAGGGGCTGTAATAAATGCGCGGCGAGCCATGCAGCCGCCAGTAGCGCACGCCCGGCCAGCCGCACGGAGCCGCATCGGCGCTGATCCGCGAGGGATCAACCACCGCTTGCGCGATGCGATATGCCATCAACAACAGCTCGGCGGCGGCCCAGGTTTCGTGGCGCGGCTCCAACACCACGGCCCCGGAATAACGCTGGCGCAACGCGATGAAAAACGCCTCGGCAATCGGCTCGTCAAACGCCAGCGACGGCGGCAACTGCAGCAACAGGCATCCCAGGCGATCGCCCAGCCCCGAGCACTGTTCAAGAAATGCGTCGAGCTCACGCTCGCAGTCCCGCAGGCGCCGCTCATGGCTGATCGACTTGGGCATTTTCACGCAAAAGCGAAATCTGTCCGGCACTGACTCGGCCCAACGGACGTAGGTTTGGCGTTGGTGCGGACGGTAGAAGGAGCTGTTGATTTCCACGCCATTGAGGTGTGCGGCATAGCGTTGCAGGTGGGTGCCCTGCTCGGGGAATGACGGCCAGTATTCGCGAGGCAGACTCCAACCCGCACAACCAATGAAGATCGACGACGCACTCAAAACAGCACCTTGCCCGCTTCACGCATGAAGATTTCCACGGTTTTCGGGCCGATGCCGTCAAAGGCTTGCAAACGCTTTTCGAAGTCCTGACGGTCGGCGCTCGCCTCGACCATGTTCATGACCCGCCCGGCGTACTCGTCATTCAATTTGGCAGCCAGCGCCAGCAGTCGCTCGGCGGTGGTTTCGTCGTAACGCACGTAATGCGCCTGGCCGAGCATCCGCACCAGTTCGCGGTGAGTGCAGTGGCCGAGTTTGCGCGGCGTATCACGCTGGTGTTGGTCGACGATGACTCGGTAGGCTTCGGCGGCAATCTCGGCCTGGATTCGTTTGCCCATCAGGAAACTGGCGATCAGCCATTTGAACAGGGCTGATTCGCTCAACGGGTGGAAGCGAATATGCAAGTCTTCGGCATTAATGGTTTTGGTCATGCAGCTTTTGAGCGAGCGTCGGCGTGATGAGTGCGGGGCGGGCGACGAATGGCTTTGGGGCGTAAAGCGTCAGGGTTTTCCTCGTCGGGTGATTATTGATAAACAGGTTTGGAGCGCGCCGTTTAAAGGCATGTCTGAATGCTTCCGGATGCCTACAAATCCTTGCGCCAGAGCCTACGGCTACGCCAGAATCCGCCGGCTTGTGCGCCTTGGGGTCGGCCGGTAACTTGGATCGGGTCACTGATTCGCAGTGATCGGGTTTAGCAGCCCGTCGAGTCAAGCCGTACAAGCCTCTATCAAATCAGTTATCTCTGAGCTTGATGGTGGCTGTGCGCAGGGCACCTTCGGGTGCGCCGATTGCTTGGCTCATCGGTCTGCTAACCTGCGCGCAGCTGCCACCCTAATTCGTTTAGCAGCGAGATGGTTGCAGCCTCACTCCTTAGAGAGGTTAGAGCCAATGTTCAAAATAACTCCGAATCCCCCGGTCACCGAACCGGCCAGCATCACCGACCCAACTTCCCCCTACGAAAGCCCTGACTCGAAGAAATTCAACGAAGCCGCCAAGCGCGCCCTCGACTACCACCTCGGCCCGATGACAGCTCACATGATGGCCGCGCCCTACTACCCCAACCGCCTCTACATGGCCAACCCGACCAGCAACAACGAATCCCTGCTCGCCGACGCCGTCGAAACCCTCGGCTCGGCCAACGTCATGCTCAACAACTTCGTCGACCTCCTCGAAGGCCCCCACCGCAAGACCGCGCAAGGCATCGCGCAGATCGTGATGCTGGCGGAACTGGCGGTGAATCAGGTGCTGGATAACGTCGTGCCGACGGAATAAGCCGCAGCGGCAAAGTCTTATTTACGCCAGCATTTAACATCAAAAGGGGACGATTAAATAAATCTGTCCCCTTTTGATTTAATTTATTGATTTATTGATTTATTTGATTTATTCATATATATCTGTAATACCGCCTAAGAAGCGATCAGTACCTTTCCGTGAATATATCTCCCCGTTCCCATCTTCAAAATAAACCACATAATCTGAACCTTGCCTTACCACTTCCACAGGCACCCGCTGATATTTTCTCGAAAATTTGTCTCTAGCCTCTTGCTCGCTTCCATAACCCGACAAAGTAATGCTTGAATATCTCTTGCCCTCTTCACGTGCCATGATCATTCTCCTCACTTTACCTTTTTACTTACTGAGCAGCATAATTTACATTAAATTCCGTTTGCTCACTAAACCCACAAACCGGATCTGATACAACGAGCCGAGTGAAGACATTAAGACCATTAGGACCACCCGAAGGAGTAACTTGTATAACAGCCTGATCATATGAACTGAATGTCAGCCCCCCTGATCTTGCCGACCATGTAAAATTTATACTTCCACTGGGTGTTTTTGATGCACTGGCATCATAGGTGGCCGTCTGCCCAATGACTCCCTGGCTTGGTCTTTGGATATCGATATGAATTGGCTTTTCAATACCGACCTCCCGACCTTCCCTTTCATCATATTGAATATCGGTATAACATTGTCGATTAAGCGCGGCAGTAGCGGTGGCGCACGAAACAAGAGCAGCAACTCCAGTCATAAGCATTGCCAGTGTGACATTCATAATATTCTTCCCTGTAAATTTCATTGAGCAAACATTGAGCAAACAAAGGGGACAGATTTATTTTATCTCCCTTTACCAAGCAAAGTATCAGCACAAACAGCCACTATCACACCTGACAGAAATGACAGTTTTTAATACTTATTCAGTACAAGCGATATTCTGAATAACCATAAGAGACTACGGAGACGCAGACTCATTTAACTCATTCCCTACCCGAACCAACCAAACCCTCTCCGTCACTGCCCCCCTCCACCACCGCCACTGGATATCCCCCCAATCCCAATTATGCTCAAAGAAACCCCGCCCTCCCGCGGGGTGGTGATTCTGTGCACGCTCCACGAAACACCTGATCCGGCATCCGCCAGAGGCCTCGGGTACGCGACGTTGATGAAGTGCTCCGGCCTACAAAAACAAGCACGACGGAGAACCCCCATGGCCGTACTCGACAGCATGTCCACCGGCAGTGCCCCGCACCACAGCGTCAGCCGAGAGGAACGCAAGGTCATCTTCGCTTCATCCTTAGGCACGGTATTCGAGTGGTACGACTTCTATCTCTACGGCTCGCTCGCCGCGATCATCGCCAAGCACTTCTTCGCCGGGGTCAACGAGACCACGGCGTTCATCTTCGCCCTGCTCGCCTTCGCCGCCGGTTTTGCAGTGCGGCCGTTTGGTGCGGTGGTGTTCGGGCGGTTGGGGGACATGATCGGGCGCAAGCACACGTTTCTGATCACGATTGTGATCATGGGCGTGTCGACGGCGATTGTGGGTTTCCTGCCGGGTTACGCGACCATCGGGGTCGCGGCGCCGATCATTCTGATTACCCTGCGGCTGCTGCAAGGTCTGGCGCTGGGCGGTGAATACGGCGGTGCGGCGACTTATGTGGCCGAGCATGCACCGAAGGGCAAACGCGGGTATTTCACGTCGTGGATTCAGACCACCGCGACGCTGGGGCTGTTTCTCTCGCTGCTGGTGATTCTGGCCTGCCGCACCGCGCTGGGCACCGAGGCATTCGAGGCCTGGGGCTGGCGGATTCCGTTCCTGCTGTCGATCCTGCTGCTGGCAGTGTCGGTGTACATCCGTTTGCAGCTGAACGAATCACCGGTGTTCAAGAAAATGAAGGAAGAAGGTAAACACTCCAAGGCGCCGCTGACCGAATCTTTCGCCCGTTGGGACAACCTGAAAATCGTGATCATGGCCCTGCTCGGCGGTACCGCCGGCCAAGCGGTCGTCTGGTACACCGGGCAGTTCTACGCGCTGTTTTTCCTGCTGCAAACCCTGAAGATCGACCCGCAGACCGCCAACCTGCTGATCGCCGGCTCGCTGTTGATCGGCACGCCGTTCTTCGTGATTTTCGGCAGCCTGTCCGACCGCATCGGGCGCAAGGGCATCATCATGGCCGGGTGCATTCTGGCGGCGGTGACCTACTTCCCGATCTTCCACGCGCTGACCCAGTACGGTAACCCCGACGTGTTCGTCGCCCAGGAGAAGAACCCGGTCAAAGTGATCGCCAACCCTGACCAGTGCTCGTTCCAGTTCGATCCGGTGGGCAAGGCCAAATTCACCAGTTCCTGCGATCTGGCCAAGACCATCCTGGCCAAACGGGCGATCCCTTACGAAAACGTAGTGGCGGAACCGGGTACCGTGGCTCAGGTGCGCATCGGCGATAAAGTCATCGAAAGTTTCGAAGGCACGGCCCTGCCGGCCGCCGACTTCAAGACCCGCAACGATGCCTTCACCGCCAGCCTCGGCACCGCGCTGAAAGAAGCCGGGTATCCGGAAAAGGCTGATCCGGCCAAGACCAATTACCCGATGGTCTTGCTCCTGCTGACCATCCTCGTGATCTACGTGACCATGGTCTACGGCCCGATTGCGGCCTGGCTGGTCGAGCTGTTCCCGGCGCGCATCCGCTACACCTCGATGTCGCTGCCCTACCACATCGGCAACGGCTGGTTTGGCGGGTTCCTGCCGACCGTGGCGTTCGCGATGGTCGCGGCCACCGGGGATATCTACTACGGCTTGTGGTACCCGATTGTCATCGCGGTGATGACGGCGATTCTCGGCATCTTCTTCTTGCCGGAGACCAAGGATCGGGAGATTCATCACACCTGACCCGACTCCGCTCGATGCTGTGCATAGCGCCACGCACAGCATCGAGCGTTGTCACATCGGCGTCATTGTTGGTTGCTAACGTCCTCGCGCCTCTTTGCTCCGACTGCCAAGGTGACCTTCCCGGTGTCCTCAAGCCCGACGCGCCAGACCATCATCCTCAGATCCGCCGATATGTCCTGCGACGACTTCGGCACGTTGTTCTCCCGTATGTTCGGCAATCGTTACGGCGACACACCGCCACCGCCCAAGGACATCATCATCGGTGGCGTGTACGGGCGGCACGACGGGGTCAGTTTCCGACGCATGCATTACCGGGGCGATTTCACGGTGGCGTTCCCCGAGCCCTACGACGAAATCACCTTCGTGATTCCCACCGCCGGCCGGATCATCTTCAACGACTCCGCCGAATCCCTGGGCCTGCCGCACATCGGGCTGGCCATCGACAAGGCGGATCTGCGCTCGATGCGCTTCGTCGACAATCATGCCCAGCACGGCATGTCGATCAGCCGCGCCGCGCTCACCGGACGCCTGTCGTCGCTGCTAGGACGGCCGATCGTGCACAAGCTGCATTTCGAGCCGAGGGTGGATCTGAACAGCCCGGCGTTTCAGGGCATTCGCGCATTGATCGACCTGGCCACCGGCACCGAATTCGACCTGTTGTTGAACGCCGGTTCGCTGATGCCATCGCGCCTGCGGGAGATGCTGGTGGACGCCGTGCTGGAAGCCTGGCCGCACAATTTCAGCGAAGCCTTGCGCCGCCCCGAGGCGCAGATTGCCCCTCGGCATGTTAAACAGGCCATCGAGTACATTCAGTCGCATCCCGAACAACTGGTCAGCGGGACGGATCTGGCGGGGCTGGTCAACGTCAGCCTGCGGGCCTTGCAGGAAGGTTTCCGGCGCTTTGTCGGCACCTCGATTGTCGCTTACCAACGCCAGGTCAGGCTGGAGCGTGCCTGCGAAATGTTGAAGCAAGACCAATCGTCATCCGTAACCGACGTGGCCCTGCAATACGGATTCAGCAACGTCGGCCGGTTCTGCCAGTACTTTCAGGATGCCTACGGTGTGAGCCCCGCAGAAATGCGAAAAGGACTGCGCTGAGGCAGTCCTTTTCTTCACCTGTGGTTGATCAGAACTGATAGCTGGCCTTGAGAGCGCCGCTGAAACCGTGGCTGTCGCCTCCACCGCTGGCGCCGACTTCGGCACCCAGGCTCAGGGCTCCGAGGTTGGCCATCAGGTTGACGCCGCCACTGAACTGATCGCGGTTGTCGAACGCCGCGCGCTGTTCGATATCCAGCCCCAACAAATGGCCTTCGCTGTCGACCTGATGATCGCCCAGCACACGCTCGTAACCGACCCGCATGCCCGGCACCAGTTGCCACGCGCCCATGGGCATCGGGGCGAACGAGACGTCGAGATTGGCCACGGCGCTGCGGCGGGTTTGCTGGAGGCTGTCGACGTCGAGGGCCAGTTCGCTGCCCTTTTCCTGGAAGCCCGACAGGTCCAGACGGCTGACCCGCACGCCGAGGCTCGGCTCCAGAACCACACCGTTCATCGGCAGGCGATAACCCAGCGCCAGCGTGGCGCCGCTGAGGTTGCCGTGAGTGTCGCCCTTCGCCGAGCCAAGACCGCCGCCGAGGTCGCGTTTGCTGTCGTAATCGACGTAACCGGCGCTGAGGTTGGCATCGGCAAACAGGCCACGTTCAAGGCTGGTGAAGCCATAACGCGCACCGATGTCGAGGAAAGTGAAATCGGTATCGGCCTCGCCACCTGCGCCACCCACCGAACCTTTGCTGTAACCGATCCCGCCGCGCGCGCTGAGCTGTTCGGAGAAGCGCTGAGTAACGCCAACCATCAGGCCCTGACTGTGTTCGTTGCTGCTTTGCGCATGGGCCGAACCGTCGGTGCCCAGATAACCGGCGAGCGCGGTGCTCCACAAACGGTATTGGCCGACCTTGAGGTCGGTACCGCTGGCGAATGGCGCGGCGGCCTGCTCGATCATCGCGTTCTGACGCAACAGGTAACTCGCCGCATCGGCGTGTACCTGACCGCCGACCGTGGACTCGACACCGCCAAGCGTGCCTGCGTCGATGGCCGATTGCAGGTAGTAGTTGTAGGCGCTGTAGGTGCCCGACAGTTTGCTGTTCTGCAACTCCTGCAACAGTTGCGCGCCGGCAGCGGCGTTGCCGATCAGGCCGGCCTGACCCGGCAGGCTGTTGTACTCGACCATTTTGCCGCGCAGCACGTAAATGGTTTCCTGGGACAGACCCAGGCCCTGCTTGAGGTAGTTGTCCATGCTGCCGTATTGCGCGGCCACCTGATCCAGGCCCGCTTGCAGATAACTGGCTTCCACGCCCAGCAGCGGCGCGTAGATCGCGGCCATGCTCGGCGGCATCATCGCCAGGGTCTTGGCCACGCGGGCGGCGGTGTAGTCGTTGGTCGCCAGGTAGTTGCTCATGATCGTCGTGTTGTCCACCCCGGCGATGCTTTGCAACACGGCGGCCGTCCAGCCGGTGCGGTCCTTGCCGGCGGTGCAATGGAACATCGCGGCACCGTCGACGCCCGCCAGTTCATTGAACAGCACGCCCAACTGACCGCGCATGCCGGCGTCGCTGACAAAGGCGCGGTTGGTCTCCTGCATCATCGCTATCGCATCGGCTGCGCTCTTGAACGAGACCGTGGTGATGTTCGCGCCCGAGGTGGTGGCGCCGATGATGTCGATGTTCTGGTAAGTCGCGCCGCTGATCATCGTGTCCGGCGTACCGGCGATTTCGCTGGGCGTACGCAGGTCATAAACGGCCTTGATCCCCAGACCGTTGAGGGCTGTCAGATCCGAGGCCGTCGGCGTCAGCGCGTTGGAGCGGTAGAACACACCGGCGCGCATCGTGCCGTCATGGGTCGTGGAGTAGGCCGTGGTGATACCGGCGACATCGCGGAAGTTGTCGATGCCCTGCAGGCGCGGGGTATCAAGGGTGGCCGCGTGGGCGGCGGCAATGGACAGACTCAACACGGACAGCGAACACAGAAGACGTGGAAACACGATGCAGCCTCATTGGAAACCGGTTGGGCTGCCCACTATCTACAACGAGATGTGACTGAATATGGCAAAACCTCGAAAAGCGTAAATGGCGGCGCGATCTGTCCGGCGGACGCGCATTTTGTCCGTCAGGCAGGCTAAATCCCTGTCGAACTTTGACGTTTTTTTTGCAAGAGGCAGGTTAAAGTGCCCTCTCCGGCCATCCTGGAAGCAGTCAATGAACCTCCAAAGCCCTCAAGACGCCGACGATGAAATCCTCAATCAGGCAGCGCACTGGTGCCTGCGTCTGCAAGACGAAACCTGCACACCTGACGAACGCCAGGCCTTCCAGCACTGGATTCAGAGCAGCCCGCGCCACGCCTTCGAGTACGCGAAGATGCTTGAGGTCTGGGAATTGAGCGATCAATTGCCCGACGAGCAAGACAAGTCGAAAAAACGCAAGGCCACGACGCTGCCGTGCAGCTTCGAAGAGTTTCAACGCAACCTGGCGCAGCGCAACTAGCATCAGGCCGGGATCGACTTATCAGCAGACGGCGTCACTCGGGGCAACGCCTTGTCCTTGATTCAGGGTTAGAATCCGCCCGGTTCGGCTAACAGTTTAAGGATGACCCCGGCATGTCCACCCTCGACACCTCCCTGCAAGACACCGCCGCCCCCGACGGCGTCTGTTTCGGCTGCGGCAGCAGCAATCCGCACGGCTTGCACATCAAGAGTTTCTGGCACGAGGATGGCGTGCACGTCATGGCCGAGCATGTGCCCGAGGCCAAATACTGCGGCTGGCCGGAGCTGGTCTACGGCGGTTTGATCGCGATGCTGGTCGACTGCCATTCCAACTGGACGGCGATGGCTTACCACTACCGCGCCGAAGGCCGTGAAGCCGAAAGCCTGCCGCGCATCAACTGCGTCACCGGCAACCTTGGCATCAAATTCATCAAGCCGACGCCCATGGGCGTACCGCTGACATTGAAGGCAAAAGTCGAAGGCGAAGTCGGGCGCAAGAGCCGGGTTATCTGCGAGGTCTACGCCGGGGATGTGCTGACGGCGGTGGGTGATTCGGTGTTTGTTCGGGTCGATACCGAGCAGTTGGCAGCGGCCGCCCATGGTCGCTGAGATCTGTCACTGAAGGAGAACAGCATGCCCGATCGCAAAATCATCATCCCCGAATCCATGAAACCCATCGTCGAACGCGCCGGTTACGCCCCGGCGGTGCTGGTCGGCGATACGCTTTACTGCGCCGGTCAGGTAGGCCGCACGGCAGATCTGAAAGTCATCGAAGACCCCGAGCAGCAATTCGTTCGCGCCTGGGAAAACCTCGACGAGGTGTTGAAGGCCGGCGGTTGCACCTTCAACGATGTGGTAGAGATGACCACCTATCACGTCGACATGAGCCAACATATGCCGGTGTTTCGTGACGTGAAGAACCGCGTATTCCCCAAAGGCTTCTGCGCCTGGACCTGCATCGGCGTCAGCGAACTGGCCCATCCGGGTCTGCTGGTGGAAATCAAATGTGTGGCAGTGCGCAGGCGGGCTATACCTGTGTAGTGTTTTTCACTATCTCCGCGAGGCGTTGAACCATGGACTTGACCCTCTACTACCATCCGTTGTCGTCCTACTGCCACAAAGCCCTGATTGCCCTGTACGAACACGGCATCGCCTTCGAAAAACGCCTGATCGACCTGTCCAGCGAAGCCGAGCGGGCCGAGTTGCGGGCGCTGTGGCCATTGGTCAAGTTCCCGGTGCTGCAGGACCGCGCCCGCCAGCGCAACGTGCCGGAGTCGAGCGTGATCATCGAATACGTGGACCGCTATCACGCCGGAGCAGGCCGCTTGATCCCCGACGATTGGGACACCGCGCTGCAGGTTCGACTCTGGGACCGTTTCTTCGACAACTACGTGATGACGCCGATGTCGCAGATCGTCGCCGACCGCATCCACAGCAGAAACGCCGACCTGAGCAGCCAGCGCACCTTGCTGAACACCGCCTACGACATGCTGGAAAACCAGTTGGCGACCCATCAATGGATCGCCAGCCCGGACTACAGCATGGCCGATTGCTCGGCCAGCCCGGCGCTGTTCTACGCCAGTACGCTGGTGCCGTTTGGCGCCGACCGCCCTCGCCTCGGCGCCTATTTCGAGCGACTGGTACAGCGCCCGTCTTTCAGCCAGGTGATCGACGAAGCCAGACCCTGGTTTGACTTCTATCCCTTTGCTGAAGCGCTTCCCCAACGGTTTCGCTGAGGAACGGCCTCACGCCGGCTGGTGACTGGTCACGCAGTGAATGCCGCCACCGCCGGCCGCGATGGCGTCGATGTTGATCTGCACCACGTCGCGGTTCGGGTAGAGTTTTTTCAGCAGGTCGAAGGCTTTCTTGTCGGCGTCCTTGTCGCCAAACTCCGGGGCGATCACCGCGCCGTTGATCACGAAGTAGTTGATGTAACCGGCCGCGAAGTCGTCGTTGTCCTTGTTGAATTTGGTGCTGCGCGGTTTCAGCGGTGGCGATACGGTGTGGATCTGCAACGGGCGACCGTCAGCGTCGGTGGCCTTTTTCAGGATTTCCAGGTGCGCCAGCGTGACCTTGTTGTCGTAGGAACGCGGGTCGGTGTCGAGGTTGGCGATCACCACGCCGGGCGTGACGAAGCGCGCGTAGAAATCGACGTGGGCATCGGTGATGTCCTTGCCCTTGATGCCCGGCAGCCAGATGATCTTGCGCAAACCGAGGCGCGCTTTCAGTTCCGCCTCGACATCAGCCTTGCTCCAGCCGGGGTTGCGGTTTTCGTTGACCCAGCAACTTTCGGTCATGATCGCGGTGCCGTGGCCGTCGACTTCAATGCCGCCGCCCTCGCCCACCAGTTCGCTGCGGATGTAGGTTGCTTGCGCGTCTTGCGCTACACGTTTGGCGATCTTCGCGTCCTTCGAGTGCTGCTGCTTGTTGCCCCAGCCGCTGAAGTTGAAGTCCACTGCGCCCAGGCCGTTCTTGTCATCGATGACAAAATTGGCGCTGATGTCGCGCATCCAGATGTCGTCGAGGTTGGCGATCTGGTAGGTGATGTTGGACGTGCCGCAAATCTCTTCCGCCAGGCTGCGTTCGCTGCTGCGGCAGTAGATGGTCAGCGGTTCGTAGCGAGCGATGGCACGGGCGATCCGGCCCAGCGCTTCCTGGACGTCTTCGGTGAAGTCTTCCCAGATTGCGTCCTGCGCGCCGAAGGCCATGTAGGCGCGTTCGTGCTTGTCGCCTTCGTCGGGCATGAACCAGCGACCTTCGCTGGCCGCCAGCACGCGTGCCGGTGACAGGCCGAGGCCCATGACGGCAGCGCCTACGCCGGCGGCGACTGAAACCTGTTTGATGAACTCGCGACGAGTCGGCATGTGTACGTTCCTGATGTGTAAGGGGGCCACCGAAGCGGCCCGGAAAAATCACTTGGCAGTGGCGGTCTTGAACTTGGTCCAGGTGCGCATGCGGGCGCGCATGTCAGCCTGGGGAATATCCTTGCCCGGTATCAGACGAGCATAGGTCGCATCGTCGAGGTAGATGTCCGGGTTGTTGCGCATCGCCTCATCCACGCTTGGCCGGGCCTTGGCGTTGGAGGTCGGGTAACCGGTGAAATTGCTGATCGCAGCCATGTTCTCCGGACGCATCACGAAGTTGATGAACGCGTAAGCGTATTCCGGATGTCTGGCATCGACCGGAATGGCCATGGTGTCCATCCATACCGTGGTGCCCTCGCGGGGAACGCGGTACTGGAAGCGGGTCTGCTTGCCGGCGCTGTCCGAGGTGCGCTGGGCCTGGGTCATGTCGCCGCTGTAGCCGAGGGACAGGCACAGGTTGCCGTTGACCAGATCGGTCACCGGTTGCGACTGGAACTTGCGAATGTACGGCCTTAGCTTCATCAGCAAGTCACTGGCCGCTGCCAGATCCGCCGGCTTGGCGCTGCGCGGATCGCGCCCCAGATAATTGAGCACCACGGCCAGCACTTCGTCCGGCGAGTCGATCATCGAGATTCCGCAATCGGCGAACCTGGCCGCCAACTCCGGTTTGAACAGCATGTCGAGGCTGTTGACCGGCGCATCGGCCATGCGCTGCTTGATCTGCTCGGCGTTGTAGGTCAGGCCGATGGTGCCCCAGGTGTAGGGCACCGTAACCTTGTTTGAATGCTCGTAATGGCTGCGCAGTTTTTGCAGGCCCGGTTCGATGTCGTTGATCGCCGCGACTTTCGAAGGATCCAGCGGTAACAGGCTGCCGGCGCGCATCAGGCGTTCAGCCACGGTGTCACCGGGGAAGATCAGGTCGTAGCCGCTGCCACCGGAGAGCATCTTGGCTTCCAGGGTTTCGCTGCCGTCCATCACGTCGTAGATCACCTTGATCCCGGTTTCGGCGGTGAACTTTGTCAGCGTGTCTTCGGCGAAATAATCCGCCCAGTTGTACAGCCGCAATGTCTTGTCTTCGGCGTGCACGGCCGGCATCAAACCGGCCAGCACCAGACCCAGAGCGCCCAGCAACCACTTGTGTGAGGTGTGCATATCAGACTCCTTGAGGATTCCAGCGAGCGTGAAGGTGACGGCCGTCCTGGCTCAACAACGCGCCGTACATTTCCGGACGCCGGTCGCGATAGATACCCCAGCTCAGACGCTCTTCGCGCATGGCCGACAGATCCAGGCTTTGCACCAGCACGCCGGTGCTGGCGCGGTCGGCTTCGGCGAGCATTTTTCCCTTGTGGTTGCAGATGAACGACGAGCCGTAGAAATTCATTTGCAGCGCCGCATCGGTACCCGCCACTTCGCGGCCAACACGGTTGGAGGCGATCACCGGCAACAGGTTTGCGGCGGCGTGGCCACGCATGGTCATCTGCCAGTGGTCGCGCGAATCCAGATCCGCGCAGCCCGGTTCCGAGCCGATGGCGGTCGGAAACAGCAGCACTTCAGCGCCCATCAACGCCAGGCAGCGGGCGGTTTCCGGGAACCACTGATCCCAGCAGATGCCCACGCCGAGGCGGCCGAACGCGGTGTCCCAGACTTTGAAACCGGTGTCGCCGGGGCTGAAATACTCCTTCTCCTGATAGCCGATGGCGTTGGGGATGTGGGTCTTGCGGTACACGCCCAACAGGCGCCCGTCGGCATCGGCCACGCTCAGGGAATTGAAGTAGGCATTGCCGGCCTTCTCGTACCAGCTCAGCGGCAGCACCACGCCCAGTTCACGGGCCAGCGCGGCGAAACGCGACAGCACCTGACTGTCGCGGTACTCCTCGGCCAGCGCCATATGGTGGTGGCTCTGCTCGATGCAGAAATACGGCGTGGCGAACAGCTCCTGCAACAGGATCACTTGCGCGCCCTGCGCCGCCGCTTCACGCACCAGTTGCTCGGCGCGGTCGAGGTTGCTTTTAAGATCCCAGGTGCACGGCATCTGGGTGGTGGCGACTTTGAGCATCGTCATCGATCAACCCTCCACCGGCCAGGCTGGCTGTTGCTGGGTGATGCAGTGCACACCGCCGCCACCATGGGCCAGATGATCGATCCGCACCGGCACCACTTCGCGGCCCGGGAACGCCTTGGCCAGGGTTTCTGCCGCGACATGGTCGGCCTCGATGCCGTACGCCGGCATGATGATCGCGCCGTTGGCAATGTAGAAGTTGGTGTACGAGGCGCAGAACACTTCGGCTTCGGTGTCCACCGCATCGGTGGCTTCGTACAGCTCGATCAACTCGAATTGGCGGCCCTGAGCGTCGGTCGCCAGTTCCAGTGCACGGCGGTTTTCCCGCACGACTTCGGCGTACACCGAGCTGCGATCGTGAGTCGCGTCCACCAGCAACACACCGGGACGGGCGAAGGCGCAGACGCCATCGACGTGGCCATCGGTCATGTCGCCGGTAACGTAATCCGGATCGCCCGGCAGCCAGATGGTTTTCTTCACACCAAGCAGGCGGCTGAAGATTTCCTCCATCTCGGCCTTGCTCACGCCGGGGTTGCGGTTGGGATTGAGCAGCACCGATTCGGTGGTGATCAAGGTGCCCTCGCCGTCCACGTGAATCGCGCCGCCCTCGTTGCTCAGCGCCGTGCCGAAGCACTCGCCGCCCAGGTGATTGAGCACGCGACGGGCCAGACTTTCGTCCAACTCGTGGGCCGACTTGCCGCCCCAGGCGTTGAAGCGCCAGCTCACCCCGGCCAGACCTTGCTCAGGATGAACGACGAAGCTCGGACCGGAGTCGCGGCACCAGCTGTCGTTGACCGCCAGCGGGATCAGTTCGATGTTCGGCCCGCACAAGGCTCTGGCGCTGGCAATGGCCGACGGATCGACGACCATTTTTACCGGTTCGAACCGGGCGATGGCATTGGCAACGCGGGCGAAATCTTCCTGCACCAACGGCAGGGTCACGCGCCAGCCAGACTCCCACAGGGCCTTGTTGTGGGGCCAGACCATCCAGGTCGCCGCGTGCGTCACCCACTCTGCCGGCATCATCCAACCGCTGTTGTTGTTTTTGTTCTGCTGCATGGTAAAAAGCCCTCTGAGTTAAGCCATTGTGTTCAATGAAAACAGCCTTGGCGGCGTTGACGTGCATGCTAATGGCGGCCTGAAGGGCAAACAAACGATGGATTTAGCGGAAAACTGATTAGAGGAACTTATCGATCATGCTGAAACACTGGCCACCCCTCAGTTCATTGCGCGGCTTCGAAGCCGCTGCAAGATTGGGCAGCTTTCACAAGGCCGCCGAGGAACTGAGCCTCACGCAGTCGGCCATCAGCCAGCAGATCCGCAGCCTTGAGGCGTACTTGGAGCAGCCGCTGTTTTTCCGCCGCGGGCGCAGCGTCGCCCTGACCGACGCCGGCCACGACCTGCTCAGCACCACTCAGGCGATGTTGCAGCAACTGTCGGTGGGCATTCGGCGGCTGGGGCAATACCAGAAGCCCAATCAACTGGTGCTCAACACCACGCCGGCGTTTGCCCGGCACTGGTTGCTGCCGCGTCTGGCGGATTTCCGACAACAGCACCCGCAGGTCGATCTATGGATCTTCAGCACCGACGAAGTGCCGGACATGGCGACACAAACCATCGACATCGCCGTGCGCGACGACATCAGTTCCCAGGCTGAATGCAGCTTCAAGGTGCTGCACGCTGATCGGCTCTATCCGGCGTGTCATCCGAGCCTGCTGGGCGTACCGGGCGCGCAGCGGACAACGCTGCACGGCGAGCGGGAAATGGACTGGAGCCATTGGGCGGTGGAATCGGGAATCGATGTCGGCCAGCAGGATCAGGGTTTGAATTTCTCTGATCCGGGCCTGTTGCTGGATGCGGCTTGCTCAGGTCTGGGGATTGCGCTGGTCAGTCAGTTACTCAGCCGTAAGGCCCGGGCCGACGGGCTGTTGCAGCCCTTGGTGGACGACACCATACGCGGCCCGAACTGGGCGATGCTGACCCATCGCGACAGCGAGAATGACCCGATGGCGCGAAGTTTCAGTCAATGGCTGTCAACTCGACTGGCAGAACCCGACCTGCAGGCTCAGACCGTCGTGAAATGACCTGCGCCGAGCCGGCCTTCCAGCCGACCGAACAGAACGTAGTGCTGATAACCGCTGGTGAATGCCCCGGTGGAAATCGCGTTTTTGACGTCCTGGTTCATATGCAGGTATTGCGCTTCGTCGAAGTTCTCGGCACTGACTTCGCCATTGCGACCAAGTTTGTGGCTGTCGACCGGCACGCCCATGATCGTGTGCCGCTGGAAGTCGATGATCCGGTTGACGGCGTGACTCTCCAGAGGCCCCCGATTGGAGTGCGCCGAGTAGATGTGCAATCCGTTGTTCGCGCAGCGATTGCACATGTCGATGCAGTTCGACTGAGTGGACTTGCGTTCGGTCAATTGCGCCAGCGGCATGTCGAGATATTTGCCGACCTGATATTCGGTCTGATTGAAAATGGAACAACACAGGATGGTGTTGCCATTGCAGTCGAGCACCAGCCAGTCATCCTTGAGCGTGCAGGCCTGCTGCGGGTAATGGCGGACCAGATTGACCAGATCGTCGTAGGGCGGCAGCGCGAGCCGCTGCAAGGTTTCGCGATCGGTGTCGGTTACCGACGGGTCACGCTCGATCAGCGCCAGCGTTTTCTCCAGCGGCATCATCACGGAATAACCTGTCGAGAACTCGAAGCCCAGACGCTGGCTGAATTCGCGCATCAGCCCTTCTTCTTCCATGTTGTCCAGGTAGCGGTGGTAATAGACCTCGATCCGCGTGTTCAAGCCATGTTGCTGCTTGAGTTCATGCAGTTTGATCATATTGGCCTTGACGACTTCGATGTCACCGCCCACATGCCCTTGTTCGTACGTCTGCTGATAAAACCCGGACAGCGAGATGCGGAAAAACCATGGATTGGCGAGCATCGCCGTCTCCATGTTTTTTGCCAGATTCAAATTGGAACTGATACCGCTGCGCAAACCGGCCGCGTTGATGATTTCGACAAACTCACCGATTCGCGGATGGATCAACGGCTCGGTCCAGTTATACAGAAAGATCGACTCGACTCCTTCGCCTCGAGCCTTCTCGACAATCTTCCTGAACATGTCAACTTGCATGGCTTTTTTGAAGTTGACGTTTTCCGAGTTCCCCATCGGACACGAAGGGCAGCTCAAATTGCACGCGCCGACAATATCGATGTACATGTTCATTGCGGGTGACGCTCCATGTGTGAATAGCGGTGCATCCAGACTGTCGACTGTTGTGATTGCCGTTATTCGCTATTTATTTGACAGTCCGGGAGCGCAGCGAGCAAGTTCCGGGCCATTGGCATGCTCGGCCATCAACTCCACGATCCAATCGATAAATACCCGCAGCTTTTGGCTGATATGCCGGTTCGGCGGATACGCGACGTACAGCGGCATCGGCTCAAGATCCCAATCTTCGAACAGCGCCACCAGCTCACCCCGTGCCTCATGTTCAGCCGACATGTAGCGAGGCAGCCAGAGCACACCCAGACCGGCAAGGCCGGCCGCCAGATAGGCGTTGCCATCATCGACCGCCAGCACATGCCGGCCCTTGATCAGGAGAGACTCGTTGGCGTTGCGCAAGGCGTAAGGCACCGGTTTGCCGGTGCGCGCCCAGAGAAATCCCACCACCCGATGCTGCGTGTCTTCCAGCTCCGCCGGATGCGCAGGAGTGCCGGCGCGCGCCAGATAGCTCGGCGCCGCAAATACCCCCAGTTGCAGATCGGCAACCCGACGGGCCATCAGCGACTGATCCAGCAACTCGCCGCCGCGCACCACGCAGTCCACGTTTTCATCGATGATGTCGACGATGCGATCACTGACACCCATGTCGATCTGAATGTCCGGATAACGCCGGTGAAAGTCCGGCAACGCCGGTATCAGGATCAGGCGCGCCAGCGGGCTCGGCACATCCACCCGCAACCGCCCGCGGGGCGCCACAGAAGCCTGGTTAAGACCGGTTTCAGCATCTTCCAGGTCCGCCAGCAATCTGACAACCCGCTCGTAGTAAATAGCACCGTCAGCGGTAACGTTGACCTTGCGCGTAGTGCGGTTGAGTAGCTTCACTCGCAGCCGCGCCTCCAGTTGCTGGACGAGCTGAGTCACGGTGGTCTTGCTCATGTGCAGGGTTTCGGCGGCCTTGGTGAAACTGCCCGCCTCCACGACACGGGCGAAGGCTTGCATCGCATCAAAACGGTCCATACCCCACCTCTGATAGCGGTTCGATTGTTTGGGATTTGCAAACAGTGAACGCCAAGGTTGCGCGTTTATCGTGTCAGCGCAAGCCCCTAAAGTTTCTCCATCGCAGGTTTTCAACCCATTGAAGGAGACACCTCATGACCCGTGCCCAACCAAAACGCGACGTGGTTTTCCCACCTGGACGCCATGCCCTGTACGAACGCAATCGCTATTCGCCGGCGGTTCGTTCCAACGGATTTCTGTTCGTTTCCGGCCAGGTCGGCAGCCTTGAGGACGGTTCGCCGGAACCTGATCTCAAGCAACAGGTGCGACTGGCCTTCACCAACCTCAACGCCATTCTGGGCGCGGCTGGCGGCAGTTTCGACGACGTGGTGGACGTGACGGTGTTCATGGTCGACCCGCAATCCACGTTTGAAACCATCTGGGAAGTGGTGCCGGAGTTCTGGGGTGAAGCGCCGCATCCGACCATCACAGCGGTCGGCGTGACGTGGCTATACGGGTTTCAATTCGAGATCAAGGTGATTGCCAAACTGCCGGAATGACCTGACATCGCATCGATTTGCAGCACGGGCCGACAGTCTTCAGACTGTCGGCCCGCATTCCTTCTGCGATCCATCGCCATGCCCGACATCTTGTTGAAGCCCAGTCTGCCCGGCATTGCCCTACGCCGCTGGCGCGTGCTGCACCGCGTCAAGCAGGGCCATGCCGCCGAGTTGTTCAAGGTCACTCAGTCGACCATTTCCCGCTGGGAAAGCGGCGTGCAGGCGATGGACCCGGACGCCCATCTTCAGCTCGAAAGGCTGCTCGCGGCGCGACTCGACAGCGCCGCCGATCAGGCCCTCGCGCGACTGGTCACGGACAGCGCGCGCCCGGTTCACCTCGTCTGCGACCTGACCCATCGCCTGCTGGCCTGTTCGCCGGCTCGCGCCGCACAGTTCGCCAGCCCGCTGAGCGATCTGCTGGGGCAGTCGCTGTGGCGTTTTGCGACAGTGGAAATCCGGCACAAGGAATCCTTGCTGGATGACGCCGGTTGGCGAGAAGTCCAGGCGCCGCCGGCTCTGGAATTTCTGACGGGCAGCAATGACTCCGCCCTCGTGCCGATCCAGCCGGGCCTCTGCCGCTGGACGCGGATCGCCCTCTCCGACGGCACCGCCGCACGGCTGGTGGAAACGCTGTAGGCCATCCGCCGCATATTTTATGCGTGGACGATGATCGAGGCCGGGCCTAGGCTTTGAGCCCTGCTCTCTTTATCCCGGCCACCGTATGAACCTCGAAAAAATCAAGGGACGCCTCGACTTCCTGCGCGAAGCAGAACGGCTCAAGGACGTCCTCAGAAGCGCGCACACTTCCTCCGGGCGCAGCGAAAGCACCGCCGAACACAGCTGGCGCCTGTGCCTGATGGCGATCGTGTTCGCCGACGACCTGGCCGGGCTCGATGTGCTGAAAGTCCTGAAAATGTGCGTCATCCACGACCTCGGCGAAGCCATCAACGGTGACATTCCGGCGGTCGATCAAGCCGGTTTTCCCGACAAGGGCGAACAGGAGCGCAATGACTTGCTGCTGCTCACCCGCTCTCTGGACGACGCGCTGAGAAGCGAAATCCTCGCACTCTGGGACGACTACGAAAACGCCCGTTCTCCCGAAGCCAAAGCCGTGAAGGCCCTCGACAAGCTGGAAACACTTTTACAACACACGCAAGGGAAGAATCCGCCAGACTTCGACTATGGCTTCAACCTGGCCTACGGCAAGCAATACACCAATGCCGATCCGCTGTTCGAAACCCTTCGAACCCTGATCGACCGCGATACCCGAGAGCGCATGAACACAAACATCACAATCCGCAACGAACACCCCGAAGACATCGACGCCATCGCCCGAATCACCGAGGCCGCGTTCCAGCACGAAGAACACTCCAGCCACACTGAACAATTCATCGTCAACGCCTTGCGCCACGCCGGCCAGCTCAGCGTTTCGCTGGTGGCAGTGGAGAACGACACGGTGGTCGGCCATGTGGCCATTTCACCGGTGACGATTTCCTCCGGCACTCAAGGCTGGTATGGCCTGGGCCCAATCTCCGTGTGCCCGACCCGCCAGCAGCAAGGCATCGGTTCGGCGCTGATGAAAGCTTCGCTGGCGGAGTTGCAGCGTTTTGGCGGCGTTGGCTGCGTGGTACTGGGTGATCCGGGCTATTACGGACGTTTTGGCTTCAAGGCCCATGCCGGTCTGGAGTTGCCGGGGATTCCGGCGGAGTACTTTCAGGCGTTGGCGTTTGGCGGGGAGTTGCCGGTGGGCGTGGTGAAATATCACGAGGCGTTCGAGGCTACCGAGTAGCGCCCCATCGCTTTTGATTGCTCACATTTCGTGGTCTATGGCTTCACCAAAGCGCTCTTGATGCCGTTTCGGCGATCAATGACTCTGTCCGTACGTTGTTTTTGCACTGACAGAAAAGAGCCAACGCCATGCCCAGCCCCAGAACCCTGTATCAGAAGCACATCGACAGTCACACCGTCTGCACCCTCGACGATCAGGGCCACGTGCTGCTTTACATCGACCGCCAGGTCGCCAACGAATACACCAGCCCGCAAGCCTTCAGCGGATTGCGCGAGTCCGGGCGCGATGTCTGGCGACCTGCTGCGACACTGGCGGTGGTCGATCATGTGAATCCCACCGCACCGAAACGCATCGCGACCATGCCTGACGCCGGGGGCGCGCGGCAGGTGTCGTACTTCGAAGAAAACTGCCGCGACTTCGGCATCGAACTGTTCGATGTACTGGACAAACGCCAGGGCATCGAACACGTGGTGGCGCCGGAACAAGGCTTCATTTTGCCGGGCATGGTGGTCGCGGCCGGTGACAGCCACACCACCACTTACGGCGCACTGGGCGCGTTCGGTTTTGGTATCGGTACTTCGGAAATCGAGCACCTGCTGGCGACACAGACTCTGGTTTACAAACGCCTGAAAACCCTGCGGGTGATGGTCAACGGTGAGCTGGCCGAAGGCGTCACGTCCAAGGACATCATCATGGCGCTGATCGAAAAGATCGGCGCGTCCGGCGCCACCGGTTACGCCATCGAATTCGCCGGCCCGACCATCAGCGCCCTCAGCGTCGAGGCGCGCATGACCATCTGCAACATGGCCGTCGAAGCCGGCGCCCGAGGTGCATTCATGGCGCCCGATGACAAGGTGTTCGCGTATCTGCAACTGAAGCCGCGTGCGCCCAAGGGCAAGATCTGGGAACAGGCCGTCGAGCGTTGGAAAACCCTGCACAGCGATCATGGCGCGGTGTTTGATCGTGAAGTCAGCCTCGACGTCGCCGCGCTGGAGCCGATGGTGACCTGGGGCACCAGCCCCGATCAGGCCTCACCGGTCAGCGGACACGTGCCGGACCCGGCCTCGCAGCCCGATCCGATCCTGCGTCAGGGCCTGCAGCGAGCCCTCGATTACATGGGACTGAAACCCGGCATGCCGCTGAACGAAGTGACGATCAGCCATGCCTTTATCGGCTCCTGCACCAATGCGCGGATCGAAGACTTGCGTGACGTTGCCCGCGTGGTGCGCGGCAAGCGTGTGGCGGCCCACGTGCGGGCGATGATCGTTCCCGGCTCGACGCTGGTGCGCAATCAGGCCGAGGACGAAGGCCTGGCGCAGATCTTTCTCGACGCCGGTTTCGAATGGCGGCAATCAGGCTGCTCGATGTGCCTGGCGATGAACGATGACGTGCTCGCGCCGGGTGATCGCTGTGCGTCGAGCACCAATCGCAACTTCGAAGGCCGTCAGGGCGCCGGTGCGCGCACCCACCTGATGAGCCCGGCAATGGTCGCAGCGGCGGCCATCACCGGTCATTTGACTGACGTGCGCAGCGTCGCGCTGGAGGCTTGAACCATGCAACCTTTCGACACTGTCAGCGGCAGCGCCGCGCCGTTTCTTGCGTCCAACATCGACACCGACGTGATCATGCCCAAGCAGTTTCTCAAGGGCATCGATCGTCGGGGGCTGGATCGCGGGTTGTTCTTCGATCAGCGCTTTCTCGCCTCCGGCGAACCCAACCCTGAATTCGTGCTCAACCAGCCGGCCTGGCAGGACGCGGCGTTTCTTGTGACCGGCCCCAACTTCGGCTGCGGCTCCAGCCGCGAACACGCGGTGTGGGGCTTGAAGCAAGTCGGCATCCGGGCCTTGATCGGCACCACGTTTGCCGGGATTTTCTATGACAACTGCCAGCGTAATGGCGTGTTGGCGATTCAGCTTGACGACGCGCCGTTCAGGCGCGTAGCCGAGGCGATCACCGTCCCGGAGACCGCGCGGATCAGCGTGAACCTGGCGCAGCAGACCATCGAGCTGGCTGGCGGCACGCTGATCGAATTCGAGATCGATCAGTTGCGCAAACAATCGCTGCTGCTGGGACTGGATGCCATCGGCACCACGCTGCAACGCACCGAGCAGATCCGCGCCTTTGAAGCGCGGCATCTGGCGGACAATCCCTGGCTGCGCTGAACACAAAAAACGGGCGACTCACTTGAGTCGCCCGTTTTCATTCCACAGACAAATCGCGGAAGTACTCTTCCAGAAATTCCACGCACACCCGCAATTTCGCCGACTCACTGAGCCGCACCGGATAGACCGCCCAGACGTTGGCGCTTTGGGTGTACTCCTCCAGCACCTGCACCAGCCGCCCTTGCTCGAGCATCGGTTTGACGTCCCACATCGAGCGCAACAGAATCCCGCCGCCGCTCAAGGCCCACTCCAGCACGATTTCGCCGCTGTTGGAGGACAGCGGGCCATTGACGCGCACCGTCTCCTCTTGCCCGTCCTTGCTCAGGGCCCAGATACCGAACGCGTTGTTGCGTTCCTTGAGTACCAGACAATCGTGGTCTTTCAGGTCTTCAAGGGATTGCGGCGTGCCCCGGCGTTCAAGGTATTCGGGCGTGGCGCACAGCACGCGCCGGTTACTGACCAGTTTGCGTGCGATGTGCTGACCCGGCACGTCGTCCCCGACGAGGATTTCAAGATCAAAGCCCTCGCCCACCAGATCGACCACGCGGTCGAATACGTCCAGCCGGATATCGAGTTTCGGGCACGTTCGAGACAACTGGCTGATCGCGGGCGCCACATGATTACGGCCGAAACCGAAGCTGCTGCAAATGTGCAGCGACCCCGCCGGTTGATGCCGGGCCTGGGAAATCTCGCCGAGGAACTGATCGAAATCTCCCAGCAGTTTCTCGGCCCAAATCCGCACCCGCTCACCGTCGTCGGTCAGCGCGATGCGCCGGGTGGTGCGGTGCAGCAGTTTGCTCGCCAGCGTGGTTTCCAACACCGAGATGCGTTTGCTGACATAGGCCGGTGAGAAGCCCAACTCATCGGCGGCGCTGGCAAAGCCGTTCTTGCGGATGACGGTAAGGAAGACCCTGAGGTCTTCGGGCAGGGGAAACTGGTCACGATTCGTGTTCATAGGCCGGTCGCCCTCGCTGTTTGTCGCACATTTTGCGAAGGATAACATCGAATCAACGCCTCGCCAGCCGGGGCCCGGCGTGGGCTGAGCCCCGGCGCCGTGATCAGGGTTGTCGAGTACTGGCGGTTTGCGTGCCCGGCTCGAACATTGCTTCGAACCGCGATTTGTTAGCCGCGTAATAGGCCGCGACCGCCTGGTCCGATGAGGTCTGGCGTGCCTGCATCATCAAGGATTCCAGATCTGCCTGCGGGATCGAGTAGTGAGCGAAGAAGTACGCCACCTGCGGATACTCGGCACTGAACCCCTTGCGCGCCATCGCATGGATCTGCTCGGCACCACCGAAAATCTGCTTCGGATCATCCAGGTAGCGCAACGACCATTTGGAGAACATCCAGTGCGGGCTCCAGGCATTGACCAGTGACCATTTGTCCCGCTTCAGGTTGCGATCCAGCTCATTGAGCATGCCGCTTTCCGAAGACGCCACCAGTTTGTAGCCATCAAGCTTGTACTCCTCGATCGCCTTGACCGTGAGCTTGTACTGGCCGTTGCCCACCTCCGAGGTGAGGATCTTGCCTTCGAGTTTTTCCTTTACTTGCGGCTTGTTCAGATCCTCGACACTGGCCACTTCACTGATCGGCACCGAGGTCGGGACGGCCATGCCGATCCGCCCTTCATACAGCACGCCGAGGTCTTCGAGGCGATCTTTGTATTTGTCGTAGAACGCCTTGTGGGTACTTGGCAACCAGACCATCGGGATCAGGTCGATATTGCCGTTGGCCAGGGCCTGAAACTGAATACCGATATCGGCCATCACCAGTTTCACCGGTTGTTTGAGGTGATCCTGAAGCGCGGCGCTGGCGAGTTTGACGGTGATTTCGGTGTCCGACCAGTTGACCCAGCCAATGCGCACGGGTGCAGGTTCGGCGGCCTGGGCCTGTGCAGCGAACGTGGCCAGAATCAGGGCGAAAAGCGTATTTCGATAAGGCGAATGAGCGTTCATCAAGCGTCTTCCTTTGGAGGTGGGATCGGCAGGTATGTCTCAATCTGGACGGCCTTGCGGTTGAGGCGTCTGGCGCAATCCTATGCCTGGCCGAAGCACCGCGCAAGCAAAATGTACACATGTGTCAACCATGATTGACACGCCTGTACAGTTGACCTAATTTCAAGTCGCCGAGCCTGATCAAGCCCACCCCGGAGCGCATTACCATGTCCAGCGATCCCCTGTTGCAGCCTTACAAAATCAAGAACCTGACGCTCAGAAACCGGATCATTACCACCGCTCACGAACCGGCCTACCCGGTAGACGGCATGCCCAAGGATTTGTATCGCGCCTACCACGTCGAACGTGCCAAGGCTGGTGTCGCGCTGACCATGACGGCCGGTTCCGCCGCCGTTTCCAGGGACAGCCCGCCGGTGTTCAATAACGTGCTCGCCTACCAGGATGAGGTGGTGAAGTGGCTCAAAGACCTGACCGACGAATGCCACGAGCATGGCGCGGCGGTGATGATCCAGTTGACGCATCTGGGCCGCCGCACCCGCTGGGACAAGGCCGACTGGTTGCCAGTGGTTTCGCCGTCGCACCATCGCGAAGCGGCGCACCGTTCCTTCCCGAAGAAAATGGAAGACTGGGATATCCAACGCATCATCAAGGACTATGTGGACGCCGCCGAGCGGATGCATGCCGCCGGCATGGACGGTCTGGAGTTGCAAGCCTACGGGCATCTGATGGACCAGTTCTGGTCACCCTTGACCAACGAACTCGACGGGCCGTACGGCGGCTCGCTGGAAAACCGCATGCGCTTCACCTTCGATATTCTGCGCGGGATTCGTCAGCGGGTCGGCGAGGACTTCCTGCTGGGCGTGCGCTACACCGGCGATGAAGGCTTGCCCGGTGGCTTGGATGCCAGCGAAGGCTTGCAGATTTCCCACCTGCTGAAAGACAGCGGACTCGTGGATTTTCTCAATGTCGTACGCGGCCACATCGACACCGATGCGGGCCTGACCGATGTCATTCCGATCCAGGGCATGCGCAATTCGCCGCACCTGGATTTTGCCGGTGAAATCCGCGCGGCCACCGGTTTCCCGACCTTCCATGCGGCGAAAATCCCTGACGTCGCCACCGCTCGCCATGCCATCGCCTCAGGCAAGGTCGATATGGTCGGCATGACCCGGGCGCACATGACCGATCCGCATATCGTGCGCAAGATCATCGAAAAACGTGAGGACGATATCCGTCCCTGCGTCGGCGCCAACTATTGCCTGGACCGCATCTACCAGGGCGGCGCCGCTTACTGCATCCACAACCCGGCGACCGGCCGCGAAACCACCATGCCCCACGAAATTCCCAAGGCCGCACGCAAACGCAAAGTGCTGGTGATCGGCACCGGCCCTGCGGGACTTGAAGCCGCGCGGGTCGCGGGCGAACGCGGTCATGACGTTACGGTGCTGGAAGCGGCGGAGCGCCCCGGCGGGCAGATCCGTCTGTCCGCCCTCAGCGAACGGCGGCGGGAGATGATCAGCATCATCGACTGGCGCATGGCGCAGTGCGAACGTCTGGGCGTGAAGTTTCACTTCAACACCTGGGCCGAAGCCGACACGGTACTGCAGCATGAACCGGATCTGGTGATTGTCGCCACCGGCGGTCTGCCCCACACGGACGTGCTCAGTGCCGGCAACGACCTGGTGGTTTCAACCTGGGACATCATCGCCGGTGACATCAAACCGGGCCGGCATGTCTTGATCTATGACGATGCCGGCGACCACGCTGCGCTACAGGCTGCCGAAGTCATCGCCGCCAGCGGTGCGAGTGTCGAAATCGTCACCCCCGATCGCAGTTTTGCTCCGGAAGTCATGGCGATGAATCTGGTGCCTTACATGCGCAGCCTGCAGGATCTGGATGTCACCTTTACCGTCACTTATCGCGTCGATTCGGTCGAGCGCCGCGACGGGCGCCTGGTGGCAACGCTCGGCAGTGATTACGGTACGGTGCACAAGCAGCGGGTGGTGGATCAGGTAGTGGTCAATCACGGCACGATTCCGCTGGATGATCTGTATTTCGACCTGCGCGCGCATTCGAGCAACGGCGGCGCGGTGGAACAACACAACCTGATTGCCGGCAAGGCTCAGGACATCGTCACTCACCCGCAGGGACGTTTTCAGCTGTTCAGGATTGGCGACGCCGTGGCCGCCCGCAACACCCATGCGGCAATTTACGACGCGTTACGGTTGATGAAAGACCTCTGAAACCGGCCTTCCCTCCTGTTGCGGGAGGGAAATTGCCGTATCGACCAACTACAGGCCGCGCCGGGCAACCTGGGCGCCGGCCTGTATGGCTCGTCCCACAATGTCTTCGATGTTCTGACCGGTCATCGACTGCAACGCTGCCGCCGTGACGCCGCGATAAGCCATCAAGGCATCCAGCAGAGCTTGCGGCTCCCGCTCGGCCAGCAGTTGACCGCCGCCCACCACCACCGCCCGTGCCGCCCGCTGCGCAATCCGTGCGGGAATGCCGGCCGCTTCGGCCTGACTGGCGAGTGCAGCGCACAGCAGCGCCGGAAACGCCGGCCCGGTGCCGGACAACGCGCTCAGATAATCGATGCAGTCTTCATCGGGCACCTCGTCCGCCGTGCCCACGCACTCGAACAATCGCTGCAGCCAGTCGCGCTCCTCATCGGCCAGGGAGCCGGCCACGAACCACGGTGTATAGGATTGGCGGATATCCACCGCCGCGTTCGGCATGGCCCGCACCACCACTCGCGCGCCTGTCGCGGCACTGAGGGCGGACGCTGAAATGCCAGCCATCAGCGATACCACCGGTTTGCCCCGCGCATCGATCTGCAACTCGCGAAACTGCTCGGGCCGCACAGACAGCATGACGATATCGCTGCGGTCGACCAGTGACTGGTTGTCACTCAACACCCGCACTCCCGGTGCAACATCAGCACTGCCCGAGCGGTTCGAGATCAGCAGCTCGCTCGGCCTGATGAACCCCGGAGCCAGCAACGACTCGGCAATCGCCTTTCCCAGCCAGCCCGTGCCGCCGATGATTCCCAGCGTTCTATTGGTCATCGGGCAGCGCCTCTTCGAAGGTTTCCACCAGAGGGACAAACACCCCCGGCTCCGTCTCGGCATAGCCGAACTGACCGAAAAACCGATCCAGTTCGCGTCGTTTTGGGGACTTTCCGGTAAACACGGTGACGTACTGCGGGATTCGCCGGAATCGCACGATCACGTCTTCGGTGGTTTTCATCGAGATGTAGCCGATCTGCGTCAGATAGATCGTCCGGGCGCGGGCATCGGCCGCCCCCGGCTCGTAACCGAAACGGCGAAACATCGCGGCCAGCGCATTGATCCGCGCGTCGTCGGCCAGCGCGATTTGCGCGGCGACTTCATCCGATTGCAACGCCCAGCTGCGCACTGCGAATTCAAACTGCGAATCGAACAACGCGGGGTTCAGCCAGCACTCGAAAACATTGAGGATCGCCTCGGACACGCTTTCGGCATAACGCTCGCACTGCCCCACCAGCCCACCCGTGTTCTTGTCCCGCCAACGGGCCAGCAGCGCCGCGAGCAGTTGCTCTCGATCTTCGTAGAACCAGTAGAAGCTGGTGCGCGACAGGTTCAGGCGCTTGGCCAGCGGCATCACCCTGACTGCGTCGACTCCGGATTCCTTCAAAGCCTCATACGCGGCGTCCAGCCAGACGTCCACGGAACCGCGCCATCCTGAATCCTGAGCCTTGTTTTTTGTCCGTCCTGCCTGCGTCATTGCAATGCACCTGTCTTTGAGACTTTGACCGGACTTTACACGCGCCGTACACGCAATGTACATCGGCGTACATTTTTCATTTCCGAACGCGCTTCAGCGCCCATGTCGATCTTGTTTCAATCGCTTGAAAGCGCCGCCGAAAGGCCGACCGAGCCTGCGCCAGAATTCCTGCGTTGAACAGAAATGACCGTTCGGCGCTTTTTCTGGCAGCCCTGCAAAAACGGGTCTAGGGTTGCGTGGCTGGCAAAATGCTGGCCATTTGGCAAACGTCGCTCGACGAGCGCCATCAGCAACACTGGAAGAAAAATCAGGGATGGTTTTTGTGCTTGCGCGGGTATTGCACTCTTGAAGAGTGAACGACCTATCCCTGTGTTTCGTTGCTTTCTATCAAGGACAGAAAGATGACCAACGTACAGGCGAGATTCCCCCGATTGCCCCACCGGCAACCCCCTTCATTGACGCCCGAAGCCAGGCCTGACGGTTTTGGCTGACGATCTGGGCCGGCGTTGCGGCGCCGTCCCTGCGCGAACCCTGTTTACGGATTGATCAGATCCCGACGGATCAGGCTGTCACGTCCCCGAGAATCCCGGTTGTCGGTGATTCCGGCCGATGTCGTTCGCCTGCCTGTCAGGAAAGGCGCCCCTTCTGCGCAAGGGGTCGAGCGGCAAACACCCACGAGGAAGGCCTCGATATGACTGGTTCAAATCACAACATCCCGCCTTATGGCGTCGCCATCCAGAGCGCGATCACCGGCGGCGATCTGCAGAAGATGAAGACTTTGTTGAAGCAGCGCGATTCAACGAAGCCGGAAGCGAAGGAGCTACAAACCGCGTACGAAAACCTGGCCAAAGAAGTTTCCAGACTGGAAAAACCCTGAGGCCATTTCCCACATTGCAATGGAGGCAATCAACATGTCAGCTACTCAGCAAAATGTCGGCTTGTTCCCGGTGAGCTACCGGATCGGTACGGGTCAGCCAGGGGCGCAGAGCCTTGCGCTGAACCTGCTGGTGTCCACGCCGCAGCAGCATGTCACCGGCAACGCCGCCGTGACTCAGGCGACCAATCCGCCGCTCGACATCGACTCGGACGTCTGGGGCGAATACACCTACATGACGGTGATGAAGCCCGGTGTCAGCAAGATCCTGATCACCGCCCAGGGCAACCATGGCGGACCCGGCTCCAACTCGATCATCAACTTCAAGATCCACCTGGTGGTTGGCACCGACTGGCGCGAAGGCGTGGCCAACTATGAGTACTTCGACGGCCAGCGCTGGCACGAACTGAACAACGTGCCGGCGCATCTGGTGGAGGTGCCTTCGAAAGTGCTTCAGCCGTTCAATCCCGGCCCGGTGATCGAGCCGCACAAACCGGTTCTGCCGCTGTATGCCGCGCCGATTCAGGGCGCCATCGCCAGCGGAGATCTGGCGCAGATGAAAAGCCTGTCCGCGCAGGCCAGACAGCAGCTGGAGCAACTGCCGCTGTTGCGCAAAGCGGTGGACGACGCCAACAAAGAAATCAGCCGCGTGCAAAGTCGCTGATCGGCTAATGGAACCATTACTTTCACAAGGAGCAGCATCATGTCGATCGGACTTTTTCACACCCGCCTCATCGCCAGTAACTCACTGCTGGGCGCACCGGTTCTGACCCTCGATATCGTGGTCGATACCGTCCGCAAAAAAGTCAGCGGAACCGCGAGCGTGTTCCAGAGCACCTGGCCACCGGTGAATTTCCATGCCCGGGTCTGGGGCGACTACTCCGAGGCCAGGCTGACGCCATCCACCGAGACCTACATCATTCTCACACTTGATGGCAGCCCGAGCGGCCCGCTGAGTCAGATTGCCCAGACCTTCCACCTCAAGGGCATCCTGAACGACTGGACCAGCGGTTTTATCGATTACCGCTACAACGACGGCGGCCAGTGGCAGGACGTGCGGCACGTCGCCGTGCATCAGGCACCGAGCGTCGAGCCTCTTCCGCCCGAGCATCATGTCCAGCCGCTGTACGCCGTGGCCGTGCAAACGGCGAAGGAAAGCGGTGATCTGGCGCAGTTGAAAGTCGCGGTGCAGCAAGGCGAACAACAGCTGGCCCACGAGGGTGCCTTGCGCAGTGCCCTTGAACAGCTGAATGCGGAAATCGCGCGACTGGAAGCGCGCTAAGTCGTACGGCCCGGGGGCGGTCACGGGTGACCGCCCCCGGTCTTCCAGCCAATCGAGGTCAGTCCAATCGTGCCGCGCACAGGCCCGTGCGCAAGGATCTCCCATGACAGACAACCGCCCTGCCCGCTACCTCAGCGACACCGATCTCAAACGCTACGTGCCGGTGCACGTGGTCTGGGAAATCACCCTCGCCTGCGACCTCAAGTGTCTGCATTGCGGCTCCCGCGCGGGGCATCGGCGCCCCGATGAACTCAACACCCGCGAATGCCTCGACGTGATCGATTCCCTCGCCGCCCTGGGCACCCGCGAGATCACCCTGATCGGCGGCGAAGCCTATCTGCGCAAGGACTGGACGCAACTGATCCGCGCCATCCACGACCACGGCATGTACTGCGCGATCCAGACCGGCGGGCGCAATCTGACGCCAGCGAAGATGCAGGCAGCGGTCGAAGCGGGGCTCAACGGGGTCGGCATTTCCCTGGACGGACTCGCGCCGCTGCACGACAAGGTGCGCAACGTACCCGGCTCGTTCGACAAGGCTGTCGATACCCTGCGCCGGGCCAAGGCGTCAGGGCTGGCCGTCAGCGTCAACACCCAGATCGGCGCGGCCACGTTGCCGGATCTGCCAGAACTGATGGACACCATCATCGAGCTCGGCGCCACCCATTGGCAGATCCAGATCACGGTGGCCATGGGCAACGCCGTCGACCATCCCGAACTGTTGCTCCAGCCGTACAAGCTGCTGGAAGTGATGCCGCTACTCGCCCGGTTGTACCGCGAAGGACTGGATCGCGGCCTGCTGATGAACGTCGGCAACAACATCGGTTATTACGGCCCTTACGAACATCTGTGGCGCGGCTTCGGCGACGAACGCGTGCACTGGAGCGGCTGCGCGGCCGGCCAGACCGTGCTGGCGCTGGAAGCGGACGGCACGGTTAAAGGTTGCCCGTCACTGGCGACCGTCGGGTTTTCCGGCGGCAACGTGCGCAATATGAGCCTGCACGACATCTGGCACTACAGCGAAGGCATGCACTTCGGCCGCCTGCGCTCGGTCGATGACCTGTGGGGTTACTGCCGAAGCTGCTATTACAACGACGTCTGCCGGGGCGGCTGCACCTGGACGTCGCATTCACTGCTGGGCAAACCCGGCAACAATCCTTACTGCCATTACCGAACCCTGGAATTGCAAAAACAGGGTTTGCGCGAGCGCATCGTCAAAGTCGAAGACGCCGCCCAGCGCTCGTTTGCGGTCGGACGTTTTGACCTGATCACCGAACGCATCGACACCGGCGAAAAAGTCAGCAGCGTCAGCGACAGCGGGCAAGTGATCAAGCTCGCCTGGATCAATCAGGGCCAGTCCTCCCCCGAGGAAGGACGCCTGCCGACGCAACTGGCCCTGTGCCGCGACTGCCTGCAATACATCCACCCGCACGAATCGATCTGCCCGCACTGCCATGCCGATGTCGCCGCCGCCGAGGCCCGGCACCTGACCGACCGGGCGCGTCAGCAGGCGATCATGAAGACGCTGACCGGTTTGCTGGCGGGAATGCCGAGTTCGGTGAGCTGAGACGGCAGCGGCTGCCGTTCGCCCGGTTGCCGCTAAAAATCTCGAACTCGCCCGGTGGCGCTGTATCCAACGTTTAAGCCAACGGAGGTCAGCACCATGAACAACGACAGCAAAGCCCCACCTACTGATACGTCCGGCAAACCGGTCAATGTGGTGAAACGCGATCTTGAGGATCGGGACGACGCCACCCGTGGTGTGGATGAGGTCATCACGCCCTCATCGACCCGCACCAAGGAGCAGGACGCGGAGGAGTTGCAACGCAAGGTCGACGAAATCGAACGCAAGGTTGCGGACGGCAACTGATCGGTTCGTCGAGGCAGGTTTTCGCCAGGTTTTCGGGCTACGGCGCTCGCGCCAGTTTTGATGGCGCTCGCTGAAAAGCCCGAAAAACCTGAGCGGCGATGCCGTCCGGGAAATAAGTAGCTGTTTTCCATGAAATTTATCTGTTTCAGGGGTTCACAGATCGAAAGAGCGCTGGTAAAGTGCCGCCCACTGTTGCAGAGGTCCTCCCGGGACTGAAACCAATAGCTACAGGGGCGTCGCCAAGCGGTAAGGCAGCAGGTTTTGATCCTGCCATGCGTTGGTTCGAATCCAGCCGCCCCTGCCATTTTTTCCTCGTTTCACCCTCTCCAGTTCCCTCTCGTTTTTTTCGTTATCGATCCTTTCCTGTTTGCATGTGCACCTGGCGTATTTCTTCACGCCCGAACAATCAATAAATCGCCGCTTTCATCAGCCCTCGCATTTCTTCTGCAGAGCTGATGAAAGCGGCGATTTTTTTTCCGCAAAAAAAATGCCCCGCAAGGTGCGGGGCAAAGAATTGGTTGGTTGCGGCCAACCAAAGGAGCATCTTCAAAAGCGTTAACCGACAGGCGTTACAGGCACTCCTGGGCAGCCCGTTCAAAACTCGACGGCAGGAAACTCGACGCCAGCAAGTGGCGCTCATACAAAAACACTTTGCCGCCGTCCTGTGCCTTGTAGGCTTCCAGCACGTTGTCCGCCGCCACCTTGCTCGGCACCACGATCCGGTAGCTGCGCTGGGTCTGCGACACGGTCGGGTTCAGCGCGCTGCCCTGCAGTTTCGGCACCACGCATTCGGCGTACTGGGCAGGCGTCTTGTGCGTCTGCAGGGTCAACGTCGGGTCGTTCGGCGCGGAGGCGCAAGCGGTCAGCAACAAAGTGGCGCAGGCCATGACAGGGATAACAAAGGTACGCATGGAAAAAATCCTGAAAATAAAAGGTTCGGTTCTTCGGCAACGTTCAGTGTCACGGGCACTGACGTTGCCGTTTTTGATCAAGGGGTTCAGCCTGCACTCACCAGGGCCTTGAGCGAGTCATCGAACTGTTTCAAGGCACTCAGTTGCAGGTCGCGCTGCTGTTCGATCCCGGCAGCGATTTCAGGCGCTGCCTTGTTGTGTACCCACACCGACGGCAGTTGCTTCTCCACCGCGCCTTCAGCCTTGCCGATGTATTGCAGGTTGGCGTCATAGAAGCGTGCGGCGAACCGCGCTTCGACCTGACTGTTGCGTTGGGTCAGCAAACGGTTGTGAGTGTCGAGCATCACCACAACGTCCGGATGGGCCTGCACCAGCGCATCGAGGCTGTCATAGACGGTTACCGAGAGAAATTGCTGTTGCAGCGAACTCATCAGCCAGTCGATGGCCAGCTCCGGATCGGAGCTGTCGACGAAGGCGTCACGAATCCGCGCATCGAGCGCGTCTTTGGCGCCGTTCACCGCCACATCGTGGTAACGCTCGAGGTATTGCAGGTTGTCCAGAGTGTTTTCGCTGTACAGCACACCGACGGTTTGCGAGTGCTGCAGCGCGGCGCTGCTGGCGGCGACGGGCAGAAAATGGCACGACTGGGCATCATCTGCATAAGCCGGGGCTACGGTAGCGGCCACCCCGCTCATCAGCAGGGCGACTACAGCCAGTCGGGTCAAAGTCTTCATCGCGCAAATTCCTTCAGCGGCGTGTTCGATGGAGGCGATTTTCCGCCCATCGGCGCCAAAGCAGAACTTGCGTTTCTTGATGGTCACTATTACTTGAAGCAATAGTTGAACCCCATGCAGACTGCGCCACACTCAATCACAACGAAAACAGATGAGGATTAACCGTGCGAACCTTTGACCTGATCCGCGATGCCGTCTTGCCCGAGTTCCGCGACCGGGTGGCCGAATACCTGGTCGAATACGAAACCGTACTGAGCCAGTCAGCGGACAATTCAGAGTCGGTACAAGCCGTGGCCAATCAGTTGCGCGGTTATCTGCGCGGCCTCAATACCACCCGAGTGCTGGGCATGGCGGACTGGGAAGAGCTGGACCGGCGCGTGCTGAACACCTGGCTAGCGCCCGCCCGATGACACGCTAGACTCTTCAGGCTGCGCCCGCAGCGCCAGACCTGGAGGTGTCCCATGAGCAATAACACCGAACCCACGACATTCACCGGCTGGGCCGCCACCTCGGCCGGCGCGCCGCTGGAGCGCTTCAGTTACGACCCCGGCCCGCTGGGCGACGAAGAAGTCGAAGTCGCCGTGGAATATTGCGGCGTCTGCCATTCCGACCAGTCGCTGATCGACAACGACTGGGGTGTCAGTCAATACCCCTTCATTCCCGGCCATGAAGTGGTCGGCCGCATCGTGCGCACCGGCCCGCAGGTGCGCGGTCTGGAAATCGGTCAGCGCGTGGGAATCGGCTGGTACAAGGGCAGCTGCATGCATTGCTCGTCCTGCATCGGTGGTTCCCATCACCTGTGCGCCACCGCAAAACCGACGATTATCGGCAGCCACGGCGGTTTCGCCGATCGGCTGCGCACGCATTGGGCCTGGGCGCTGAAACTGCCGGACAACCTCGACCCGGCACTCGCCGGTCCGCTGTTCTGCGCCGGCTCCACGGTCTTCAATCCGCTGGTGGAATTCGACATCAAGCCGACCGACCGGGTCGGCGTGGTGGGCATCGGCGGCCTCGGCCATCTGGCACTGCGATTTCTCAATGCCTGGGGTTGCGATGTCACCGCGTTCACCTCTTCCCTGAGCAAACAGGACGAAGCCAAACGCCTCGGCGCCCACAAGGTCGTCGCTTCCACCGACAGCGAGGCGCTGAAAGCGATTGCCGGCACCCTGGACTTTCTGCTGATCACCGCCAACGCCAACCTCGACTGGACGGCCATGCTCGCCACCCTGCGCGGCAAGGGGCGGCTGCACTTCGTCGGCATCGTGCCCGACGCGATTCCTGTGCATGTGTTCAACCTCATCCCTCAACAGAAATCCCTGTCAGCCTCCCCGGTCGGCTCGCCCGCCACGGCAGCGACCATGCTTGAGTTCTGCGCGCGGCATCAGATCCTGCCGCATGTCGAGGAATTTCCGATGAGCAAGGTCAATGAAGCTGTTGACCATCTGCGCAGCGGCAAAGCGCGATACCGGATTGTGTTGAACGCCAGCAAATGAACCCGAAGGCGCGTGAGTCAAAAACTCACGCGCCCTTTTTTGCCTGAGAAACACCTTCAAGCCCGTGCAGATCTGAGCTTTCGAACTTATTCCATAAGCCCAGCACCTGCCGATTTAGCATTACGTTTTTCAGAAGAGAGGGAGCCATGGGCTCCCTTTCCTGCCTTCAGACGTCCTGCAATGCCCTCGGTCGCTGGCTGCGCTGTTCAGCCAGCGCATCCGGCGCCTGCTGCAACTGGAAGTCGAATTTCAGTTCGGCTCGGCGTCCCGCTGCATCCTCCAGAAACTCGACCTCCCCGACCAACCCTTCCCGGGTCGCGTACGCGAAGTCATCCCACAGGTATTTGTCCCCCGACAGATTGATCTGCGTCGTCAGGTGTCGATGCCCCGGTGCAGAAATGAAGAAGTGAATGTGAGCCGGGCGCTGGCCGTGGCGGCCGAGCAGATTGAGGCATTCCTGGGTCGGGCCTTGCGGGTCGCAGCCGTAACCGGAGGGCACGATGCTGCGGGCGCGATAGCGGCCTTCGGCGTCGGTGATGATCCGCCGACGCAGGTTGTACTCGGACTGGCTCTGATCGAAGAACGAATAGGTGCCCCTGGTGTTGGCGTGCCACAGGTCGACCGTGGCGCCGGCGAGCGGCTGACCCTGCGGGTCGAACACCTGGCCTTCGAGCAACATCAGCGTGGCGACGCCCTCTTCGCGGCCGTCGTCCATCCGGCATTCACCTTCGTACAGCGGCGCGCCGGCCACGTACAACGGGCCTTCGATGGTGCGCGGCGTGCCGCCGGTCAAGCCGATCTGCGCATCCTTGGCGTCCTGCAGCAGGTCGAGGAAATGCTCAAGACCGAGGCCGGCCACCAGCAGCCCGGCCTCCGAGCGGCCACCCAGACGGTTGAGGTAGTCGACGGCTTTCCAGAATTCGTCTTCGTTGATTTCGAGGTCTTCGATGATCCGGGCGCTGTCCTGCAACACCCGCAGGACGATGGTTTTCAAGCGTGAGCTGCCGCCATCGTTGGCAAAACCGGCGGCTTCTTCGAAGAACTTCTGCAGTTCGGCAGTGTGGGCAATCTTCACGGTCATGGTGTTCACCTCATCTTGTTGTTGTGTTTACTCAGCTCTCTCGGATCAACCACAGGTTTCAGCGGTGGATTCATTTTTTGGGCTCAGCGGTCGTCGGCGTGGATCGACGAGGGATGGCGGCAGAGGCCGTCGATTTCGATTTCCATGTAGGGAAACAGCGGCAGCAGCATCAGGGTGTTGTGCAAGGCTTCGACGCTCGGGACGTCGAACACGCTGTAATTGGCGTAGTGCCCGGCGATGCGCCAGAGGTGGCGCCACTGGCCCTCGCGTTGCAGGCGCTGGGCGAGTTCCTTCTCGTCGGCCTTGAGCCGGGTGGCAACGACCGGGTCCATGTCGGCAGGCAACTTCACGGTCATTTTTACGTGGAACAGCATGGCGTTCTCCTTGGGGAATCAATGCCGGCGAAAACGCGCCAGACGCTCTTCATCCAGCGCGAGGCCCAGGCCCGGGGTGCGTGGAATGTGCAGGTGGAAGTCACGGTATTGCGGGCACTCGGTGACGATGTCTTCGGTCAGCAACAGCGGGCCGAACAGCTCGGTGTCCCAGGTCAGTTGCCTGAGGGTGAGGAAAGCGTGGGCCGAGGCCAAAGTGCCGACGGAACCCTCAAGCATCGTGCCGCCGTACAGGGCGATGCCGGCGGCTTCGGCGATTTGCGCGGTGCGCAACACGGCGCGCGGGCCGCCGTTCTTGGCAATTTTCAGGGCGAAAACACTGGCGGCGCCGTCGGCGGCGAGGCTGAACGCGTCCTCGACGCTTTCAATCGATTCGTCGGCCATGATCGGCGCCGGGCTGCGCTGGTTCAGGCGAATCTGCCCGGAGCGGTTGACCCGCGAGATCGGCTGCTCGATCAGGTCGATGCCGTTGTCGCCGAGCACCTGACAGCCACGAATCGCCTGCGACTCGTCCCAGTATTGGTTGACGTCAACCCGTACACTGGCGCGCTCGCCCAGGGCTTTTTTGATCGCCACGACGTGTTTGAGATCCTGCTCCAGCGGGTTGGCGCCGATCTTCAACTTGAAGATCCGGTGCCGCCGCGCTTCCAGCATTTGTTCGGCTTCGGCGATATCGCGGACGGTGTCGCCGCTGGCCAGGGTCCAGGCCACTTCGAGGCTGTCGCGGACCCGGCCACCGAGCAGTTCGCTTACGGGCAGGCCGAGGCGTTTGCCTTGGGCGTCGAGCAAAGCGCTCTCGATGCCGGACTTGGCGAAGGTGTTGCCCTTGGCGATCTTGTCGAGTTTCTGCATCGCGGCGTTGATGTTGTCTGCGTCCATGCCGATCAGCGCCGGCGCCAGGTGCGCGTCGATGTTGGCCTTGATGCTTTCCGGGCTTTCGTAGCCGTAGGCCAGGCCGCCGATGGTGGTGGCCTCGCCGATGCCTTCGATACCGTCGCTGCAACGCAGGCGCAGGATCACCAGCGTCTGGTTCTGCATCGTGTGCATCGCCAGTTTGTGCGGGCGGATGGTTGGCAGGTCGACGATGATCGCCGACAGGTTTTCAATCAGGATCCGGTTCATTTCAGTGTCCATTCAAGCGTGATCAACCGAGGTCACCGCCGCCTACCGGCAGGGTCACGCCGGTGATGTAGGAGGCGTCGTCCGAGGCGAGAAACAGGATCGCGCCGACCTGTTCATCAATGGTTCCGTAGCGTTTCATCAGGCTGCTATCGAGGGTTTGCGCGACGATTTCCTGGTACCAGGCCTGTTCCTGCGCGGACTGTTCGGCGGTGTTGCGCGGAATGCGCCGGGGCGGCGCTTCGGTGCCGCCGGGCGCGGTGGCGTTGACCCGGATCCCGCGCTCGGCGTTTTCAAAGGCCAGGCAGGCAGTCAGTGCATTGATCCCACCTTTGGCCGCGCCATACGGAACGCGGTTCAGGCTGCGGGTAGCAATCGACGACACATTGACGATCGCGCCGCGTCCCTGCTTGAGCATGTATGGCAACGCGGCGTGGCAGCACCACAGCGTCGGGAACAACGAGCGGCGCACTTCGGCCTCGATCTGCTCGACTTCGTAATGCTCGAACGGCTTGGCCCAAATGGTGCCGCCGACGTTATTGACCAGCACATCCAGACGCCCGAACGCATCGATGGCGGCGTTCATCACCCGGGCGCAATCGGCGTATTGCTCAAGGTCGGCGGTCAGCGACAGCACGCTCTCGCCCTGCAGTTCGTGAACCAGCCCGGAGCGGTCGACGGCGATGACCTGCGCGCCCTCCTCCAGCAAGCGCTCGCACACCCGGCGACCGATGCCCTGCGCCGCGCCGGTGACCAGCGCGACCTTGTTGGCGAATCTGTTGTTCATGACAACCTCGCAATTCAGAAAGAAGACTCAGGCTGCCGCGAATTTCTCGTAGTAGAAGTTCGCCGGCGTGATGCCCTGCTCGCGGATGTACTGGCTGACCGCCTCGACCATGGGCGGCGGGCCGCACAGGTACACGTCGACATCGCCTTCGTTGAGGTGGCGCGGCTCGATGTGCTGGGTGACGTAGCCCTTGAGCGGGTGCTGGCTCTGCGGATTGGCCACGCAGGCGCCGAAGCTGAAATTCGGAATCCGCGCGGCGAAGGCTTCGAGGCGGTCGAGTTCCACCAGATCGAAATCGTTGGTCACGCCGTAGATCAGGTGAACCGGGTGCTCGCTGCCCTGCTCGGCGATCTTCTCCAACATCGCCGTGAATGGCGCCAGCCCGGTGCCGCCGGCCAACAGCAACAGCGGCCGCTTGATCTCGCGCAGGTAGAAACTGCCCAGCGGCCCGGCCAGATTCAGGCTGTCGCCAGCCTTGGCCAGCCCGGTGAGGAAGCTGCTCATCAAGCCGCCGGGGACATTGCGGATCAGGAAACTGACCTCGCCGTTCTTCTGCAACGAGCTGAAGGAATAGGCGCGCGATTGCTCGCTGCCCGGCACTTGCAGGTTGACGTATTGCCCCGGCAGGAATGCCAGTTTGCTCAGGGATTCACCCTTGAGCGACAGCGCGATGGTGCTTTCGGAGAGCTGACGAACATCGCTGATCGCCGCCTGATAACTCGCCTGCCCGGTCTTGCAGACCTGCGAGCCCACCGGCACCCGCACCACGCAATCGCTTTCGGCGCGCATCTGGCAAGTCAGAACGTAACCCTGGGCCAGTTCGTCTTCACTCAAGGCGTCTTCGATGAAGTTGTCGCCCATGTCGTATCGCCCGGCCTCGGCGAAACACTTGCAGGTGCCGCAGGCGCCGTCGCGGCAATCCAGCGGAATGTTGATGCCCTGGCGGTAGGCCGCGTCGGCAACGGTTTCGTGGCCCGAGGCCTCGATGAAACGGGTGACCCCGTCTTCGAAATTCAGTGCGATCTGGAAACTCATGGTGCACCTCGCTCACAGCGTCGAGCCCGGCTCGCCGCCGTCTCGATCAGATGTGATAGATGTCGATGACCTGACGGACGTAATCGTTCTTCAGCACGACTTTCTTGGCCTTGATCAACGGCTGTTCGCCGCGCAGGTCGAGGGTGTAGAAGCTGGTGCCGAAGTAACTGTCGGTGACCTGATAACGAAAGCTCAGGGTGTGCCAGTTGAAGCGCACCTGACATTGGCCTTCGCCCTGCTCGACGATCTCGATGTTGCTGAGGTTGTGCGAGGTGCGGGTGTCGGGAATCGTTGCGCTGGAGCGCTCGGTCTTGATCCGGAATACCCGGTCTTCGAGGCCGCCACGGTTGCCGTACCAGATCAGCGAGATTTCGCTTTGCGGGTCTTCGGTCAGGGTGTCGTGGTCGTCCCAGGCCGGCATCCAGAAACTGGCGTCGGCGGCGTAGAGTTCCAGCCACTGGTCCCACTGGCCGTCGTCCAGATAGCGCGCCTCGCGGTAGAGGAAATCGCGCACGGTGTCGTAGAGATTGCTCATCACACAGCCTCCACGGAAATCAGATCCGGCTCGGTCGAAGCAGCCTTGAGCATGGTTTCCTGCCAGTACTTGTGTTGCAGCACGAACAGGCCTTCGTCCTCGGTGCGCATGCCGGACAGCAAGGGCTTGAGGTCGATTTCCTCGGCCGCCGCGTCCGCGCCTTCGACCCAATGCGTCGCACCACGGGACATATCGTTCCAGCCGCGCCCGGCGCCGTAGCCGGTCTGACACGAGCGGAACTCTTCGAGGTCATCCGGGGTGGCCATGCCGCTGACGTTGAAGAAGTCTTCGTACTGGCGAATACGTTTGGCCCGGGCCTCCGCGCTTTCGCCTTTGGGGGCGATGCAGTAGATGGTGATCTCGGTCTTGTCGACGGAGATCGGTCGGGCGATGCGGATCTGCGAGCTGAACTGATCCATCAGGTACACGTTGGGGTACAGGCACAGGTTGCGCGAGTTCTCGATCATCCAGTCGGCACGGGCCTGGCCGAAGTCCTGCGCCAGCTCATCACGGCGCTCGTAGGCCGGACGGTCTTCGGGGTTGGCCCAGCGGGTCCAGAGCAGCAGATGGCCGTGGTCGAACGAGTAGAAACCACCGCCCTTTTTCGCCCAGCTGCCGGCGCTCATGGTCTTGATTTCTTCTCCGGCGTCGCGCTGCTGACGCTGGTTCTGAGTAGCGGCGTAGTTCCAGTGCACGGAGCTGACGTGATAGCCATCGGCACCATTTTCGGCGGTGAGTTTCCAGTTGCCTTCGTAGATATAGGAACTGGAACCGCGCAGCACTTCCAGGCCCTCGGGGGACTGATCGACGATCATGTCGATGATCTTGGCCGACTCGCCCAGATGCTTGGCAAGCGACTTCACATTGGCATTCAGGCTGCCGAACAGAAAGCCGCGATAGGATTCGAAACGCGCGACTTTGGTCAGGTCGTGAGAGCCTTCGCAGTTGAAGCCTTCGGGATAGCCGGCTTCGCTTGGGTCCTTGACCTTGAGCAGTTTGCCGCTGTTGTTGAACGTCCAGCCGTGGAACGGGCAGGTATAGCTGGAACGGTTGCCGGACTTGTGCCGGCACAACATAGCGCCGCGATGGCTGCACGCATTGAGAAAGGCATTCAGCTCACCGGCCTTGTTGCGGGCGATGAACACGGGTTGGCGACCCATGGTGGTGGTCAGAAAATCGTTGGCGTTGGGGATCTGGCTTTCGTGGGCGAGGTAGATCCAGTTGCCTTCGAAGATGTGCGCCATCTCCAGTTCAAACAGCCGCGGATCGGTGAACATTTCCCGTTTGCAGCGGTAGGCACCCTTCTCGGGGTCCTCTTCAAGCATGGCATTGAGGTAGTCGATTCCCAGGGACATGGCCGGGGCCTCCATTGTTATTGTTCAGGCCAGGCCAGATTAGGGAGGCAACGCGGGCGGCAATATCCGAATCCTGCAGAGGGCTATCCGTTTTGTGCAGGACGGCGCGGCAGGTGCTTCAGATTGTTTCGGGGCGGGGATTCAGTGACGGCGTTTGAAGGTCACGGACGGCAATTCGCCGAACTGTTGGCGATAGCTTTCGGAGAACCGGCCGAGGTGCAGGAAGCCGTAGTCCAGCGCCAGTTCGGTGAGGTTGCGCACCGGACAGCTCGGGTCGCTTAGGCAGGCATGAATGCGTGCCAGCTTGCGCTGGCGGATGTATTGCATCGGGGTCACGCCGAGCTGGCGTTCGAACAGCGCGTACAGGGAACGCGGGCTCATGTTCGCCTGGGCCGCCAGGTGTTCGGCGGGCAGATCCCGCTTCAGGTTGCGTTCGATGTAGTCGAGGATCCGCTCGAAACTGACGCTCGGCGAACTCAGGCATTCACGGCTGACGTTGGTGTTCATCAGCGAAATCAGTTTGCTGCCGACGATCTGCGCGTAATGCTCCTGCACCCGCAGCAACGGGTCGCTGGCCTCGGCTTCCTGGCAGATCATGCCCAACAGGTGGGTAAACCCTTCCAGCTCGTCGAGCCGGTAATGATTGCGCAAGAACCGGATGCCGCCGGCAGGATGCAGCCAGCGCTGCTCGTCGCACACCGACTCCAGCACGCTGACCGGCACCTTGAGGATGAATTTCTCGCAATCGTCGGAATAAGTCAGGTCGACCGGATCGTCCGGGTTGATCAACAGCAATTCGCCCGGCACCAGATGATGCTCGCGCTTGTGACCGCGCCACAGGCAGTTGCCTTGCAGCAGGACTTGCAGGTGATACACGGTTTCCAGCGCCAGCGACGTCACGCGAACGCTGCCGCCATAGCTGATGCGGCACAGATCGAGGTCGGCGAGTTTGCGGTGGTTGAGGCTGGCTTGCGGGTGGGTGGTTTTGGACAGGCCGATGAAATGCTGGCCGACGTGCTGGTTCACATAGTCGGAGACGGCATACGGGTCAGCGTGGCGAAACACGCTGCTGCGGTCGCTCAGCAGGCGGCTGTCCATGGGCAAGGCACTCGATCTTGTCGTTATGGTGATGGTCACGGTTTGCGCCATCACCGGTCACAGTACGCCGGCGTGCCGGATCGGGCAATTGGACGAAGGTTTGGCTGTCCGGTGATCGAACGATTTCAATCACCGCGCTCTCGTCGGATCAAAGCAGACTCCACGACACCCCGACATACATCGCCATGCCCTCGCCCGGCGTGGAGCGTGCGGCGTCCAGTCCTTTATCGTCATAGCCCGGCGTAACGGTTGCGGCGTAGTGCTTGTCGGTCAGGTTGCGCATGTCCAGCCAGGTCTGCCAGTCGCCTTTGGGTGCGTTGTAGCCCAGCGTCGCGCCGAAGGTGGCGTAAGGATCGGCGTAGTAACTGTTGGCGTAATCCACTGCGGTTTTCGAGACCAGTTGCGTGTTGACCGCCGCGAAGAAGCCCTGCGGGAAGTCGTAGCGCAGTTCGCCCTGGTAGTAATGCATCGGCAGGCCCGGCAGGCGGTTGTCGCCGAAGCGATCGTCGTCGCGGTAGTGGAAGTCGCTGAAGGTGTAGGCCTGGCGCAGGCTCAACTTGCCGCCATCGTTCGATGTCCACAGATTGCTGTTGAGGCTGGCTTCAATACCTTGGTGCACGGTCGGGCTGGCGTTGAGTTCGTAAGGCGTGGTGGCGTTGGCGTCCGGCAACACCGAAAGCAATTCGTGGCGCACCTGGGCGTAGTACCACGCCAGGCTCCATTCGCCGAGCGTGCTGTCGCCACGGCCGCCAAGTTCCAGGGTGGTCGCGGTCTGGTTCTGCAGTTTGACCGGATCGCGCTGGGTGCCGGTGGCGGCGCCGCTGCCGGCCGGGAACCGTACGTTGGAGCTGTAGATCAGCGACCACGGATGCGGCGCTTCGACCGAACGGCTGAGGTTGCCGAACAGTTGCAGATCCGGCGTCACCTGATAGCGCAGGCCCAGACGGGGCGCGTAGTCCCAGTCACCGAGGCTGGTCTTGCCGCCACCTTCGGGATAGGTCACGGCGCTTTCGCGGCGGGTGTAGATCGCGGCGAGGCCGGTGGTCAGCCACAGGTCGTCGGCGATTTCCAGATCGTTGCCCACGTGCAGGACAGAATCCGAACCCTGATAAGTGAAGTTGCGCATAGGCGTGCCCGGCGCATAGCGGGCGGTGTTGCCGGCAGGAATTCGCACCCGTTCGCTGGCCCCGTCGTTGGGCAGGTGTTTGGTCACCCGCAGGCCCACGGTGCTGTTGCTCTCCATGCCCCAGAGCGTGTCGCGGCGCTTGTAGTCGAACGTGCCGCTGACATCGGTGTACGCGACCTTCAAGCGGTTCGGGCCTTCGCGCAGGTCCATCGGGTAATCGTGATAAACCAGACCGGTCTGGATACTCGAATCGTCATCGATGTAGTACGTGGTCTTGTTGCCGATGAAGGTGCTGCCGGGCTGATCGCGGCTGTCGTTGCGCGTCACGTAGGCCGGGTTGGCCGCGCGTGGATCATGTTCGATGGAATGTTTGGTCACCCGGCCGGCGAGGTCGTTGTCGGTCTCGCGGTGACGGATGTAGAAGCGGGTTTCCAGATTCGGATTGAAGCGATAACCGAAGTTGGCGATCACGCCCTGGCTCTTGCTCGCGGTGTGATCCTGATAACCGTCGGAATGCGCGTCGGTCATCGACAGGTAGTAATCGAAATCGCCCAGCACCTGACCGGAGCTGACTTGTCGCTGGGCATAACCGTGGCTGCCCATGACGTAGCGCACATTCAGTAGCGGCGCGTTATAGCCGGTGTGGCTGACGTAATCGACGGCGCCGCCGAGCGCCAGCGCACCTCGATCAAAACCGTTGGCGCCGCGCAGCACTTCTATATGGTCGAGCCACAGCGGCTCCAGCAATTCGTAAGGCGTGCCGCCGGGACCGGTCAGCGGCAGACCGTCGAGCATCGTGTACAGCCCTGAAGCGTGAGCACCGGGAGCGCGGTTGATGCCCGAACCACGGATCGAAATCTTCGTCCCTTCGTTGCCCGCCGACTGGGCATAGACACCGGGCTGATACGCCAGCACGTCCTGATTGCTCGCGACCCGGCCCTGCAATGGCTGGCGCATATCGACCACGTTGCTGCCACCCGGAACCTGGGCCAGACGAGCCTTCGCCTCTTCCACCGACGCGTCTTCACCGCTCTGATCCTCGGCCCCGATCAGCACTTGCCCCAGCTCCAGTCCCTGGGATTGCGCCTTGACCGGACAGACAAGGGCCAGCCCCAGCAAGGCAGCGGGCAGGGTTTTGAGCGAAGGCATCGAGAGAACTCCAGACAGGCGGGAACGGACAGTGACAACTGCGACGTATGAAAGAACGAAGGAAACACATGGCGATTTGGTTTTTTGTCAGGTGCTCAGGCCGCTGAACTGCCCGTTGGAGCTTCGTGAAACCCGCCCCCCGTCAATTCCTGCATTTGGCCAACACCACCTGACAGGTGTCCGGCGTTCCCCCGGAACGTCCGGCGTAACGTATGCAGTTGGCCATGGATTTTTGCCGGGCCATGTTCAGGCTGGAGCCCCAGGCCAGACCACCCTCCCCGACCGTCGGCAACGCCTTGGCGTAACAGCTGTCGCCAACACCTGATGGCGGATAGTGCGTTCTGTTCGAGCATCCCGAAGCCAGCATCACGCTGAAGGCGATCAAGAGCCACGACGAGCAGTGAAGCGCGAATGTTCTGCTCATCCCGTTTCCCCCTCGAAAGACGACCGCGATCCGTTGAGTCTAGTCGCTGCGCGCGTATTCACTGGGTGGTCGCCTGTCGATACTGACGCGGTGTGAACCCGGTCGAAGCCTTGAATTGTCGAGTGAAAGCGCTGTGATCGGTGTAACCGCATTGCAGCGCCACCTCGGTGATCGGCAGGTCGGTGTGCAACAACCGATGGGCCTGTTCCAGCCGCACTTTCTGGATCATCTGCCGAGGCGTCAGGTGGAACACCCGTTTGCAGTAACGCTCCAGTTGCGCCACCGAAATACCGGCGATCCGGGTCAGTTCGCCCAAAGTGACACGCCGATTGAAATGCGCGCGGATGTGTTCGTCGACCGCCGCCAGGCGCTGAAACGCCGGGTGGGTTTCGCTGGCCGATTGCAGATCCACCGAAATCCCCGCCAGACCGATGATCTCGCCGTCACGGTTGTACAGCGGACGCTTGTGCGTCAGGCACCAGCCCGGTTCGCGACTGCCGTACAGGTGCAGCTCCAGCTGATCCTCCAGCACGAATCCCTCCTCCAGCACCCGCCGATCCTGCTCGGTGTAACCCGGCCCCAATTGCGCCGGAAATACCTGCGCACTGGTTTTGCCGAGCAAGGGTTTCAGGTCTTTCAGGCCGCAGCGCTGCACCAGTGTGCGGTTGGCCAGGACGTAACGCGCCTGCACATCCTTGATGAAGATCGCCGCGTTGGGGATCACGTCGAGCATCGGCAACAGCGGTGCCACCCCCGCCAGCAGTGCCTCGAGGGTGTGCGGACGATTGTGCTCATCGCCCTGGCACAGGATCGCAAATGCGTTCTGCATGGTGACGGTTTTCCCCGGTGAGTGGATCGGGCAGAGGCGTTCGCGTGCAGATTGCAGCAACGTTTCAGGCGTGTCGAGCGCCGCGGGCTTTCTTCGCAACTGTGCCGATTTCGTCATCCGCAGTTGCGCAAAACATCAATCGCCCGACGCCTGATGAGTTCACTGTTTAGGCGTTCCAGTGACTTCACACCTGCCTATCCAATAACTCACAAGAAGGCGATGCCATGTCAGGCCAAGGCAAGTTCAAAAAACAACTTTCATTGATCGACCTCACCTTTATCGGGCTGGGGGCGATCTTCGGTTCCGGCTGGTTGTTCGCGGCCAGTCACGTGTCGGCGATTGCCGGGCCGGCGGGGATTTTTTCCTGGTTGCTGGGCGGGTTTGCCGTGTTGCTGCTGGGCATCGTCTACTGCGAACTGGGCGCTGCGCTGCCCCGGGCCGGCGGTGTGGTGCGTTACCCGGTTTACAGCCACGGGCCGTTGCTCGGTTACCTGATGGGTTTTATTACGCTGATCGCGTTTTCCAGTCTGGTGGCGATCGAGGTGGTTGCTTCGCGCCAATATGCGGCGGCGTGGTTTCCCGGCCTGACCAAGGCCGGCAGCGGTGATCCGACCCTGCTCGGCTGGCTGGTGCAGTTCGGCCTGCTCTGCGTGTTCTTCCTGCTCAACTACCGCAGCGTAAAAACCTTTGCCAAGGCCAACAATCTGGTCAGCGTGTTCAAGTTCATCGTGCCGCTGCTGGTGATCGGCGTGCTGTTCACCTTCTTCAAACCGGAGAATTTTCAGGTTCAAGGTTTCGCCCCTTTCGGGCTCTCGGGCATCGAGATGGCCGTCTCCGCTGGCGGCGTGATCTTCGCCTACCTCGGCCTGACCCCGATCATCTCGGTGGCCAGCGAAGTGAAGAATCCCCAGCGCACCATTCCGATTGCGCTGATCCTGTCGGTGCTGCTCTCCACCGCGATCTACGTGTTGCTGCAAACCGCCTTTCTCGGCGGCATCCCGACCGAGCTGCTCGCCAATGGCTGGGCCGGGGTTTCTAAGGAATTCGCCCTGCCGTACCGCGACATCGCCCTGGCGCTGGGCGTGGGCTGGCTGGCGTATCTGGTGGTCGCCGACGCAGTGATCTCCCCCAGCGGCTGCGGCAACATTTACATGAACGCCACGCCTCGGGTGATCTACGGCTGGGCGCAGACCGGCACGTTCTTCAAGGTGTTCACCCACATCGACGCGAAGTCCGGCATCCCGCGTCCGGCGCTGTGGCTGACCTTCGCCCTGTCGGTGTTCTGGACCCTGCCGTTCCCGTCCTGGGAAGCGCTGATCAACGTGGTGTCCGCCGCGCTGGTGCTCAGCTACGCCGTGGCGCCGGTGTCCGTGGCTGCGCTGCGTCGCAATGCGCCTGATATGCCGCGCCCGTTCCGGGTCAAGAGCATGGGCGTGCTGGGGCCGGTGTCGTTCATCATCGCTGCGCTGATCGTTTACTGGTCGGGCTGGAACACTGTGTCCTGGCTGCTTGGCCTGCAAATTCTGATGTTCGTCGTCTACCTGCTCTGCGGCCGCTTCGTACCGACCGCTCACCTCAGCCTGTCCCGACAAGTGCGCTCGTCCGCTTGGCTGATCGCCTTCTACGCCGTGACCATCGTCCTGTCGAAACTCGGCACCTTCGGCGGCCTGGGCATCCTCACCCATCCGTTCGACACCCTGGTCGTCGCGGCCTGTGCGATGGGCATCTATTACTGGGGCGCCGCCACCGGCGTACCGGCACACCTGCTGCGTCTGGAGTCCGAAGAGGATGAGAGCGAAGTCGCTTCGACGTCCTCAGCCTCCGCCGCCAACCCGCGTACTGCCGGCGCTTACTGAAATCACTCAACGGGACCTGCCCATGAAACGAGTACATGTCATTGATTCCCACACCGGCGGCGAACCCACGCGCCTGGTGATGAAGGGTTTTCCCGAGCTGTCCGGCCGCACCATGGCCGAGAAGCGCGACGCCCTGCGCAACCAGCATGACCAGTGGCGCCGCGCCTGCCTGCTGGAACCGCGCGGCAACGATGTGCTGGTGGGCGCGCTGTATTGCGAGCCGGTGTCGCCGGACGCCACCTGCGGGGTGATCTTCTTCAACAACGCCGGTTACCTCGGCATGTGCGGCCACGGCACCATCGGCCTCGTTGCATCGCTGCAACATCTGGGGCTGATCGCGCCGGGCGTGCACAAGATCGACACCCCGGTCGGCCCGGTCAGCGCAACGTTGCATGAAGACGGCGCAGTGACGCTCGGCAACGTGCCCGCCTATCGCTCGCAAAAACAGGTGGCGGTGGAAGTGCCGGGATACGGGCGCTTCCTCGGTGATGTGGCCTACGGCGGCAACTGGTTTTTCCTGGTCTCCGAACACGGCCAGACGCTGACGATGGACAACGTCGAAACCCTCACCGACCTCACCTGGAAAATGCTCAAGGCCCTGGAAGACCAAGGCATCCATGGCGAGGACGGCGCGCTCATCGATCACATCGAACTGTTCGCCGATGACGCCGAGGCCGACAGCCGCAACTTCGTCATGTGCCCCGGCAAAGCCTACGACCGCTCTCCTTGCGGCACCGGCACCAGCGCCAAACTGGCGTGTCTGGCCGCCGACGAAAAACTCGCGCCGGGAGAGCGCTGGGTGCAAGCGAGCATCACCGGCAGCCAGTTCGAAGGCCGCTTTGAATGGGAAGGCGAGCGCATCCGCCCCTACATTACCGGCCGCGCCCACATGACTGCCGACAGCACATTGCTGATCGACGAGACCGATCCGTTTGCGTGGGGCATCTGAGCCGCTGCGCTGTTGTTTCAATCCCATCCGAATGACCGTTCCAAGGAGAACAATAATGAGCGACAACATCTTCACCGGCTGCATGCCCGCCCTGATGACCCCGTGCACCGCCGCGCGCAAACCGGACTTCGATGCCTTGGTGGCCAAGGGTCGCGAGCTGATCGACATCGGTATGAGCGCGGTCGTGTATTGCGGCTCCATGGGCGACTGGCCGCTGCTCACCGAAGCCGAGCGTCAGGAAGGCGTGGCGCGACTGGTGGCCGCCGGCATTCCGACCATCGTCGGCACCGGCGCGGTCAACACCCGTGAAGCGGTATCCCACGCCGCCCATGCGGCGAAAGTCGGCGCACAGGGTTTGATGGTGATTCCTCGAGTGCTGTCCCGCGGCGCTTCGGCGGCAGCGCAAAAAGCCCACTTCGCGGCGATTTTGCAAGCCGCACCGAACCTGCCGGCAGTGATCTACAACAGCCCTTACTACGGCTTTGCCACCCGCGCCGACCTGTTCTTCGAACTGCGCCGTGAATACCCGAACCTGATCGGCTTCAAGGAATTCGGCGGTGGCGCCGACCTGCGCTACGCCGCTGAAAACATCACTTCCAAGGACGATGACGTGACCCTGATGGTCGGTGTCGATACTCAGGTCGTGCACGGTTTCGTCAACTGCAACGCCACCGGCGCCATCACCGGCATCGGCAATGCCCTGCCCCGCGAAGTGCTGCAACTGGTGGCCCTGAGCAAGCAGGCGGCCAAGGGCGACGCCAAGGCCCGACGCCAGGCGCGCGAGCTGGAATCGGCGCTGGCGGTACTGTCGTCCTTCGACGAAGGCACGGATCTGGTGCTGTATTACAAACACCTGATGGTGCTCAACGGCGACAAGGAATACACCCTGCATTTCAATGAAACCGATGCGCTCAGCGATTCGCAGCGTCGTTACGCAGAAGCGCAGTACACGCTGTTCCGTCACTGGTACGAAAACTGGTCGACGGAACAGAACTTCGCCTGACCTGCCGCTGCGCTCAAGCCCGCCGCCAACCACGGCGGCGGGCCTTATTCGTGACCTGCTCTATTGATAAGGAATGCGCCATGACCCTGACGGGCCAACTGCTGATCGGTCAGCAAACCCTCACCGGCGACCGCGACGTCATCCACGGGATAAACCCCGCCACCAACTCGCCTTTGGAGCCGGCCTACGCCGGCGGCTCTGCCGAACATGTCGAGCAGGCCTGCGCACTGGCCTGGGCGGCGCTCGACCGTTATCGCGAGACAACGCTCGAGGCACGGGCCGAATTCATTGAATCCATCGCGAGCGAAATCGAAGCCCTGGGCGACGAACTGATCGACCGCGCCATGGCCGAAACCGGCCTGCCGCGACCGCGCCTGCTGGGCGAACGGGGCCGCACCTGCCAGCAACTGCGGCTGTTTGCCCGCACCGTGCGGGCCGGTGAATGGCTGGATGTGCGAGTCGACAACGCGCAACCGGAGCGCCAGCCGATGCCGCGTTCGGATCTGCGTCAGCGGCAGATTCCCTTGGGCCCGGTGGCGGTGTTTGGCGCGAGCAACTTTCCACTGGCGTTTTCCGTGGCCGGTGGCGATACCGCTTCGGCGCTGGCTGCTGGCTGCCCGGTGATCGTCAAGGCACACGGCGCCCATCCCGGCACCAGCGAACTGGTCGGCCGCGCCGTGGCACGGGCAGTCAAGGCCTGTGGTTTGCCGGAAGGTGTGTTCTCGTTGCTGTACGGCTCGGGCCGTGAAGTCGGGATTGCACTGGTCAGCGATCCACGGATCAAGGCGGTCGGCTTCACCGGTTCGCGCAGTGGCGGCCTCGCGCTGATCAAAGCGGCTCAAGCCCGGCCCGAGCCGATTCCGGTGTATGCGGAAATGAGTTCGATCAATCCGGTGTTGCTGTTTCCGGCAGCGCTGCAGAATCGCGCCGCAGCCTTGGCCCAGGGTTTTGTTGCATCGCTGACCTTGGGTGCCGGTCAGTTCTGCACCAATCCCGGTCTGGTCATCGCCCGCCAGGGGCCGGCGCTGGACGCCTTCATTGGCGCCACCGCCGAACTGATCCAGCGCAGCCCCGCGCAGACCATGCTGACGCCGGGGATCTTCAATGCCTACGAATCCAGTGTGAATGCCCTCGCGGAAAATGCCCGGGCGCGTATTGCCGCGGTCGGCCAGCGAGCCACCGATCCGAATCAGGGCCAGGCCCATGTGTTCGTCACCGATGCCGCCGACTTCCTCGCCGATCATTCGTTGCAGGCCGAAGCCTTCGGCGCCGCTTCGTTGATCGTGCAATGCGCCAGCGACGCTGAAATCCGTCAGCTACTCGAACAGCTGGAAGGTCAGCTGACCGCCACGCTGCACCTGGATGACGAGGATCTGGAGCAGGCCCGCGCATTGCTCCCGACCCTGGAGCGCAAGGCCGGACGGCTGCTGGTCAACGGCTGGCCGACCGGGGTCGAAGTCTGCGATGCGATGGTGCATGGCGGGCCATTCCCGGCGACCTCCGATTCGCGCACCACGTCGGTGGGTACAGCAGCGATCCTGCGTTTCCTGCGCCCGGTCTGTTATCAGGACTTCCCCGACAGCTTGCTGCCGACCGCGCTCAAGCACGCCAATCCACTGTCGCTGCGCCGTTTGCTCGATGGCCAAAGGGAAGCCGCGAAAGATGCAGAATAACCCGCACGACATCGCCGTGGTCGGCGCCGGCATCATCGGCGTCGCCAGCGCTTTGCGCCTGGCCCGTCAGGGCTTGCGGGTGGTGGTGATCGACCCGCAGGATCCCGGCCACGGCGCCTCGTTCGGCAACGCCGGGCACCTGGCGACCGAGCAAGTGTTTCCGATTGCCGACAGCTCGATCCTCAAACGCCTGCCGGCCATGCTAATGGATCCGATGGGCCCGCTGCGCCTCGACTGGAAATACCTGCCCCGCGCGCTGCCCTGGTTTGCGCGGCTGCTGCTGAACCTGCGCTCGGCGCCGTTCCAGCGCACCGTTGCGGGGTTGCGCGCGCTCAATGAAAGCTCGCTCGACGCCTGGCAGCGCTTGCTCAATGACATTCAGCGTCCCGAGCTGTTGAAGATGGAAGGTTCGCTGCTGGTGTTCGAACGCCCCGACTCACGTCCGACCCTCGAAGCATTGCAGCGCCGCATGCAACAGCAACAGGTGCCGGTCGATTGGTGGCAGGCCGGTGCGGTACGCGAGATCGCGCCGCAACTCAGCGAACAGATTCAGGGCGGGCTGTTTTTTCCGAACACCGGGCATTTCATCGATCCTTACCGCGTCGTTCATGAGTTGGTCGAGGCGGCGAAAACCCTCGGCGTGCAGTTTGTGAAACAGGCGGTTCAGGGCGGGCAACTGCACGAGCATGGCGTCAACTTGATGACCGGAAGCGGCGCGCTGTCCGCTCGCCAGGTGCTGATCGCCTGCGGCGCCCACTCGGCCAGACTCACCGCCGCACTGACCGGCAAAAAAGTCCCGCTGGACACCGAGCGCGGCTATCACCTGATGCTGCCTCACGAACACAACCGGCTGCCCTTCCCCGTCACCTCGCTGGAACGCAAATTCATCATGACTCCGATGTCCGACGGGCTGCGCCTGGCCGGCACCGTTGAATTTGCCGGCCTCGAAGCCCCGCCGACCATGGCCCGCGCCTGGCAGTTGCATCGGTTGAGCAAGGGCTTGTTTCGTGAGGAATTGAGTGTCGAGGCGGCCACACCGTGGATGGGGTTCCGGCCGTCGCTGCCGGATTCGTTGCCGGTGATCGATCGTGTGTGTGACGGCAAGGTATTGCTTGCGTTTGGGCATCAGCATCTGGGGCTGACGCAGGCGGCGGTGACGGCGGAAATGGTTGGGAGAATGGTTTTGCCGTCGGCGCAGAACACGGCTCCTATTCTTGCGTCGAGCGAGCCCTATCGGCTGAATCGCTTTTGAGTGGCCGTCTATCGGGCGCCCTGCTGATATTCACGGGGCGTACAACCGAACTCTCGGCGAAACACCGTATGCAGGTACTGCGCGGACTTGAAACCGCACGTGCGGGCAACGTCCGCAATTGCCGTGTCGGTCTTTTCCAGTCCGCGAGTGGCCGCCGCCAGTTTGAAACGCAGAATCTCGTCATGCACGCTGCAACCGCGCACCGCGCGAAAGTGCGACTCCAGCGAGGAACGCGACACGCCGACATACGCCGCCACTTGCGCGGTCTTGATGCCCTGGCAGGCATATTGACGGATAAACAGCAGCGCCTGCATCACGTAGGGGTTACCCAAAGGTTGATGCAGGCTCGACACCTGCACGTTGATCGCTTCAGGCGGGATCAGGAAATGTGCGCCCGTTGACGGCTTGCCGTGCAGCATCTGGTGCAGCAGTTGCGCGGCGGTGCGGCCCATGGTTTCGGTGCCCTGGATCACCGAACTCAGTGGAACCCGGGTCAGGCTGCGGGTGAGCGGGTCGTTGTCGATGCCGATCAACGCCACCTGCTCCGGAACGGCGATGCCGGCGGTCAGGCAGGCTTGCAACAACTGCCGGGCGCGAGCGTCACTGACCGCGATGATGCCAATGGGTTTGGGCAGGCTTTGCAGCCAGGCGATCAGCTGTTCGACGGCGCTGTCCCACAGCGGCGCGCTGGTGCCCATGCCGCGATAGACCTCGGCGTGCAAGCCGTCCCGCTGCATCAATCGTAGAAAAGCCTTTTCGCGCTCCTGGGCCCATCGATTGGCCTGCGCCTCAGGCAGGCTGAAGCAAGCGAATCGCTGCAGCCCGGCCTCGATCAGGTGTTCATAAGCCAGCGTGATCAACGCGTTATTGTCGGTCGCGACGTACGGAATCCCTTTGGGATAGGCCCGCTCATCCTGATAAGAACCGCCCACCGCCACCACGGGCAACTTGATGTCGGCCAGCGCCTCGCCAATCAGCGGATCGTCGAAGTCGGCAATGATCCCGTCACCCTGCCAGCGCTCGATGCCTTTCAAGCGGCAGAGAAAGTCCTCTTCCAGGAACAGATCCCAGGACGCGCGCGTGCTGCTCAGGTAGTTGCCGATGCCGCTGATGATGCCGCGGTCATAGATCTTGCTCCCGTTGAACAACAGGGCGATGCGGTGAACAGGCGGTACGGTTTTCATTGTTTTTATGCTTGTGCCGGGCCTCTTGCCGTTGAGGCGGTCTGCACAGACTAGGCGCGCCGAAGGTGAATCTCAATACGCAAAATCGCACTCGGTGTTGGTGATTTTCGTAATCGGCAGGCACAGGGCCGTTGCTAGTATCGGGACACGCCCCCCCACAACAACAACAACCAAGAACAACAACCAAGAACAACAGGACATTGCCAATGCCGTACTTCCCCGATGTCGACCGGATTCGCTACGAAGGTCCTGCCATCGATTCTCCCCTGGCCTTCCGTCACTACGACGCCGACAAGATCATCCTCGGCAAGCCCATGCGCGAACACCTGCGCATGGCTGCCTGTTATTGGCACACCTTCGTCTGGCCGGGCTCCGATGTGTTCGGTGCAGGGACGTTCAAGCGCCCGTGGCAACATGCCGGTGACCCGATGGAAATGGCCATTGGCAAGGCGCAGGCCGCGTTCGAGTTTTTCTCCAAGCTGGGTATCGATTACTACTGCTTTCATGACACGGATGTCGCCCCCGAAGGCAATTCGCTGAAGGAGTACCGCAACCACTTCGCACAGATGATCGATCACCTGGAACGCCATCAGGAAGAAAGCGGGATCAAGCTGCTGTGGGGCACCGCCAACTGCTTCAGCAATCCGCGCTTTGCCGCCGGCGCCGCCAGCAACCCGGATCCTGAAGTGTTCGCTTGCGCCGCTGCCCAGGTCTTCAGCGCCATGAACGCGACTCAACGCCTCAAGGGCTCCAACTATGTGTTGTGGGGCGGTCGCGAAGGCTATGAAACCCTGCTCAACACCGACTTGAAGCGCGAGCGCGAACAACTGGGTCGCTTCATGCGCATGGTGGTCGAGCACAAGTACAAGATCGGTTTCAAAGGCGACCTGCTGATCGAACCCAAACCGCAGGAGCCGACCAAACACCAATACGATTACGACAGCGCCACGGTGTTCGGTTTTCTCCAGCAGTTCGGTCTGGAAAAGGAAATCAAGGTCAACATCGAGGCCAACCACGCGACCCTGGCCGGCCACAGTTTTCATCACGAGGTGGCGACGGCCGTCTCGCTGGGGATTTTCGGCAGCATCGACGCCAACCGGGGCGACCCGCAAAACGGCTGGGACACCGATCAATTCCCCAACAGCGTCGAGGAAATGACCCTGGTCACCTATGAAATCCTCAAGGCCGGCGGGTTCGGCAACGGCGGGTTCAACTTCGACTCCAAGGTGCGCCGCCAGAGCCTCGACGAAGTCGATCTGTTTCACGGTCACGTCGGCGCCATGGACGTCCTCGCCCAGTCGCTCGAGCGAGCCGCCGCCATGGTCCAGAACGATCAGCTTCAGCGGCTCAAGGACCAACGCTATGCCGGCTGGCAGCAGCCATTCGGCCAGTCGGTGCTGGCGGGTGAGTTCAATCTCCAGTCACTGGCCGAGCACGCCTTCGCCAACGAACTGAACCCGCAGGCCGTCAGCGGTAGGCAGGAAATGCTTGAAAACGTCGTCAATCGTTTCATCTATCGCTGATCGCCCACGAGGACTTCGGGCGCTGTGACATTTGCGCGACAAATCTGTAGTCCGTTGTGTCTGCTGATTCTCTACAGTTCCACCAGCCCGATATTCATCGTCAGGCCGTGTCTTTCAAACAAAAATAAAAGGACGCACCACCATGAAGAACGTAAAACGCACGCTGTTTGCCGGCGCCCTGGCGTTGCTTTCGCTGCCGGTTATGGCCGACGCTGCCCACCCGAAAATCGGCTTCTCCATCGATGACCTGCGGCTGGAACGCTGGTCCCGTGACCGGGATTACTTCGTCGCAGCGGCGGAAAAAATGGACGCCAAGGTCTTCGTGCAGTCGGCCGATGCCAACGAGCAAAAGCAGATTTCGCAAATCGAAAACCTCATTTCCCGTGGCGTCGATGTCATCGTCATCGTGCCGTTCAACGCCACCGTGCTGACCAATGCGGTGGCCGAAGCGAAGAAGGCCGGGATCAAGGTCGTGTCCTATGACCGCCTGATACTCAACGCCGATATCGACGCCTACATCTCCTTCGATAACGAAAAGGTCGGCGAAATGCAGGCCAGCGGTGTGCTGCACGCGGCGCCCAAGGGCAATTACTTCCTGCTGGGCGGTGCGCCCACCGACAACAACGCGAAAGTCCTGCGTGAAGGTCAGATGAAAGTGCTGCAACCGGCCATCGACAAGGGCGACATCAAAATCGTCGGCCAGCAATGGGTGAAGGAATGGAACCCTACCGAGGCGCTGAGCATTGTTGAAAACGCCCTGACCCGCAACGATAACAAAATCGACGGTATCGTCGCCTCCAACGACGCCACGGCCGGCGGTGCCATTCAGGCCCTGGCCGCTCAGCAACTGGCCGGCAAGGTGCCGATCTCCGGGCAGGACGCGGACCTGGCAGCGGTCAAGCGAGTGATCTCCGGTACTCAAACCATGACGGTTTACAAACCGCTGAAACTGATTGCCTCCGAAGCCGCCAAACTCTCGGTGCAACTGGCGCGCAACGAGAAACCCGCCTACAGCTCGCAGTACGACAACGGCAGCAAAAAAGTCGACACCATCCTGCTCACCCCGACTCCGTTGACCAAGGACAACATCGATCTGCTGGAACAGGACGGCTTCTACACCAAGGCGCAGATCGCCGGACAGTGACATTTGAGTAATGCCCCGCAGGCGTTCTGCGCCTGCGGGTTCAGTCCTGTATCTGCCGCTTGTGAGTCTCTGCCATGTCCGACTTTCTGTTGCAAATGAACGGCATCGTCAAAACCTTCGGCGGTGTCAAAGCGCTCAACGGCATCGACCTCAAGGTCAGGCCGGGTGAATGCGTCGGGCTGTGCGGCGAGAACGGTGCCGGCAAGTCCACGCTGATGAAAATCCTGTCGGCGGTCTATCCCCACGGCACCTGGGACGGTGAAATCCTGTGGGACGGTCAGCCGCTCAAGGCGCAATCGATCAGCGAAACGGAAGCCGCCGGCATCGTCATCATTCACCAGGAACTGACGCTGGTTCCCGACCTCTCGGTGGCCGAAAACATTTTCATGGGCCATGAGCTGACGCTGCCGGGTGGACGGATGAACTACCCGGCGATGATCCACCGCGCCGAAGCCCTGATGCGTGAACTGAAAGTGCCGGACATGAACGTGTCGCTGCCGGTTTCGCAGTACGGTGGCGGTTATCAGCAACTGGTGGAAATCGCCAAGGCCCTGAACAAGCAGGCACGGCTGCTGATCCTCGACGAGCCTTCTTCGGCCCTGACCCGTTCGGAAATCGAGGTATTGCTGGACATCATCCGCGACCTCAAGGCCAAGGGCGTCGCCTGCGTCTACATCTCCCACAAGCTCGATGAGGTGGCCGCTGTGTGTGACACCATTTCGGTGATCCGCGACGGTAAACACATCGCCACGACCGCCATGGAAGACATGGATATTCCCCAGATCATCACCCAGATGGTCGGCCGGGAAATGAGCAACCTCTACCCCACCGAACCACACGACATCGGCGAGGTGATTTTCGAGGCGCGCCACATCACCTGCTACGACGTCGACAACCCCAAACGCAAACGGGTCGACGACATTTCGTTCAGCCTCAGACGCGGGGAAATCCTCGGCATCGCCGGGTTGGTCGGCGCCGGTCGCACGGAGCTTGTGACCGCGCTGTTCGGTGCCTACCCCGGTCGCCACGAAGGCGAGGTCTGGCTGGACGGTCAACCCATAGACACCCGCACACCGCTCAAATCAATCCGCGCCGGCGTGTGCCTGGTGCCCGAAGACCGCAAGCGTCAGGGGATCATTCCCGATCTGGGGGTTGGCCAGAACATCACCCTGGCCGTGCTGGACAGTTTCTCGAAACTGACCCGCATCGACGCCGAAGCCGAACTGGGCAGCATTGATCGGGAAATTTCGCGCCTGCACCTCAAGACCGCGAGCCCGTTCCTGCCGATCACCAGCCTGTCCGGGGGCAATCAACAAAAAGCCGTGCTGGCGAAGATGCTGCTGACCCGGCCCAGGGTTCTGATCCTCGATGAGCCGACCCGAGGGGTGGATGTCGGCGCCAAATACGAGATCTACAAGTTGATGGGGATGCTGGCCGCCGAAGGCGTGTCGATCATCATGGTGTCTTCGGAGCTGGCCGAAGTGCTCGGTGTTTCCGACCGCGTACTGGTGATCGGCGAAGGCCGGTTGCAGGGCGATTTCATCAACCATGAACTCACTCAGGAACAGGTGCTCGCCGCGGCGCTCAGCCAGCCCGACAGCCATAACAATAAAGATCGGAAATCCGCGTAAATGAATCAGGTCAAACAACTCTTCACCCGCTACAAGATGCTCGCACTGGTGTTTGCCGTGGCGTTGATCTGGCTGTTCTTCAGCTGGCAGACCGAGGGCGGATTCCTGACACCCCGCAACCTCTCCAACCTGCTGCGCCAGATGTCGATTACCGGGATTCTCGCCTGCGGCATGGTACTGGTCATCATCAGCGGCGAGATCGATCTGTCGGTCGGCTCATTGCTGGGCCTGCTCGGCGGCGTGGCAGCCATTCTTGATGTTGTCTATCACATACCGCTGCTGGCGAACCTGAGCCTTGTGGTGGTGTGCGGGCTGCTGATCGGCCTCGCCAACGGCTACATGGCGGCGTACCTGCGCATTCCGTCGTTCATCGTCGGGCTGGGGGGCATGCTGGCTTTCCGGGGCATCTTGCTGGGGATCACCGGAGGCACGACCATTGCGCCGGTGTCGCCGGAACTCGTCTACATTGGCCAGGGTTATCTGCCACATACGATCGGCGCCGGTCTGGGTGTCCTGCTGTTCGCACTGACGCTGTTCCTGACCTGGAAACAACGGCGCAATCGCGCCCTTCACGGCCTCGCGGCACACTCATTAGTGCGTGACGTGGCACGCGTGTTGTTGATCGGCGCGGTGCTGGCCGGTTTCGTCCAGACCCTCAACAGCTACGACGGCATTCCCGTGCCGGTCCTGCTTTTGCTGATCCTGCTGGGCGGATTCAGCTACGTGACCAGCCAGACCGTGTTCGGCCGACGCGTCTATTCGGTGGGCAGCAACATGGAAGCGACGCGCCTGTCCGGTATCAATGTGCAGGCCGTGAAGCTGTGGATTTTCGGGATCATGGGGGTAATGTGCGCCCTCGCCGGCGTGGTCAACACCGCGCGCCTGGCCGCCGGCTCGCCCTCGGCCGGCAGCATGGGCGAACTCGACGCCATCGCCGCCTGCTTCATCGGTGGCACCTCGATGCGCGGCGGTTCCGGCACAGTCTACGGCGCCCTTCTCGGCGCGCTGGTCATCACCAGCCTGGACAACGGCATGTCCATGCTCGACGTCGACAGTTACTGGCAGATGATCGTCAAGGGCAGCATTCTGGTGTTGGCTGTCTGGGTGGATGTGAGTACGCGGACCGGTCGGCGGTGAGCGGGTTTTAACTACCCGAACGCCCCCCGCACAAAATCAATGAAGCTCCGCAGTTTGGGTGTCAGCCTCGGATCCGGCGCATACAACAGATTCATCGGCGAAACCGGCACCCTGTACTGCGGCAGCAGACTCACCAGTGTGCCGCTCCTCAGCGAATCCTTGACCAGTTCCAGCGGCAGCATCACCACCCCCAGCCCTGCCACTGCTCCGGACAGCAACGGGTCGCCCTGATTAATCGTCAATCGGCTTTTAATCGGCACGTCGATGCAGCCTTCCGGGCCTTCGAAGCGCAGATGTGAGCGGCCGTCCGAATAGGCGAACGCCAGGCATTCATGTTCCTGAAGATCCCAGGGCGTGGTGATGGGTGGGCGGCGTGCGAGGTAGGACGGTGCTGCGCACAGCACCATGTGATAGGGCATCAGCGGCAATGCCTTCAGCCCGCTGTCGGCGAGTTCGCCGATGCGAAACACTGCGTCATAACCGCCGTCCACCAGGTCGACCAGTTCGTTCGACAGCGTCAGATCCACCGACACTTGCGGATAACGAACCATGTACTCCAGCAGCTTCGGCGACAGCGTGCTGACACCGAACGTGACGGGTGCATTGATCCGCAACCGGCCGCTGGGCACGCCTCGAGTCACGGCGGCCATTTCTTCGGCGGCGTCCATGTCGGCCAGAATCAGTTTCGCCCGCTGATAGAACGTACGGCCGAAATCCGTGAGGCTTTGCTTACGGGTGGTGCGGTTGAGCAGCGAAACGCCCAAGTGTTGCTCGAGCATTTTCACCTGCTTGCCGACCATTTGCGGGGACTGGTTGAGTTCGTCCGCCACCGCGCTGAAGGAGCCCAGCTCCACCGCTTTGACGAAGGTGGCCATGAGTGTGAGGCGATCCATTGGAAACTCGTTGTTTCTAGTGTTGCGCCATCCTAGGCCTTTATCCGGAACAGGCCAAAGCCTAAATTGGCGTCCATGGCACCGGTTTACGCCGGTGCAATTTCATCGATAACCGAGGAAGTACAGATGGCACGCATTGTCAGGATTCATGAATACGGTGACGCGAGCGTCCTGAAACTGGAAAACGTCGACGTCCCGGCACCGGCGGCGGACGAAGTGCAGATCGAGGTCAAAGCCTTTGGCCTGAATCGCGCCGAAGTGATGTTCCGCAATCACGCTTATCTGCAGGAAGCCGAGTTTCCCAGCCGTCTCGGCTACGAAGCCGCCGGCGTGGTGGTCGCGGTCGGCGCCAACGCCAGCGAATTCAAAATCGGTGACGCCGTCAGCCTGATTCCGCCGCTGGACATCGCGCGCTGGGGCACTTACGGCGAGCTGGCCAATGTGCCCGCCCACCTCACGGTCAAGCACCCGCAGAACCTGTCATTTGAACAAGCGGCGGCGTCCTGGATGCAATACGTCACCGCGTGGGGTGCGCTGGTCGAACAGGCCAAACTGCAAAAGGACGACTTCGTGATCGTCACCGCCGCCTCCAGCAGCGTCGGCCTGGCAGCCTTTCAGATTGCCAAAATGGTCGGTGCCACTTCGATTGCCATCACTCGAACCCGCGCCAAGAAACAGGCCTTGCTCGACGCCGGCGCGGCGCACGTGATCGTCAGCGACGAGGAAGACATGGTTGCAGCAGTCATGGCCTTGACCGACGGCAAAGGCGCGCGAGTGGTGTTCGATCCGGTGGGCGGCCCGTCGTTCGAACCGCTGACCCAAAGCATGGCGCGCGGCGGCATCCTGCTGGAGTATGGCGCCCTGAGCCCGGAACCGACGCCGTTCCCGCTGTTTACCGTGCTGGGCAAATGCCTGACCTTCAAGGGTTACCTCTACACGGAGGTCGTCTCCGACCCGGCCACCCTGGCACGCGCCAAGACTTTCATCGGCGATGGGCTGGCGTCCGGCGCGCTGCAACCGATCATTGCCAGGACATTCGCCCTGGATGAAATTCAGGAGGCGCATCGCTTTCTTGAAGCCAATCAGCAGGTCGGGAAGATTGTCGTCACGGTTTGAGGTGACAAGTCCCCTGCTCTCCTGCTTGCGCTAGAAACGACGAAAGCCTGCTTTTTTCAAAGCAGGCTTTCGTCTATCCGGCATCCGGTTATTTCTGATGCGCGGTCAGCGCTGCATAACCATTCATCAAGTTGCGGTAGTTCGGGATGCGCTGGGACAGCAGGTTGCCCAGGCCTTCGATGTCGTTGCGCCAGTCGCGGTGCAGCTCACAGGCGACCGAGAACCAGTTCATCATTTGCGCGCCGGCCTGGGTCATGCGGTTCCATGCGGCCTGTTGCACGGTGGTGTTGAAGGTGCCGGAGGCGTCGGTCACCACGAACACGTCAAACCCTTCCGCCAATGCCGACAGGGTCGGGAACGCTACGCAGACGTCGGTCACGACACCGGCGATGATGATCTGCTTGCGGCCGGTGGCCTTGATTGCCTTGACGAAGTCTTCGTTGTCCCAGGCGTTGATCTGGCCTGGGCGGGCGATGTACGGCGCGTCCGGGAACATTTCCTTGAGTTCCGGCACCAGCGGGCCGTTCGGGCCTTGTTCGAAACTGGTGGTGAGGATGGTCGGCAATTCGAAGAACTTGGCCAGATCGGCCAGCGCCAGCACGTTGTTCTTGAACTCGTTTGGCGAGAAGTCCTGAACCAGAGAAATCAGACCGGTCTGGTGGTCGACCAGCAGAACCACGGCGTCGTCTTTGTTCAGGCGGTTGTAGGTTGGAGTGCTCATGTTTGAATCCCTTTTTAGTTGTGGAAGTGCGTTTGCGTTCAAGATGGGCACAGATTACTGACTCGCCTGAAAGCGATAAATCGTCTGAAAAGCGTTTCACCGTCAACCCAAAGCGGACAATCCACAATGTTTGCTTCCAGACTGAGTGCCGGAGAACCCGGTTTGCCGATCAGCGTTTCCGCCAGTCAGCGGTATTCTTTGAAAGGAACTGCCACGTGTGGCCAAGAACTGGAGCCTGATGGTTGGCTTGCCGATAGTGGGAAAACGCCGTAAGACGATGCTTCACGATTTATTTACCGGTTCAACCTTGGAATCGGTCCACACTCCCTCATATGAAGGAACATCTGCGACCCATTCGAGAGGAAAGACAAGCCATGACCACTCAAACCGAAACCGCCATTCTCGCCGGCGGCTGCTTCTGGGGCATGCAGGACCTGTTGCGGCGCTACCCCGGCGTGCTGAAGACGCGGGTCGGCTATTCCGGCGGCGATGTGCCGAACGCCACTTACCGCAACCATGGCAATCATGCCGAAGCCATCGAGATCGTCTTCGATCCGGCCGTGATCAGCTATCGGCAGATCCTCGAATTCTTCTTCCAGATCCACGATCCGAGCACGCCCAACCGTCAGGGCAACGACCTCGGTCCAAGCTATCGTTCGGCGATCTATTACCTGAACGAGCAACAACGCGATATCGCCGAAGACACCGCAGCCGATGTCGATGCGTCAGGCCTTTGGCCAGGTCGTGTGGTCACCGAAATCGAACCGGCGGGACCGTTCTGGGAGGCGGAACCGGAGCATCAGGATTACCTCGAGCGCATACCGAATGGCTACACCTGCCACTTCATTCGCCCGAACTGGAAGCTGCCCAAACGCGGTTGAGGTCCAGCGCGGTTCGGTGCTGTAACCCATTCATCTATTGCTGCAGCGACACCTGACTGCTTGTATCCTTGCACGCGATGAGGACAAGCGACTGCCGTCATTGCCTTGATCCAATAGCCTCTGGAACGGACTTTCCATAAGGTAGTGACGTGAAGCGAGATACCCACCTGGTTGTGCTTTTGCTGTTGGTTATCGGCTGCTCCCTGGCCTCACTGACTGTCTGGAAGGTGCTGGCCTCTCGAGAGCGAGCGCTGGAGGAAGTGGACATTCACGGGTTGAACCTGACCCAGGCGCTTGTTACCTATTCCGAAGGCATCGTCCGCCAGAGTTCGGCGCTTTTGCTCGGGCTCGTCGAACGCCTGGAAACCGAAGGCAGTGGCCCCGTTCAGATCCAGCGGATCAGTTCGCTGATCGACCGGCAGGAGTCGCTGATGCCACAGCTCAGCGGCATCACCATCTACGACAATCAGGGACGCTGGCTGATGTCCTCCAACCGGCCGATTCCGGCCGGGGCCAATAGCAGTGATCGCACCTATTTCATTCATCACCGCGATGATCCCTCCCCCGAGACCTTTATCGGTCCGCCCATTCAAAGCCGCACCAATCAGGAATGGGTGATTACCGTCAGTCGACGTTTCAATGATGCTCGCGGTGAGTTTGCCGGAGTGGTCGCGGTGACCTTGGGCATCGAGAACTTTCTGCGGCTGTTTGGAAAGATCGATGTCGGCCAGGAAGGTGCCATCGGGTTGTCCTATACCGACGGTACGTTGCTGGTTCGCTATCCCTTCCGCGAGCAGGACATGGGGCGCAATTTTTCAAAGTCACCGATCTACGCCAAGTACCTGGTGGATCACTCTGTCGGCACCGCCTCGTTCACCTCCAGCCTGGACGGTGTGGAAAGGCTCTACGCCTTTCGCAAAAGTGACCGGCTGCCGCTGATCACGACTGTCGCACTCGGGAAACGCGAAGCCCTCGCCGCGTGGCGAACGGAGGCGCTGCTATCGGCCGTGGTGGTGACGGGCCTGCTGGCGCTCACGGGTCTCATCGGCTGGTTTTTGATACTGGATATTCGACGCAGAACCCAGGTAGAAGCGGAGTTGATGGGCACTCAGCAGCAGTTGCTTTCGTCAAACAGGCAACTTGAGCTGTTGGCGATGAAGGACGCCCTGACCGGTCTGGCCAATCGACGCTGCTTCGATGTGACACTGGACGTAGAGGCGCGACGAGCGCAGCGCGACGGCACATCCTTGGCATTGCTGATGATTGATATCGACTACTTCAAACTGTTCAACGATTCCCACGGGCATGTTGCCGGCGACGATTGTCTGCAACGCGTTGCTAACGTGGTGGAGGCGTGCGTGCGCCGTCCCTCGGATCTTGTGGCGCGGTATGGCGGTGAAGAGATGGGCGTCATCATGCCCAATACCGACAGCGAAGGTGCGCAGATCGTGGCGCAACTGATCCTCGACCGATTGAAGCAAGCGAACATTTCCCACGAATCCAGCCCGTTGGGACGAGTGAGTGTCAGCATCGGGATTGCCACTGCCACCGGCTCCAGGCTAACCCCCGTGCAAGGTTTGATCGAAGCCGCCGATGAAGCGCTTTACAGTGCCAAGGCCCTGGGGCGAAACAGGTGGGTGAAACTGCCCGGCTTGATCTAGCCTCAAGTGAAACCACGCGGGAGAAAACCACCATGCCCCCTCCCCGAGCCACTCGCGCTGACAAGCCGTAGATGGAATGCCTGTGTATGGGGCACGCAAAATCAAAGGGTCGTACACCAAGGGGCCGATGGTTGCGGGCAAAAGCCCCATCGTTCAAGCGCCAGAAAAAACCTAAGCTTCGCCCGCCGAAACCACTGCCCTCACCTGCCCATGCTGGCGCGTGGTCACCAGCCCGATAAAGGAAATCGCCAGCGCCAGGCCAATGGTCGACGTCACTTCCAGACGATGCTCGGGGGTCTCCATCATCACCGCGAGCGCGGCGCAGATGAACGCGATCACCAGCCGCTGCCGCAGTTGCTGGCCTGGGCGTCGCCTACCTGCCTGACTGCCTCACCCATGAGCACCTGGCAACGGGAGCACTGTTGCAGATCATGACAAACCATCCCCCACCGCCAGCAGGTGCCTACCTCCTCCGCCCGCCGGGGCCGCATCCCGCCCGGAAAATACGCGTGCTCACCGAGCTGTTGATCGAGTTCTTCGGCGAATCTCCGCACCTGGCGGTGCAGCCGCTGTCACATCTGGAGGATGCGCTGGCACCTACCTGAACCAGGACAGGAGATGTGATTTGCTTCAACGCCCGCAACAGTCAATGCGCCGTACTGCATTCATCGCAGATACAACGGCGCTGATCCTGTTTTTCACAACCACCGGCATCATCAATGAACGATTCATTGCCGGCATGACGTGGGATCAGGTTCTTCATGCGCGCCTTGTGGGCGCCGTATTGATGGTGCCCGTCGCAAGACCTTACGGTCTGTGGCGGGACTGGGTGATGAAGCGAGCCAGCCCGCGTCGAGTTTCCAGACTGCTGTGGGACAGCTTCGCCCTCGTCAGTTTCCAGGTCCCCCTCTATGCAGCGATCATTGCCTCCAGTGGTGCATCGGGAGGTGAGCTGGTGCGCGGCACGCTCGGTGCGGCCTTGATGATGCTGGCGCTGGGGCGACCCTACGGGGCATTTCTCAACAGGGTACGCAAGGTGTTCGGCTTGCCTCCGGGTGGCGACAAGCCGATGTCGCTGAACAGTTGAACGACCGCCGGCTTCACCCCTTGCTCAGATCCACCAACGGTGCCTGCCGCACCTCAGTCTCCCGCCCGCCCTGAATCTCGCTCACCTGCTTCAAGGCCTTATCCACCGCCGCCTTATCCGCCAACAAGCTGTAGCTGATGCGGAACTGTTTGTGTTCCTTCGGCCCGATTGTCGGTACCAGGTTCAGTGGCCGCTGATAACGGCGGTTGTAGGAAAAACTCGTTCCCGGCTCCAGCCCGGTGACATAACCCTGACCTTGGGTATCGGTGTTCTTCCACAGGGAAAACACCGGCAATGTCTGCGTATTGAAGCCAACCGAAACGCCCAGACTGCCAGCCTTGTTATGCAACACGGTCAACGTATCGCCCTTGGCATCGGCATACGGCACCACGTTGTAAACCGTTTCGTCGTAGTCCTTGGTCGGTGCGCGGTAGGTTTGCCATTCAGCCAAATCGCCCTTGGCCTTGTCGTTGAACGGCGACACCTGTTTCACCGGCGCGGCGAAACGAGCGCCCTGCTCCAGGAACGGGGTGCTGAAGTTGCTGTGGTACAGCGCCTGGTACTCCTTCGGATAGTCGCCGTTGTTGGTCAGCGTGTCGTTGAGGGCGAACACGACGCTGCCGGGTTCGGTGACCAGTTCGGTAGCGACGGAGAAGTCGACTTTCTTGAACGCCTGCTCTTTCAGTTCGCCGCGCAGAGTGATGGCGTACGGTGGTGTTTCATCGATGTGCAAGGTGACTTTGTTCGCAGGAATATTGGCGGCCCGGCCGTGCAGGGTCAGCAGTTCGCCGTTGTCGACGCCGGGATGACCGACCCATTCGTACCCGCAGCGGGTCACCAACTCATTGAAACCCTCCAGCCAGCCCAGACCGCCGCGGCCATTGAGTTCGATGAAGGACGGATTGACCACTTCCTTGACCGGCGAATCCCAGCCCATGCGTACATTGCCGACCGAAGCCTGCAAGACGTTCATGCCCCGCGTCGGCACCACCGAGAGCTTCATCGTGCCGTTATCAATGTCGACAATGCTGACGCCCTCCTGCCGACCACCATGCAAGGTGCGCAGGCTGACGCTGAAAGGTTTGCCGGTTTTCACGCCGAGTTGCTGGCTGGTGATCTGCCAGTTCCGAGCGGCTTTGTCGGTGTCGAGCAGAACGTAATCCCAGGCCATGGCGTGGGAAGCAGCGGACAGTGCGCTGAGGGCAACAACGAGTTTGAGCGGGGTCATGGGAGCAGCCTTTCTTGGAGTTGTGCCGTTTTTATAAACCTGCTGAAACGCTTCATCAAGCTTAAAAAGTGACGCGCGTCGGTAGGTGCCAAGAACGAATGGTGCGCACAGGAAAATTGAAATCGATGTGATCGGATTATTCAGGACCTGCATGGAGCGTCTGATTTCGACATGGCGAGGGCGGCGTGTTTAAGCGTTTTCCGAAGGGTGTTTAGAAACGCCCGGCATTACTTCCCCACGGCTACAGCGTCTTGCGTCATTGCCTACGACTACGCCAGAATCCGCCGGCTTGTGCGTCTGGGGTGCGGGTTTTATCGTTTCCGGGTCACTGAAAAACAGTGATCGGGTTTGGTAGCCCGGATTACCTGTCGCATCGCAACACCAGATTGCAGGGACTCTTTCGTCCTCTGTTTTATGGTGGCCATGCGTAGGGCGTCTTCGGACGCGCCGGGTATCCAGGTGACCGGTCTACCAACCTCCGTATGGCCACCACCCTCGTTTGGTAGCGAGGCTGATGACTCCACCTTCTCACCCTGGAGCTTCATCTATGTTCAAACCCACACCGAACCCACCGGAAACCGATCCGGTATCGCCCTACAAATTTCCCGATTCCCGAACCCTCAACGAAGCGGCCGAACGCGCGCTCGACCATTACCTCACCCCACAACAACGCATCATGGGCAGACACACCAGGCATGATCCCATGTACCTGGCCAACCCGGCCTACAACACTGAATCCCTCTTGGCCAACGCCAGTGAATCACTGGGCTCGGCCAGCGAAATGCTCAATAACTTTGCGGCCACGCTGGAACCGGCTCATCGCAAGACTGCGATCGGGATTGCGCAGTTGGTGATGTTGAGTGAATTGGCGGTGAATCAGGCGTTGGATCATGTTGAGGTGAAGACCTAAACGCTTGCCCTCTGCGCCCAGATAGCACGCGGCTAAAGAAGGCATGAGCGTTGGCCGTAGCTGCCACGATGAATGGCAGCTATTGGCCAAAAAGCAAATATTTGCGCAAAAAACAATCGCCCTTGGCTGCACCGATGATGTTAAAAAGACACTTTTTTCGGATAGGGCCAAATTATGGTGGGCGAGGTAGGGTTTTGTGATTGGCGTCCTTGGTCTGAACGGACAGAACTCGAAGGAAAGAATCTCCCGGGTGTGTACTTCATCGCACGCAGTAAAAAGAAACCTGACAACTACAGGGTAAACAACGATTTCATCATCTACATTGGCGAGACAACAGGCCAGACATTGGCAGACCGGTTGCGTCAATTCAACACGTCAGCATTCAGCGAACGCCCCGGACACTCTGGAGGTAATACTTTTAGGTTGACACTTCTGGAAACCACGCCACTTGAGCATCTTTGGGTCTCAGCCTGTCCTGTCGACATGGGACAGCCTTACACCACTGCCTACATCAAACACTTAGAGCGAAAGCTGCTCTGGGAGTACGTGTGCACGTGGGGAAAATATCCAGATTGCAATCGGTCCTGACTAAGGAGCTAGCAACACTCGTAAAAATCGAGGATTGATGGATTTGAAAAAATGGGGACGCATCTATTTTCGCCCAAGCTGCTATTGAACAAAACGCTCATTCCAGCGAGGTCACCAAGCGCCCCGATGGCGTCGTCGCGCACCTGGGCAAACTGCGGAAAGCGCTGGCGGATCTGGGCAGCGTCGAGGACTTCGTGTTCGATGCCGTAGGTCTGCGCCAGGGCGATGGTGCGCAGGGTGAAGTCGGTTTCGTCCGCGGGATCGAAGTCGGGGCTTGAGGTCAGCACCAGCAGGCCGGTCTGTTCGAACAGGGCCTCGCCCGACAGTGCTTCCAGTTCGCGCCAGATGCGGTGGGAGTTGCGCACGATGGGTACGTATTGCGCGCCCTCGCCCACGGACAGCCGGGTGATGCGGGTGTCGCCATGGCTGGAGCCGAATGTGTGCGGCGGATGGTGGCGGTCGATGCCGACCACGTTGACCCCGGCTTTCGCCAGTTGATACACCGTGGCCGCGCCCATGGCGCCGAGGCCGATGACCAGTGCTTCGCATCGTTCCATGATTGATTTCCGATCAGGCAAAAGAGCCACAGTGAAGCGGATCAGACGATGGAAAACAATCCGCTGAAAGCCGCGCTCAGGCAAAAACGCGAAAAACCAAAAGCCGTGCGATCACCGGCCAGACTCGTTTGTCCCGCCTTGCATCGCGACATACCCTCTGACGCCAATAAAAACCATAAGAGAGAGTCCCGCCTTGATCCGTTTCTGCAAAACCTCGCTGTGCCTCGCCGTTCTGTCCTCGTTCGTTGCCACTGCCAGCCATGCCGCCGATGCGCCCTGGGTGGATAGCGCCGTGAGCGCGGTCAATCAGGATGTCATCGATCTGCGCCACACGATTCATCAGCATCCAGAGTTGGGCAATCTTGAGTTCAAGACTGCCGCGCTGGTGGCCGAGCGGCTGAAGGCGTCGAACATTGAAGTGCGCACCGGGGTCGGCAAGACGGGGGTTGTGGGAATTCTGAAAGGCGGATTGCCGGGGCCGGTCGTGGCGTTGCGCGCCGACATGGACGCCTTGCCGGTCAAGGAGATGACGAACCTGCCGTTCGCCAGCCAGGCCACCAGCACGCGGCTGGGCAAGAGTGTGCCGGTGATGCACGCCTGCGGGCACGACACCCACACCGCCATGTTGCTGGGCGCCGCGAAAGTGCTGGCCGAGCATCGCGATCAGGTGCGCGGGACGGTGGTGTTTCTGTTTCAACCGGCCGAGGAAGGTGCGGCCGATGTCGATGAATTCCAGACCGACACCCTGATCGGCGCACAGGCGATGATCCGCGATGGCGCGCTCGATTCGCCCAAGGTCGAAGCGGTGTTCGGGGTGCATGTGATGGCGGGTTATCCGACCGGGCATCTGTTCTACAAATCCGGGACCGTGCTCAACAGCAGTGACTCGTTCCGCATCACGGTCAAGGGCCAGCAGACTCACGGCTCGGCGCCCTGGAGCGGTGTCGATCCGATTGTCGCCAGTCAAGGCATCATCAGTGGATTGCAGACGCTGGTCAGTCGGCGTGTCGATCTCACGCAGGGCATGGGCGTGATCAGTGTCGGCACGATCAACGGCGGTTCGGCGGCCAACATCATTCCCGAGACCGTGGAAATGACCGGGACCATTCGCACCAACAACGCCGACATCCGCGACACGATCCTGAAAAAGATGCCGCCGCTGGTGAACAGCATCGCCAGCGCCTACGAAACCCAGGCCAATCTGCTGCTGGTGAACAATGCGCCGGTAACCACCAACGATCCGGCCCTGACCGAAGCCATGATCCCGGCCCTTGAGCTGGCAGCACCGGGCAAGGTCGAGCGCCTGCCCGCCTCCCTGTCACCGAGCGAGGACTTCTCCTACTACGCGCGCAAGGTGCCGGGATTGTTCGTGTTCCTCGGCGCCACGCCGGAAGGCCAGGACATGAGCAAGGCGCCGAACAACCACAGCCCCTACTTCACCGCCGATGACGCAACACTGGCCACCGGGGTGAAGGCGCATGTGCAGTTTGTGCTGAATTATCCGGGGCGGGGTCAGCGGGGCTGATTGGCTTATGTGAAAAGGGGGGCGGATGTATTTTCGTAAATACATCCGCCCCCTTTGCTAGTGGTTGCTCACCACGTTGTTCTGTATCGAAAGGACACTTGGTAGTCGAATACCGCTGGTTCGATTTTGTGGGTAAACAATGGCTGTAATTTTGCTATCCAGTCATTCCGTACATCAAACCCGCCGTCATAAATCTCATTTTCCTCCAGCAGACCCAACGACTCGATGATTGAACCGTCATCACCGAGATCGACCGAGTACTCCTTTCCCTCAGCGAGCTCTGTTTTTTTGTCATACCAATTCAATCTGACTTTCAGTCCCATTCCAGCCTCATAGATACTTTTTAATGCTGCGGTTTTTCTTGGGAGGGGCAATCTGCTCACCTGTTAAATGATCAAAAGCCCCTAGATGGCTGCCATCACTTGCACGATAGGCTTCGAGTTCTCCGTGCTGTGAGTCCCATTCATAGATGTTTCTGCCTTTAGCATCCGTCCAGCGTTCTCGAAGACCGCCACCGCCCTGCTTTGGTGTTTTCTTCTTCGCTTCCTTCAAACCCGGGAATCCGACAATTTCTTCCGTTTCAGGTGCCGAATGGTAATCGTGGTCGGGGCTGGGAAGCTTCCTGCTGGAAACATTCAAGACAATGTACAGCGGCCGAACCCCGGAATCCGCCGGAAAAACCATTATGAAATCCCGATACTCCGGCGGATAAACCGGATTCACCAGAATCCCGTCCGCCGCTTTTGTCGGCGGATACACCCAGATATGCGGCGCTTGCGGACCAGCCTCCAGTGCCGGAATACCAAGAATGTCGGAACCGTCCACAGCCGGCGTCCAGATCAGCTCAACACCTTCACCAAGGTCTGCAATAAACCGGTTACCGCGTGCAGCGAACCGCACGACATCAACCATCTCCCAGTCGCGATTCTTGCCGGTATAGAAGCCGTAACCCTTTAGACTGCCATCGGCCTGCTGTTCAACGCGCAAGCGCACGCGGATTCGGGCCTGTTTGAGGGCGAGCAACTGATCTTCGGTATAGAGCGCGCTGTCGCCCAGGTTTGACGGCATGAACATCGCCACCAGACCGAGCAACGGGCTGACAGCAGCAGAGGCCATCGCGGGCAATGCCTTGAACGCCTCACCAGCAAGGGCAAAAGTGCCCAGCCCCGCTGGAATTGCCGTGCCGCTGATTTTCTTGAGTGCAACGCCACCGCTGTCATCGGCCTCACGCCCACCGAGCAAAACCAGCTCGCCGTAATCCTTCAGGCTGTCAGTCGGCACCATTCCCGAAGGATTCGAGTAATCGATAATCGCGTCCGGCAGCTTGCACGACTTGGCAAACACGCAGCCGGCGCGCGCTGGCTCTGGCTTGTTCGCCGCCATCTCACGGCTACGTTCGAAGGCGTCTTGCCGCGCCAGCATGGCGTCGTACTTGTTTTGTCGGTCGTTCTGATCAGCCAGTTTGGTGGCCGTCATGTAGCGGTAAGTGACGTGATGCCCGTCGCCCGCCGGTGGGTTGGGAACCCGGGGAATGTCCTTTTGACCAGCCACTGATTGTCCTTTCGTTCATGCATCGGCAGCCCCTCGCAAGGGGCTGCACGACGTTAACGAAGCAGGAAAATCGTGACTGTAGGACGTATCTCTAAAGACGTGGGGATTGTTCGACGTGAACGGATTGCATCTCGGCAACGACCGCCTCGATCACACACAGCGCGGTCGGCGACAAGCTTCTGCCCTGCAAACTCACCACGCCGATTTCGGAGTGAAACCCCGGCCTGTCGACAACATGAAGCTCGATCAAACGCCCCGCCCGAATATCTTCAGCCACAGCACCATGAATGACGCCGAGGATGGTGTCGGTTGAGCCAGCGACGGTCTTGAGCAACGCCACGTCATCACACTCCAGCACAATGGGCAGCGCCTGGCGGGTGGGGATGCCGAGGGTTCGGGCGGTCTCGAGTTTCACTACTTCCGGCAGGCGCGTCGTGGCGATGCCATAGCCTTCCAGGTCTCCCATCGCCACTTTACGCCCGGCCAGTGGGTGCTCCGGTCGTACGAAGAAACCTGCCGAGACCTGGCCCAGCGAACGGATCAGCAGGTCGGAGTCCGCCGTGAAGTTGCGAATGTCGGCAACGAAGAATTCGATCGCTTCAGCACGCAACCGCGCTTCGAGAATCTGCCAGTTGTTCACTTCCACCCGCAGCGTAACCGCCGGGTGATCCTGACGCAGTCGCGGCACCACTTGATGCATCAACATCGCAGCCGGGAAAGGCCCGACGCCAAAGGCGAGGCTGCCCAGTTGGCGATCGCTGTAGAGCGCCATGTCCCGCTCCAGCGAGCGGGCATCGAACAGCAGCCGCCGCGCCCGCTCGATCAGAAACGCCCCCGCCGGCGTCGGGCGAACGTCGCCGCTATCGCGATCGAACAGGCGCTGCCCGGTTTCGCTCTCAAGCGCCTGAATGCTGCGGCTCAGGGCTGGCTGGCTGAGATGAACGCGTTCGGCCGCGCGGCCGAAATGGCGTTCATCGGCCAGTGCGAGAAGGTGTGAGAGTCGTTTGAGGTCCATTCGCGCGATGCTAGCGACGCATTATCCGGATGTAAACAATGCATTGGATACATCGCCGCCCTGCCCCTAGGCTGGAGCGCATTCGACCCTCGGAGAACAACAAGAATGAAACCGACCTTCTACACGATCATCGCCTTGGCGCTGCTGTCCCTCGCCGGCTGCGATAACAAACCCGGCGTCGCAGCCGGCGACGCCACGCCCGCCACGGCAGCGGTGATCCAGGCGTCGATCAAGGGCCTGGACCTCAGCGACAACCGGGACATGGAAGATGCCCAGCGCGGCTTTATCGCCCGCCCGACCGGCAAGATCCTCGGCGCTGACGGCAATGCCCTGATCGATTTCGATGCGTACCGTTTCGTCGAAGGCCCGGCACCAGCTACCGTCAATCCGAGCCTGTGGCGGCACGCGATGCTCAATGCGCAGATAGGTCTGTTCAAGGTCCGCGATGGGATTTACCAGTTGCGCGGCTTCGACATCGCCAACATGACGCTGATCGACGGGCAAACCGGCTGGATCGTGGTCGACCCGCTGACCTCCCGGGAATCCGCCGCCGCAGCGCTGGCCTTCGCCCGCGAGCATCTGGGCAACAAGCCCGTCAGCGCGATCATTTTCACCCACGACCATGCCGACCATTTCGGCGGTGTGCTGGGCATCACCTCAAGCAGTGAAGTGGCCCAGCGCAACATTCCCATCGTCGCGCCCGCCGGGTTCATGGAGGAAGCCACCAGCGAAAACATCCTGGCGGGCCCGGCGATGGCGCGGCGTTCGATGTATCAGTTCGGCAAGAACCTGACCCCGAGCGTGACCGGCATCGTCGACACGGGGCTGGGCAAGAACGTCGCCTACGGCAGCATGGGCATCCTGCCGCCGACGCAGATCATCGACCAGCCGGTCCAGCCGCTGGTACTCGACGGCGTCAGCTTCGTGTTCCACAACATGCCCGGCGCGGAAGCCCCGGCCGAGCTGACCTTTTCGATCCCCGCGCTCAAGGCATACGGCGGTGCGGAGCTGCTGGCGCAGACCATGCACAACCTGCTGCCGATCCGTGGCGCCAAGGTGCGCGATGCGCTGCGCTGGTCCGAATACACGCAAATCGCCCTCGACGAACTGGGCGACACCGAGGTCTATTTCGGTCAGCACAACTGGCCGATCTGGGGCAACGAACGGATCCGCGAATTCATCACCAAGCACCGCGATGTCTACAAGTACCTGCACGACCAGACCGTGCGCCTGATGAACGCCGGCTACACGCCCAACGAGATCGCCGACAAGATCCAGCTGCCGGATTCGCTGGCCTCGTACTTCGGCACCCGTGGCTATTACGGCGACCTGCGCCACAACGTCAAGGCGATCTACCAGATGTATCTGGGCGCCTACGATGGCAACCCTGCCCACTTGAATCCTCTGGTGCCCAAAGAGTCGGCGAAGCGCTACGTCGAGTTGATGGGAGGCAACGCCAAAGTGGTCGAAGCCGCGCGCGTGGCCTATGACAAGGGCGAATATCGCTGGGTCGCCGAACTGCTGGACCAGGCTGTACTCGCCAAACCGGACGACACCGCCGCCAAGGAGCTGCTGGCCCGCGCGTATGAACAGATGGGCTATCAGGCGGAGTCGGCGACCTGGCGCAACAGCTACCTGACCGCTGCCATGGAACTGCGCAACGGCCCGCCGACCAAGGGCGTCAAACGCTCCGACCTGATCGAACTGATGAAGCAGACGCCCACCGAACGCTTCCTCGAAGCCATGGCCGCAAGCCTCGACGGGCCGGCGGCAGATGGCAAGCACTGGACGTTCAATCTGGTGCTGACCGATACGAATGAATCGTTCGTGCTGTGGATCGAGAACGCCGTGCTGCACTATCGAAAAGGCCCGACCGCGGCGAACGCCAACGCAACCCTGACCGTCACCAAGGACCTGTTCGTCCAACTGCTGGGCGGCACCGCCGGGCTGAAAGAAACGCTCACCTCCGATGATCTGAAGGTGGATGGCAGCAAGGTCGATCTCGTGAGATTTCTGGGGTTGCTGGAAAAGGCACCGGGGAATTTTGCGATTGTCGCCCGGACAGGAAACTGACCCATCAAGGCCATCGATAGAAGAAGTACCAGGTCGATGGCCTCTGGACGGTTAGCCAAGCAAAATCCAATGAAAACCGGAGGCTCGGGCAAAGCTTTCCATTGAGTTGTTCAGCATCCTGCGCAGCCCGATCGCCGCGAAGCCATCCCGCGTATGGACGTAGAACTTTCACCCGAGCGAAACCCTGAATCCATCGTTTTCATCATTGATGATGACGCCCCCCTGCGCGAGGCCCTTGGCAGCCTGTTGCGCTCCATCGGCCTGCAGGTCGAGTTGTTCGGATCGGTCGCCGACTTCATGAAATACGAGCGACCTGACCTGCCCAGTTGCCTGGTGCTCGATGTTCGATTGCAAGGCACCAGCGGGCTGGTCTTTCAGCAGGCGCTCGCCGACGCCAAAATCCACCTGCCGATCATATTCATGACCGGGTACGGCGACATCGCCATGACGGTGCGCGCCATGAAAGCCGGTGCCGTCGACTTCCTGGAAAAACCGTTTCGCGAGCAGGCAATGATCGATGCCGTGGTCGCCGCGCATACGCGGGACAGGTCACACCGCGAGTGCGAACGCCGCCATCATGAATTGCGCACACGCTATGGGGCACTAACGGTCAGAGAGCAGTCGGTAATGGGATTGGCCGTTTCGGGCTTGATGAACAAACAGATCGCCAGTGCCATCGGCTTGAGCGAGATCACCGTGAAAATTCACCGGAGCCAGGCCATGCGCAAGATGCGCGCGCAATCGTTCGCCGATCTGGTTCGAATGGCCGAAAGCCTGGGTATCAACCATTAGATGCAGCGCCCTTATTCAGCGCACATTGATAGTTGTTTATATACGTTGGTATGACTTCTACATACACGGGCAGGATAAAACCAAACTTATGCAACATGGTTGATCCCTACGCCCAACAGTAAAATCCCTCCATCAAATGCAACGGCCGGCAAAGTCATTGACTTCGCGGTTTCCGTGCGCGTCGACATTTACCCACTCATTCACGAACCCAGGGATGGCTGATCAACATGTATGACTTTTTTGAAGACTCGTACCGCGTGCTGAAGTTGTCCCACGTATTACTGATCGGGGGTCTGGGCATGTTGATGGCGGGAGTCTTCCTGGCGTATGTGTTTGACGCTCACCTGGCCTTGCCCACGCTGGTCGGTGCCCACGGGATGACAATCCTCGGGCCGACCGCGATCAAGTTGGGCTACGTCATGCGCCTGATTGCGCATAACCGAATTCGCCTGTCCGCGCAGGAACATGGAGTTCCTCATTAAAAGTATTCGATTGATTTAGAACCTGTCTGGTTGCAACCCGGAAGTTCAATAACGAAATCCCACTACGACTCAGGATGATCACGATGAAAACTATTGGATTGGTATTGCCCGTTGCCATTGTTTCAGCCACCTGGATAGTTGCCACTCATGCATTCGGCGCAAGTTGCCTGCCCGACATGCCGGTGGCCAACAGACAGGAAACCAGCACTCCGGATTCAGAGCTTTCATCGGTGCAACAGTACCGGGCCAGGAAGGCGCCGACCCAGATTGCCGAAGGGGGTTCGGATCGGCTGATGGAACGTCGAGTTGCCGAAGGCGGCTCCGACCGCCTGATCGAACGCCGCGTCGCCGAGGGCGGCTCCGACCGCCTGATCGAACGCCGTGTTGCCGAAGGCGGCTCCGACCGCCTGATCGAACGCCGGGTAGCCAGCAATCAGTACGATGCCGCGATGGACATGCGAATGCATTTTTCGATGGATTGATTGGCCGACTGCGTCGTCACTCCGGCAACCCCGCCAACCGCAAACCTTCGGCGAACCGGGCCACGTCTTCAGGCCGTTGAATGGGCAGCCACGCACTCAGGCTGGACACCCGCAAGGTCGGGTCCAGCTGGCGCACACGTTCCATGGTTTGCCCGGCTTTGTCGGTTCGCCCACTGAGCGCGTGGCTTGCGGCGATCAAGGCCGCCGCTGCCAGCAGACTGGGCAGGTTTCCCTGCGCTTTCTCGGCCCAGGAAGCCGAGAGCTCGAAGCGACCGGCGAAGAAGTGCGCCAGTGCCATCCCGACCTGCATGCGGAACATCTCCGGATCCAGCGGGCTCAGGCGCACGGCGTGCTCGAGGTTGGCAATGGCGGCCTCGGTTTCGCCCCGCAAGGCACGCAGGATGCCACCCAGATACCAGGCCGGCGCCAGGTTGGGGTTGAGCAGTCGAGCCCGATCGAGCAAGGCGATGCCACAATCGACATCCCCGGTCAGATGGGCAAGAGCATGACCGCAACGGGTCAGCGCCACGGCGTCATCGCGCCCCAGCTCCACACCCATTCGCGCCAGCCGCGCACCTTCGGCGATTTCCCGAGACCGATCGGTCATCCAGCCGTTGAGCTTGCGCCAAAAGTGGCACCACGCGGCCATGCCGTAGGCCGAGGCAAATTCCGGATCCAGCTCAATCGCCCGGTAGAACAGCGCCAATGACTGCTCGATCGCCGCTCGGGTGCCGATGTGCAGCTTGGCAGTCCCTCGCAGGTAGTAATCGTAGGCATCGAGGCTGTCGGTGGGCTTGCGCTTGGCCCGCTCGATTTCCGCGCGTTCGAGCTGTGGCGCAATGGCGCCCACAACGCTTTCGGCCACTTGATCCTGGAGCTCGAAAATATCGTCGAGCAGACCTTCGAAGCGTTCGGCCCACAGGTGCGTTCCGCTGCAGGTGTCAATCAGCTGGCCGGTGATGCGGATCTTGTTGCCGCACTTGCGCACGCTGCCTTCCAGCACATAACGCACACCCAGTTCCTGACCGACGCCTCGTGCATCCACCGCCCTGCCCTTATAGGTGAAGCTGGAGTTGCGAGCGATGACGAACAACCAGCGCAGGCGTGACAAAGCGGTGATGATGTCTTCGACGATGCCGTCGGCGAAGTAGTCCTGTTCGGGATCGCCGCTGAGGTTCTGGAATGGAAGGACGGTGATCGAAGGTTTTTCCGGCAGGACAAGTGTCGCGGCCACCTCGGGTTTCGCAGGTGCTTCTGGTGCGTCGACAGGACAGTCGCACGGGATGATTTCACCGACAAAGCGATAGCCCTTGCGCGGTACCGTGCGCACCAGGCGCTGCTGTTCACCACTGTCGCCGATAGCCTTGCGCACGGCGTTGATGTGGCTGGTGATGGTCGATTCGGAAACGATCCGGCCACTCCACACGGCACTCAACAGTTCGTCCTTGCTCACCACCCGCTCGCGGTTGCCGACCAGTACCAGCAACAAGTCGAAGACCTGCGGCCCGACAGTCACTACCTCCCCGCGCCAGGTCAGTTCCCGGCGCTGCTGGTCGAGCACGTAGTCTTCAAACACGAATTGCACGGTGGCTGTTCTCTGGTCTGGGCCCCCGACTCCGTATCCGAGCGGGCGATTGTCGTGCGCTCAATGATACGGCAGACCTTGAACCGCCGCACCGGTGTGCACATTGGTCTACGCATCTGCCGACGGATTGGCCTGTCTGGACAAAAAACCAAGGCAAATCCAAGGTCACCACAAGGATTTGCCCGGGCGCCACAAGCATGCTCAACGCACATCGACAGCAATGGTTGCCGTCGTCAAGTGGAGAGTTGCCATGAAGATCGTCGTTATCGGAGGCACCGGCCTCATCGGATCGAAACTTGTGAACAATCTGCGCGAACGCGGCCACGATGCCCTCGCCGCCTCCCCCAACACCGGCATCAACAGCATCACCCGCGAAGGCCTGGCCGAAGCGATGGACGGTGCCCAGGTTGTGGTCGATGTGTCCAACGCGCCGTCGTGGGAAGACCAGGCCGTGCTCGATTTCTTCGAAACCTCCACCCGTAATCTGCTCGCTGCCGAAGACGCCGCCGGGGTTCGCCATCACGTGGCGCTGTCGATCGTCGGCAGTGAGCGCCTGCCCGCCAACGGTTACTTCCGCGCCAAGGTCGCGCAGGAGAATCTGATCAAGGCGTCCGGCATTCCGTACAGCCTGTTACGGGCCACGCAGTTCTTCGAATTTGTCGGCGGCATCGCCCAGGCCGCCACCGTCGGCGAGGAAGTGCGCCTGTCGCCGGCGTTGATCCAGCCCATGGCTTCTGACGATGTCGCGGCAGCACTCACCGACGTGGCACTGGCCGCGCCGATCAACGGCACGCAGGAGATTGCCGGCCCCGAAGCCATGCCGCTCGACGAGTTGGTCCGGCGCTTTTTCCGCGCCACCCACGACACCCGCAAAGTGATCCCGGACGTTCACGCCCGCTACTTCGGCGATGTGCTCGACGACCAGTCGCTCACCCCCGGCAGCAGCAACCCGCGCCTGGGCCCGACGCGCTTCGAAGACTGGCTGGCGAAATCGACCCAGCGCTGAAACACCCCCATCCGCTTAGAAGGAGTATCGCCATGTTCAGCCGAATCCTGCTGGCCGCCACGTTTGCGGCCGTTTCGATTTCCTCCGCCTCGGCCGCCGAGCCGCAGGCCGGCAAGGTCACCGTGGTGTTCGACCGCGCCCTGCCGAACGTTCCGGGTAAATCCATGAAGGGCGTGCTGGTGGAATACGCGCCCGGTGGATCTTCGCCGGCGCACTTTCATCCCAAGTCCGCGTTCATTTACGCCACGGTGCTTGAGGGTGCGGTGCGCAGCAAGGTCGGCGACGGGCCGGAGAAGGTCTACAAGGCCGGGGAAAACTTCGTCGAACAACCGGGTGATTTCCACGCGGTGAGCGCCAATGCCAGCACCACCGAACCGTCCCGTCTGCTGGCGGTGTTCGTGCTCGACAGCAGCGAGACCGACCTGGTCAAACCGGTCAAGCCGTAACCGATCAATTCGCCGATCCACCTCCGGCAGCTCGGCTGCCGGAGAGTACCGCGACGAGGGGCGTCCAAGGTCGGCGCGGCAAAACATGCCCGATCAAAACATTGATCTTTCCCCCCACACCCAGTAAAAAACCGTCTTCCCTTTTCGCACTTGCAAGGAGCAGCGGATGCTTGAGCTCACCACGCAACGCCTGGACCTGCGCACGATGGTCGAAGCCGACTGGCCGCTGTTCCTCAGGCTGCATTCCGAGCCGCAAACCATGCAGTACGTGTTCGGTGAAATCGCCGAGGACCAGGTTCGCAAAGGCTTCGAGCATCGGCTTCCGGCCTGGGGGCCGCAGTCGGATCACTGGTTGTGTCTGGTGGTGACCGACAGGGCCAGCGGGCAGGAACTGGGCGTGACCGGGTTTCGCATCCTGTCGCCGGGGCATGCCGAGGTGGGTTGTCTGCTGTTGCCCGAACATCAGGGCAAAGGCTTCGGCACCGAGTCGCGGAAGGCGATCATCGACTACGCCGCCGCCATCGGCCTGGACTCGCTGGAGTCGACCGTGACCGACGGTAATATCGCGTCCTGCAAGGTTTTGGAGAAATGCGGTTTTGTATTCGAGCGCCGCGTGCCGCAGGCCTATCAGATTGGCGATCGCTGGTTTGACGACCTGATCTACCGCTATCAAATCAGCTGACCCCGTTTTATCAGCGACCGCCAAGGAGGCCCTCGTCGTGAATCCTTATCAATGCCTGCCACCCCGCGCGTTCTGGCGCACCGCCGTGGCGGACAAGCCCGCGCTGAACATCGATCAACTGTGGACGCCGCAATTCGAGATCGGCAACAAGGACGCCATCGTCACCGCCGGCTCGTGTTTCGCTCAGCACATCGGCCGGGCGCTGGTGGAACGCGGCATGAACTGGCTGGATGCAGAGCCGGCCCCGGCCGGACTGGCCGAAACCGACTGGAAGGCCCACAACTACGGGGTTTTCTCGTTTCGCACCGGCAATCTGTACACCCCGGCGATGCTCTGCCAATGGCTCGAATGGGCGCTGGGCGTGAGCCTGCCGCCCGACGAAACCTGGGCCCATGACGGGCGCTTCTTCGACCCGTTCCGCCCCGCCGTGGAGCCCGACGGTTTTGCCAGCGAGGACGCGCTGTTCGCATCGCGCCAAGCCACCCTAGACGCGATCCGCACAGCCCTGCGCCGGGCCAAAGTGTTCGTGTTTACCCTCGGCCTGACCGAAGCCTGGCAAAACCGTCAGACCGGTCTGGTGTACCCCGTGTGCCCCGGCACCGTGCGGGGGACCTTCGATCCGCAGCTGCATCGCTTCTGCAACTTCGGCTTCATGGACACCTACGGCGAGATAGTCAGGGCACTGGAGTTGATGCGTTCGATCAACCCGCAACTGCGCGTGCTGCTCACCGTGTCACCGGTGCCCCTGACAGCGACCGCCACGGGTGAGCATGTGCTGAGCGCCACCACCTATTCCAAATCGGTCCTGCGCGCCGTCGCCGGGCAGCTATGTGAAGACCTGTGCGACGTCGACTATTTCCCCTCCTACGAAATCATCACCGGCACACCGTTCAAGGGCGCGTTCTACCAGCCCAACCAGCGTGAGGTCACACCCGAAGGCGTGGCATTCGTCATGCAGCAGTTTTTCGCCGGACTCGATGCCGTTCAACCGGTGCAGACGCCGGTCAACGTGCCCTCCACCTGCGTGCCCAGCGAGGAGCTTGTCTGTGAAGACGCCGTGCTCGATTACTACGCCTAGGTTTCTGCTGCTGGGCGATTCCCATGCCGGGGTCATCGGCAAGGCGGCGCAGGCCCGTGAGTTACCTTTCAGCGGCGGCCCGCTGGGCACCGGCCGGGATTTCGCGGTGGACTTTTTCAGCCTGACCCGCCATGACGTGGTGTTTCGCGAGGCCGAGATGGAGCGCCTGTATCGTCAGGCCCTTGAACCGTTCGAAGTGCCGCAACTGGCGAGGGTCGGGGTGCCGCTGGTCAGCACCATCGGCCTGAGCCTGCACTACCTCGCCACCGCGCCGAACTGGACGTGCTACCAGGCCCCGGACGGCGAATTCGATGAAGGTTTTCTCGCCGGGCCGTTGTTCGAATCCATCGTCGACACCCTGTCCCGGCCTGCGCTGGCGTTCTATGAGCAGGCCCGGGCGATGAACCTCAAAGTGTTCGCCGTGCTGCCACCGCAGCGGGTGCCGGAGTTGTCCGACTCGCGGGTGTTCATGGCCGCGCAGGCGCTACTGATCGAGCGTCTGCAAGGGCTCGGCATCGAGCTGATCGACGTGCGCGCCGCAGCGAATGATGAACAGGGTTTTCAGCTTCCGGCGTACTGCGAAGTGGATGACCCGCTGCACGGGAACCTAGCGTTTGGCGAGCTGATCGTCGAGCAACTGCTCAAACGAGGAATTTAGACCCAGACCTGTGGGAGCGAGCAAGCTCGCTCCCACAGGGGGTCATCAAGCCTTGGGCTGCGTCCCCAGAATCGTCACCCGCTCGCCATACCGCGAATGCGGGAAATAATCCCAGACCGCATGGTGCTGGGTGCAGCGGTTATCCCAGAACACCAGGCTGTTCGGCGTCCAACGCACACGACAACTCAAAACCGGCTCCCGCGCCACCAGATCGAAAAGCATGTTCAACAGCATCTGACTTTCGCCGCCGGACAACTGGACGATGTGCGACGTGAACCCGGAATTGACGAACAGCGTTTTGCGCCCGGTTTCCGGGTGGCGAACCACCACCGGGTGTTCGTTTTTCGGCAGGTTGGCCGGCGCTTCATAACCCTTCCACGGAATTGCGCCGTCGTGGATCGCCGTCAATTCGCCGAGAAACTGCTGCATTGTCGGCGAGAGCATTTCCAGCGCCAGGTGCATGTTGGCGAACAGCGTGTCGCCGCCCGTGCCGATGGCCGGGGTTTCCTTGACGTACAGCATCGAGCCCATGGACGGCGCCAGGTCGGCGGTGCCGTCGGTGTGCCAGGTTTCACCGGCCACGTAGCGCGATTGCGCATTGGCGCGGATCACCACCAGCTCCGGGTCATCGCCGTCGATGTCTTCCACCGGCAGCGCCCGCAGCTCACCGAACAGCCGACCGAACGCCTTGTGCTCGTCCACCGTCAGGTGCTGGTCGCGGAACACCACCACGTGGTTCTCCAGAAAGGCCCGGCGGATTTCCGCGAGCTGCTCGTCGCTCAGCGGCTGTGAAAGATCGACGCCACCAATCTCGGCGCCGATGATCGGCGTGATCCGCTCGACCGTGATGTGCCGATAAGGCGCACGCTGTTCTGCGGCGATGCGCTCGATTGCCTTGAGTGCCAACTGATCCATGTTCCCTCACCTTTTTATTGGAACGACAGCGATGACTGCTCGCGCAGCGAGCGCGGGCGCATGTCGATCCAGTGTTCATTGATGTAATCCAGGCAGTCCTGGCGCTCACCGCGCATCCCCGCCTCGCTCCAGCCGCTGGCCATCGGCTTGCCCGCCGGCCACAGGGAATACTGGCCCTGAGCGTTGATCACCACATCGAATTGCAGTTGTGCGTCATTCATGTCGTTCTCCTGTTGAACGGGACTGCAGCGTGGCCAGGCTTCGCTCGAGCCCGGCGACGAGATGGTTGAGTGCGGCATGCCGCTGTTCGTCGCTCGAAGCGCATGCCCCGACGTAGACCCGCACGGTCGACCCACAGACCTGCGCGCAGGTTGCTGCGTCGTCGGCCGCAAAAGCCCGGGCCGAGACCTCGGCGTTGGCGCTGGCATGGGCCTGGGCAAACGCCGTGGCAGCGGCCTCGGTATTCAGTTGCGCGTAGTACTCGGCGAACGCCTCGGCATCGCCGAAGTGCTCGGCAATCATGGCGGTGTTAGCCGGCGCGAGGCCGTAGCTCAGCGCACTGGCGTGGGCCTTGGCGTAAGCCGCGTCGTAGGCATAGGCCTTGCGATACAGCGCCAGCAACACCGGTTTGAGCGTTGCCCGCCATTCGCCCTGACGCCCGATCACGCCGAGCGCCGCTCGCTGGTGCAGGCTTTGCAACGCGAGCAGCGCCTGCTGATGTTCCGGCAAGGCGTCGCCGAGCATCGGCATGACAACGTCAGCCTGCCAGAGATGAAACAGCTGAAACGGCACCTGTCCCCGGACTCGGCTCAAGCGCAGACGCAAGGCCTCGTCCGGTTCGACTTCACACAGCACCTTGGTCAGGGCCAGCCACCATTGCGGCATCAAGGTCGGTTCGTTCATGGCGCTGGCTCATCCGTACCGATAACTTCGGCCAACAACCGCGCCCAGCGGCCCGCCACGATGCCGTAGTGATCGGTGTCCAGGGTTTGCCTGCTGCGCAACTGCGGCAGCAAGGCCTGCCAGCTGCGTTGCAGGTCATCCGGATTCCAGGCATTGCCCAGCCCGTAAGGATTGGCGTGTCCGGCGATGAACAGTCGCACTGCTGTTGTTGCCAGCGCCGGCGGCTGGAAGTCGATCATGCTGGTCATGTTGTTGCGGCAGCACACCGTCAACCGTTGCAGATACGCCTGACGTTCCTCGGCCAAGCCCTGCCCTTCGACCGCCGGCCAGCGCTGGGCGAACTCGCGCTGGAACACTTGCTCGATGGTCTGTTCATCGATGCCGGCCAGCTCCGCACCGGCATCCGGCGCGGGCGGGTCGATCAGGTACAACAACGGCTGCCTGAAGCCCTCAGCCTGAGCCTGATGACACAGCGCCTGCGCCACCCATGCACCGAACGACCAGCCGGCCAGACGCCAAGTGCTGCCGTGCGGAAGATGGGCCTTGATCGCCTCCAGATACCAGAGTCCACGTTCCTCCACGCTGATGTTCGGCAACTGCGGCAGGCGCAGCGCCGGGTCGGCGATCACGCACACGCCCAGTTCCGCCGGCAGCGCCGAGACCAGTTCCCGATAAGACTGAACATCACCACCCACCGGGTGGATCAGGTACAGCCAATCGCGGCCGGCACCGGCATGCCACTGATCGATCCGCACCGCGTCGTGCCAGCCGTGCAGTGTCACGGCCGCGGCCTCTTCACCCGTGGCGGTCGACACCAGCCCCAGCACCTCGTTCAGGCTGACCTTGTGGCTGAATTGCGACAACTGGAACACCTCGCCGGTGGCTGCCTGCAGTTCGTCGATCAGATCGAGCAGCGTCAACGAATCTGCGCCCAGGTCGTACAGCGAATCTTCATCTTCCAGCTCGGACACGCCGAGCCACTTGCACAGACACTCACGCAAGCGCGCCGACAGATCCACGCCCTTCGGCGCCTCGACCACTGCGGCCACGGCGCCATGGCGAACCGGATAAAACCGCCGCGCCGTGTCGATGCCGGTGGTGGAGATCAGCAGTTGCGGCAACTGCGTCGCCATCGCCAGATCGAACACCCGGCAGCCCTCTTGCGCCGAGAGACCGACCGTCAGATGCTCCAGATGTGCGGCGTCTCCGCCGTTGCTGGTGGTGGCCATGCCGATGTCGCGCCAGATGTCCCAGTTGATCCCCAGGCGCAGGCAAGCGTCGGCCGGATTCGGGCGATAGTGGGTAAAGCCGTCGAGCACCCCGCTGGCCGCTGCGTAGTCCAGATGCCCCGCGCCGCCGAACAGTGCCGACATTGACGAGCAGTACAGAACAAAACCCGGTTTCAAGTGCTCGATCAAAGCCTCGACCGCCAGCATGCCGCGGGTCTTGGCGGCCATCGCCTCGGCCATTTGCCCGGCATCGCGATGACGGATCAGACTGCCCGCCCCCACACCCGCCGCATGGATCACCCCGCTCAGACGACCGTAACGAACCGCCATTTGATCGAGGACCTGCGGCCAGTGCGCCAGGTCGGCGATATCCGCTTTGATGCAATCGATCCGCGAGTTGTAAGTCGCCAGTGACTCAGGCAATTGCCCTTGGCGCGAGATCAGCACCACACGGCGCGCGGGTGCCTGGAGCAGGTGTTCACACAAGGTCCGACCGATGCCACCGGTCCCGCCCAGCACAAGGAACGTTCCATCTTCCGGTAAAAGCGGCGTGGTTGCCGGGCCAATCAATGGCTGAGGTATCAGGCGTGGCAGCCAGAGGTAACCGTCGCGCACCGCCATTCGCCGAGGCAACGATGAAGGATCGGCCAGCAATGCCGCCAGCACTGCGCCTTGGGTTTCGAGGCGCGACGACGGCCAGTCCAGCCAGTGGCAACGCACCGGGTATTCCTGCGGCACCACTTCGGTGATGCCGGCCAGTGCTGCCAACTCGGGACGTTGCACTTCGCCGTCCACCGGGCAGGCCTGCCATGACATCAACCACAAGCGCAGACGGGTCGTGCGCGCGGTCTGCCCCCAGGCCTGCATCAGCGCACTGACCGTATCCAGGCAGGCCCACTGCGCCAGATCCAGCGATTGCTCGTTGACCGCGCCCGACACCGCCAGCGGCAAGGCATGCAGCCAGTCGAGTTCGCCGAGATCAGGGTCAGCAACTTCGGCGAGCAACCGGTTCAGGGCATCAGTGTCCAGAGGATCCAACTCGAAACGGTCCGGACTCAAGCGTTTGAAGCCGTTGCCCGCGCGGACCTGAATCACGCGTCGGTACACGGCGCTCAGGCTCGCGAGCAAGGTCGATTCGGGCGCTTCGTGGCTGCACAGGATCAGCACCTCACGGGATCCGGCCGTAGTTATCCCGCTCAGACGCCGGGTGCGCACCCACTGACGTAGGTGGAACCAGTCCGCCAGCGATTGTCGCTCCAGGGCTGGTGCATCAGGTTGAGCAGCTACAGGCGTCTGGAAGCGATACGGCTGAAGATCGAACGACGACGGCGGCAAGTCCCAGGGTGGCGGTGCCGAGCGCTGCGGCCACTGAATATTCGCACCTTCGTACCAGGCGTCGAGCAGTTCCTGCGGCGCTTGATCACGGGCGACCAACTGCGCGCCCGAATCGGTGATTTCCTTGATCGAAGTTGGCTGCAACGGAATCTCATCACCTGCCCGGCAGACCATCGCGAAGCGCCAACGCAGTTGCCGACGACCTGACTGCAAGTGCCGCAACAACGCGGTGTGCTGGCCCGGGTTCGTTTGCAGATATTCGTGAATCGCCGCGATATCGCGCAGCAGTTCCGTTCGGCCATGGGCCGATATCATCAGCAGCGGCAGTGTTTCCTCGCCCTCTTCCTGCGCCTTGGGCGCAGCGCCGACGATGACATGCACATTGGTCCCGCCAATCCCGAAACTGCTGACACCGGCCAGCCGACGCCGCCCTTGCGGCCATGGCCGGGACGTGGTCGGCACATAGAACGGCGAATGCTCCAGATCGATCTGCGGGTTGATCCGGCCAAAACCGAGGTTCGGCGGCAGCACGCCATGGAACACCGACAGACTGGCACGAATCAGCCCGACCACCCCCGCCGCCGCGCCCAGATGACCGATCTGGCTCTTCACCGAGGCCAACGCGCAACTGCCGGCCGGCGCATCGCCGAAAGCCTTGGTCAGCGCCGCGACTTCGATCGGATCTCCCAGCAAGGTGCCGGTGCCGTGGGCTTCGATGTAGCCGATGTCGGCACCGCTCAACCCGGCGCGGTTCAAGGCATCGCGGATAACCGCACTCTGCCCGGCCACCGACGGTGCGGTGTAACTCATCTTGGCCCGGCCATCGTTGTTCAACGCCGAGCCTTCGAGCAGCGCGTAGATCCGGTCGCCATCGGCTCGCGCCCTGGCCAGCGGTTTGAGTACCACCACCCCGTAACCACTGGCGCCAAGGGTGCCGCTGGCGTCGTCGCTGAACGGACGGCACAGACCATCGGCGGAAAAGATGTGCTGCGAGCGATGCCGGTAGCCCTCGGTCAGGGTCGGGTCGATCAGCACCCCGGCCGCGAGCATCACGTCACTGTCGCCCTGACGCAGCATCGAACTGGCCAGGTGCACGGCGATCAGCGAACTGCCGCAAGCGGCCTGCACGCTCAGGGCCGGGCCATTGAGGTCCAGGTGATACGCGGCTTTGGTCGCCAGAAAGTCCTTGTCGTGATGCAGCGCCAGCTGAAAACCGTCCGGCAGATCGTCTTCGGCGGTTTCGCGCAGCATCTGCTGGAAGTAGGTGGTTTCACCGCAACTGGCGATCAGGCCGATGCGCGGGCCATCGGCCGACGGGACGATGGCCGCGTGTTGCAGGGCCTGCACGCACGCCATCAGCAGATGCCGCTGTTGCGGGTCCATCAGGCGCGCTTCCTGGCGGCTGATGCCGAAGTACTCGGGATCGAAATCGAGCATGCCGGCCAGCTGACTGCGGGCGCCGATCAAGCCTTCTTCGGCAGCAAAGTGCTCGATGCCCAACTCATTGCCTTGCACCATCGCCCAGAACTCGGACAGGTTCTGCGCCCCGGCCACATTCACCGACATGCCGATGATCGCCATCGGCTGATGGCCTGCATCGGAAAGCCTTACACGCTCCGCCACCTCCACCGGTGCGGTCGACAGATGCGCCGCCAGACGCCGCACCGTGACGTGTTCGAACAGATCGGCCATCGTCACCTTGTGCGGCAACTCTGCGGCGTAACGCCCATGCAAACGCATCAGACCGAGACTGGTGGCGCCGGCCTCGAAGAAGGTCTGCTCCGGCTCGATGTCACGGCCGATCACAGCCTGGAACAACTCGATCAGTTGTCGTTCCAGCGCGGTCAATTGAACAACCGGTTGTGGCGTGCTGCGCCGCTCCAGCGCCTCGCCAACATTCGCCAAGGCCTTGCGGTCGATCTTGCCGCTGGGGGTGCGTGGCCAGAGGTCGATCCGTCGGTATTCATCGATCCGCACATGGGCCGGCAGCAGACGCGCGACCTGACGATCCAGCAATTGTGAGGTTGCAGGTTCGCCATCGAGTTGCAGCCAGGCGATCAGCCTCGGCGGATCGGCCTGCACCGCCACCACCGCGTTGACCACTTCCGGCACCTGCATCAGCGCCGCCTCGATCTGCCCCAGTTCCAGACGATGGCCGCTGAGTTTGATCTGCTGATCGTCACGTCCCAGGTAATGCAGGCAGTCTTGGGCATCGGCCCACGCCAGATCGCCGGTGCGGTAGTACAAACGGCCGTCCGCCAGTTCGACAAACCGCGCAGCGTTCAGCGCAGGATCTGCCAGATAGCAGCGGGCAACCATCGGCCCGGCCACCAGCAGATAGCCGCGACTGCCCATCGGGACCGGACGGTCATGCTCATCGACCAGCAACAGCCGCGCATTACCGACGGCATGGCCGATCGGCGCGCGCAACGGCCAGTCCCGCGCTACGGGCGGCAGGCGCCAGGCGCTGACCACGTGGGTTTCGGTCGGACCGTAGTGGTTGAACAGCGAGGCCTGCGGCATGCCGCCAAACCAGTTGCGCAAAGCCTCCGTGCAGAGCAATTGCTCGCCGGCCGTGATCACCTCACGCAACGCCGACGGATAAATGCCACGGGCCACCGCGGTTTGCGCCAGATGCTGCAGGGCCACGTACGGCAGGAACAGACGCTCGATCCGCGCCTCGACCATGTAATCCAGCAACGCCTCGGCATCCTGACGCCAGCGCGGTGTGATCAGGTGATAACAACCGCCACCGCACAGGGTGCTGAAAATCTCCTGAAACGACACATCGAACGACAGCATCGAGAACTGCAGGGTTACCGCTTTCGCCGACAACTGCCCTTCGCTGCGCTGCCATTGCAGCAGGTTGCACAGAGTGCGCTCCGACACCTGCACACCTTTGGGCGTGCCGGTCGATCCGGAGGTGAACAGCGTGTACAGCGGCCGTTCACCGGCGTGGCGCGGACGCTCGAACGATCCGGCATTGGCGTTCAGATCGACCCGATGCGTGACAAATCGTCCGGCGTTCAGGTCATCCAGCGCGGCCGCCGTCGTGTCGCTGAACAGCACACAATGCGGCTGCGCCTGCTCCAGCACCTGCCGCTGGATCGCCACCGGATAGGCAGGGTCCAGCGGCACGGCGGTCAGGTTGAGTTTGGCCAGCGCCAGCAAGGCGACGATGTGCTCCACCGAGGCATCGAGGAACAGCACGACGTGCAGCGGCGCATTCCCGGTCGGCAATGGATGACGCTCGACCAGCGTTGCTGCCAGAGCATCGGCCAGCGTATTCAATTCGCTGTAGCTGAGGTGCTGCGGGCCTTGAACCAGCGCGACCGCCTGCGGCGTGCAATGCACTTGATGCTCGAACCCGTCCGCCAGTGTGTTGAACGGCAGTGCAATCTTCGGACCTTCGCTGGCCGGTGGCAGGCTGCGTCGATACGGACCGAGCAAATCATCGAGCCTGGCCGCCGGGCTTTCCAGCAACAGATCCAGCCCTCGACGGAACAGCGCACTCACAGCCCGCATCTGTTCGGCATCGAAGTAGCCGCACTGATATTCCCACCAGCATTGCAGTTGCGACCCGCTGCCGACCATCAACAAGGTCAGCGGGCACTTGGCGTGCAACTGCTCGTTGAATTCCAGCGTGGCGCGCAGGTTCGAGTCAGCCAACGCGGCGTAATCGGTGTTTTCCAGCACGAACATGAAATCGAACAAAGAAGGGTTCGACGACAGCCGCAGGTCTTCCACCAGATCCGCCAGCGCCACGTCCTGCAACGCCAGCACTTCGCGCACGGTGGCGGTCTGTTTGCGCAACTGCTCGTTCAGCGTGAATCCGTGTTCAACGGTGGTGGGAATCAACACGGTGTTGGCAAACATGCCGACGGTATCTTCGAACTCCACCAGCGGTCGGTTGGACACCGGGCTGGCGATCCGTGGTCGCTCGCACCCGGTCAGGGCGTACAGGCTCCAGGCGAAGACACTGAACAGCACTTCGAAACGGGTCAGTCGTTGTTGGGTGCAAAAGCGTTCGAGGGCTGCGCTTCGGATGGCGCCCAAGGGTTCCCGGTGCAACCGGGCATTCGGGCTGATTTCGCGCATTGGCATCAGGGCCGGCGACGGTTCTTCCTGACGGCGATGCAACTCGGCGAGTGCGCGGCGCTGGTCACGATAATGCGGGTCGACGCTCCACTGGCGTTGCCACTGACCAAACTCCAGCGTCGTCAATCGGGCAACTGGCGTCGGGCTGTCGTGGCCTTGCAGGATATCGGCATAGAGCTGCACCAGGTCGTCGAACAACAGGTTCACCGACCAGCCATCGACGATGATGTGGTGCAGGTTCAGCAACAGCCGACAGCTGCCATCGGCGAACGGCAACAACCAGGACTGAAACAGGTTCGGGGTGGTCAGCTCGAATGGCGCGGCGAACACCCATTCAGCGAAGGCCTGCCAGTTGTCCTCGGTGAAATGCCCGACCGCGAAGGTGCGACAGGTCGCCCCCTGCTCGGCGATGACCTGATCGAGTCCATCGGCACCGGGCGCAAAAGCCGTGCGCAATCCCGGATGGCGCAGCACCAGTCGCCCCACGGCCTCGGCCAGTGCCGTGACATCAACGCCCGCCGCCAGATGCAGAATCAGCGGCACGCTGTAGGCGGTCGAGGTCGGCGAGCGTTGTTGCAACAGCCACAAGCGGCGCTGTTCGGCGGTGGCCGGCAGGCGTTTGGCGCTACTGATCGGAGGCGCCGGCGGGTAGATCGAATCGCAGGTGGTTTGACCGGTCAGTCGTTCGGCCAATGACGAGAAAGGCTCGTTGAGCAACGTGTCGATAGCGATCTCGCGCTGCCAACGAACACGGATTGCCGAACGCAGGCGCATCGCCTTGAGCGAATCGCCGCCGCTGGCCAGCCAGTCGTCCTGCGCACTCAGAGCGGGTTGGCCGAGAAGCGAACGGGCCTGACTCAGCAACCAGTCCAGCGCCGGTGAAGCGCTTTCGTTATCCGTTGCCGTCAAGACTGGATGCCAAGGACTCAACCCTTGGGCCAGCAAGCCGTCGCGGTCGATCTTGCCATTGGCCGTCAGCGGCAGGCGCTCCAGCAGGAACAACTGATGCGGCCGCATATACGGCGCCAGTTGCGCCCGCAGGTAAGTTTCGAACGCGTGATAGTCCAGATCCCCGCGCGGCACGACAAACGCCAGCAGCTGATGATCTTCAGCCGCCAGCCGCCGCGTGCAGACGTACGCCTGCGCCACGCCCGGGTACTCCAGCATGCGTTGCTCCACCTCCCCCGGCTCGATCCGGAAACCACGAATCTTCACCTGTCGGTCGACCCGCCCCAGGTACTCGATCAAGCCTTCGGCATTGCACCGCACCAGATCGCCGGTGCGGTAATGCACCTGCGCCCCCCCGTCGAGGTCGGGCAAACGGACGAACTGGCGAGCCGTTTCTTCGGGCCGGTTGCGATAGCCTCGGGCGACGCCGCTGCCACTCAAATACAGCTCGCCCACCTCGCCCGCCGGCACCGGCCGTTGTTGCTCATCCAGCACCCACACACCGGTGTCCGGCAACGGTCGGCCAATGGGCGCCGAATCACCGGCAAAGTCGCGGCTGATCGGCCAGCACAAGGCAAACGTGGTGCACTCGGTGGGGCCATAGACATTGAAAATCCGGCAGCGGCTCTCGGGGTTGGCCCGATACCAACCACGAACAGCAGCGGCGCTGATCTGCTCACCGCCGATCAGCACCTGACGCACACTGGAAAAGCATGACGGCCACTCGGCAATCAACGTGTTGAACAGCGACACCGTCATGAACAGGTTGTCGACTTGCGTGCGCTCCAGCACCTCGGCCAGTCGACGCCCGTCCAGCACGTCCTCGTCGGCGATCATCACGCAGCAACCACCGTTGAGCAGCGGCGCCCACAGTTCGAAACTGCACGCATCGAATGCCGGGTTGGACAGGCAGGCAAACCGGTCCGTCGGGTAAATCTCGATATAGCCGTCGGTGTGCGCCAGCCGCAGCAGACCGCGCTCGCCCACCTCGACCGCTTTCGGCGTGCCGGTGGTGCCCGAGGTGTAGAACAGGAACACCACCTCGGCAAAGTCTTCGGCCAGTGTTTGCGGCGGAGCGTCAGGTTGATCGAGCAAGGTCTCGATGCCGGTTTGCCACAAAGAAGGCGACCAAAGCGGTTCTTCTTCCAGGGTAATCAGGCCGACACACGCCGCATCCGCCAGCATCAACTCCCGACGTTTGCGCGGGCTCGCCCGATCCAGCGGCACCACCACCGCGCCGACTTTCAACGCGCCGAGAATTGCCGCCAGCCACTGCCAGCAGCGCGGCATGCACAACGCTAGCGACTGGCCGGGTTCGACACCCCGTGCCAGCAATCCTCGGGCAATGCGTTCGCTGGCGCTGGCCAGTTCGGCATAGGTCAGCGTGAGCGACTGGTCGATCACTGCCGGGGCTTGCGGATTATTTCGCACGTGCTCGGCAAAACGCGCGAGCAACGGCATGTCTTTGGGCGCACTCATCATTTCGTCTCCTGCGCGTCGAAGCGTTGCAGCTCCCGACGGATGATTTGCGAGACCCGGTGGATTTCCGCGCTTTCGAGCATGTCCCAGTGCCCGCCGCTGACCAGCTTCGCCAGATAGCCGCTGCCCGAGCGGCGGCGCCAGAACCCGCGCAGTTCGTGCAACTGATGGCGGCTGAAATCTTCCCGCGCCTGAATCAGCACCACGCGACCGGCGCGCGGCGCGCACTCATAGGCGGCCATGGCCAAACGGTTGTGGTTGTAGATGTTGAAGTAGCGTTCGACCTGGGCGTCTTCGATGCCGGGGTACATGCCGTTGAAGCGCACCAGTTTGTCGCGGAACTCGGCCATGTCCACGGTGCCGATCTGTTCGCGGAAACCAGGGTCGTCGCTGCCCTGGGTGTCGAGCAGCACCACGGTCACCTGCCGATGCCCCGCCGCCGTCAACCGCCGCGCCATTTCATAGGCCACCAGACCGCCGAACGACAGCCCGGTGAGGATCAGCGGTTGCTGCGTCAGCGGTTCGATCTGGCGCAAGTAGGCCTCGGCCATCGCCTCGACCGTCGGTTCGGTACTCTCCCCCGGATTCAGCCCCGGCGATTGCACCCCGTACACGCCGGTTTCATCCGGCAGCACCTTGGCCAGCGACAGATAACAGAACGCCGTACCGCCCGCCGGGTGAATGCACACCACGTTGTGCTGGCCGCTGCCGCGCCGGAATTCGATCAGGTTGCTCTGGGCCAGCGCCGGATTGGCGCCAACCCGCAACCAGCCACCCAGCGCCTCGATGGTCGGGTAGCTGAGCACCACGCGCACCGGCACTTCGACCGCGAACTGCCGGCTGATTTCATGGGCCATTTTGATCGCGGCGATCGAGGTGCCGCCGACATTGAAGAAGTTGTCGCGAATGCCGATCTGCGGCGCCAGCAACAGGCTTTTCCAGATCTGGTACAGCGCCAGCTCGATGTGGTCGCGCGGGCTGCTCAGGTTGACCTGACGGTTGACCATTTCTTCATCCGCCAACGCTGTCAGCGCAGGGCGATCAACCTTGCCGTTGGCGGTCAGCGGTAGCGCGTCCAGCCACAGATAGCTGCCGGGGATCACCGCTCTGGGCAGGGTTGTTGCCAGATGGGCGTGCACCGCCGCTTCGTCAACGGGCTCGGCCACCACGCAACAAGCCACCAGCCGCTGGTCCTGCGCCGCTTCACCGACCATCAACACCACCGCGCTGCGAATGCCGGGAAACGCTTCGAGCCGGGCTTCGATCTCGCCCAGTTCCAGGCGCACGCCGCGCAACTTGACCTGAAAATCGTTGCGACCGAGAAACTCCAGCTGGCCGTCCGGGCGATAACGCGCCAGATCGCCGCTGCGATAGAGCCGATCACCTGACACAAACGGGTTGTCGATAAAGCGCTCGGCACTCAGTTGCGCCAGCCCCAGATAACCCCGGGCCACGCCCACGCCGCCAATATGCAGATGCCCGGTCACGCCCACCGGCACCGGCTCGTCGCGATCATCGAGCACGTAAAAGCGATTGTTGGAAATCGGCCGACCGATCGGCAGTTGCCGGGCCGGCACGTCGGCGCCGGGCTCAAGGGTCCAGATGCTGTTGATCACCGTGGTTTCGGTCGGGCCGTAGACATTGTGCAACCGCGCATGGGGCAGACGCTCCTGGAAGCGCCGGGCCAGAGCCGGCGGCAGTTCACCGCCGCCACTGAACACATCGGTCAGCGACGCACACTGACTGACCTCGTCGACCTCCAGAAACAGCTGCAACATCGCCGGCACGAACACCAGCGCCGTGACCTGCTGCTCGCGCACCTCGCGCGCCAGATACGCCGGCTCGTAATGCCCGCCGGGCCGCGCGATCACCAGCCGTCCGCCAGTTGCCAACGGCCAGAAGGTCTCCCACGCCGAGGCGTCGAAACCGAACGGGATCTTGTGCAGCATCGCCCCCGCTTCGCCGCACACCTGCAAACACCAAAGCAGCAGGTTGCTCAAGCCACGGTGGGCGACCATCGCGCCCTTGGGCAAACCGGTGGTGCCGGAGGTGTAGATCACGTAGGCGAGATGGTCAGGGGTGACGCCGACATTACGTGGGTCGAGATTGTCCGCCGGCAACGACGCCCAGCTCGCGGCATCTTGTTCGAGGTCGAGGATCGGCGCTTCCCAGGTCGAGCCTTGCACGGCCTGACGCAAAATCCCCTGCGCCGAACCGAACGTCAGCAGCACCGCCGGGGTGCTGTCGCCGAGCATATGGCTCAGGCGTCCCAGCGGATAATCCGGATCCAGCGGCACGTAGGCGCCACCGGCCTTGAGCACCGCCAGCAGCGCCACCGGCAATTCAAGCGAACGCTCGATGCACACCGCCACGCGCACATCCGGGCCGACGCCCAACGTGCGCAAATGCCGCGCCAGTCGGTTGGCCCTGGCATTGAGTTCGGCGTAGCTCAGGGCTTCTCCCTCGAATACCACCGCGCAAGCCTGAGGGTTGCTCGCGGCCTGCGCTTCGACCAGTTGATGCACGCAGGGCGCCGCTTGCGTCAGTGGCGCGGCGCGGTTGAAGTCGACCAGCACTTGCTGGCGCTCCGCCTCGTTCATCAACGGCAAGGCATTGATCGGTTGCTTGGCGTCGGCGGCGATCTGTTCGAGCAGATGACGGTAGTGCCCGCTCAGGCGCTCAATGGTCGCAACGTCGTAGAGGTCGGTGTTGTATTCCACCAGCAAGTCCAGCCGCCCTGCCCGCTCGACCCATTCGAATGCCAGATCGAACTTGGCCGTGGCGCTGCTGGTGCCGAACGGCGCCAGTTCCAGCTCGGGCATCGACACCGCGTTGCCCGGCGTGTTCTGCAGCACCAGCATCACCTGGAACAACGGTGAATGACCGGGGTCGCGCTGCGGGTTGACCGCTTCGACCACGCGGTCGAACGGCACGTCTTGATGGGCATGGACGTCGAGCATCTGGCCACGCACTTCGCGCAGCAGTTCGGCGAAGGTCTGCTGCGGATTCAGGCGCTGACGCAGCACCAGCGTGTTGACGAAGTGACCGATCAGCGGCTCGACTTCCGGGCGATTGCGGTTGGCGAACGGCGTGCCGATGCACAGATCCTGCTGACCGCTGTGGCGCCACAGCAACACCGCCAAAGCGCCGAGCAGCACGTTGAACAGCGTGCCCTGGGTCTGCCGGGCCAGCGCCGTGAGTTCGCGCAAGGTGCCGCCATCGACCGAAGAGCTGAAAGTGGCGCCGACATAACGCTGCACCAACGGCCGCGGCCGGTCGGCGGGCAAGGTCGACAACAGCGGCGCGTCGTCCAGGTTGCGCCGCCAGTAATCGAGCTGAGCGTCCAGCACCGCACCGCCCACACGTTGTTGCTGCCAGCAGGCATAGTCGGCGTACTGCACCGGCAGCGGCGCAAGTGACGGGGTTTCGCCCCGCACATAATCGCCGTACAACGTGGCCACCTCCTGCAGGATCACGCCCATCGACCAGCCGTCGGCGATGATGTGATGCACGCTGTACAGCCACAGATGCTCGTCGTCGGCCACGCGCAGTAGCGACGCCCGCAGCAAGGGTCCGGTGGCCAGATCGAACGGCGCCCGGGCGTCCTGTTCGACGGCGAATCGCACTTGCTGCTCACGCTCTTTGCCAGGCAACTGGCGCAGATCCGTCACCGACAGCGACAGCGGCATCGACGGATGCACCACCTGACGCGGTTCACCGTCGACCTTGCAAAACGTCGTGCGCAGGACTTCGTGGCGGGCAACCAGTTCATTCAACGCTCGTTCCAGCCGGGCGACGTCCAACTGGCCTTTGAGCGTCACCGCCGTGGGCACGTTGTAGAACGGGTTGCCAGGTTCCAGTTGATCGAGAAACCACAGTTGCCGCTGCGAAAACGACAGCGGCCAGGACGCGTGTTCGCCGGTGCGACGGGGAATCGCCGCGTCAGCGTGCCCGCCGAGCAAGGCGATCAGTTCCTGTTTGTGGCGCTTGAGCGCCTGGGTCAGCTCTTCGGTGAGGAACCCGCGCGGCGCCTTGCAGCGCAGCCTGTCACCGTCCACTTCAAGCGCCACGCCATGGCGAGCGAACAACGCCAGCAATTGATCGGCATTCATACTTCGAATTCCTCCATGTCTTCGTCGTCCAGGCTGGCGGTCACAGGCTCGATGGCAAACGCCTCGACCGGCGCGCGGTGCTGTTCATCGGCCGTGCGCAGCCCGCCGATCATCGAGTAGATCAATTCATGACTCGGCCCGAGGTCGAACAGCGTAGTTAGTTGCTGCTCCTCGACCGAGCCGATGCCGCACAGACCCAGACCGTGTTCGACGGCGGTCATGCTCAGCAACTGGGCCATGGCGCCGCTTTCGATGTGGCAGAAGTCGCGGCTGCGCTCGCCATACAGCGGCCGGATCGCGGCCATGTCGGCGATGAAGAACAGCGAGAACGCGGCGTTCTCATACACCGGACGGTTGACGAAATAGTCGTAGGTGTCCGGGTCGAGCAATCCACTCTCGAGCGCCAGCAAACGATGCTGGCGCGGATCGTAGTAATACGCACCACCGGGCACACCGAGCACGCGATCCGCCTTGACGTAGAGGTAGGCCTGAATCGGATACAGGCCGCCCGCCGACGGGAACTGGTATTTCACCTCACCGTCGAGTTGTCCTTGGGCCAGCGCTGCCAGCACGTGCGCGAAGGCCTGGGTGGCGATCGGTTGCCGATCGTATTGACGCACCGAGCGGTAATCGCTCAGACGCCGGGCGAAAGCCGGGGCTTGCGGCAGATCCAGCGCCAGCGCCGGCAGGGTTCGAACAAACTCACGGCGACCGCGCTGCTCAGCCTTGAACTGCGCACGCTGCTGGGGATCTTCGATGATGTCCTGCACGGGCTCCGGCGTCTGCTGCACGTTGCCGAGCAGTTCCTGACGCGCGCGGTTCTGGCGATACATGCCGAGCAAATGCAGCAACGTCGGCTGGGCCAGCAGTTGCGCCACATGCGGGCGGAACTGCAAGGCACCGGACAAGGCGTTGCTGATCCGGACGATATCGATCGACGTTGCGCCGAGGTTCAGCAGGTTGGCGTTGGCGGCGATGGATTCGCGCTTGAGCACGCCCTGCACGATTTCCACCAGCCGCTGTTCCTGCGGGCCCTCGACTTCCAGCGCCGGCCCCTGCTGCTCGATCTGCTCAGGTTCGGGCAGGCGTTTCTTGTCGACCTTGCCGTTGGACGACAACGGCCAGGCCTCGACAAAGGTGAACGACGCCGGAATCATGTAGGCCGGCAGTTTGTCGCTCAGGTACGTGCTGAAATCGCTGGCCTGCAACGCCGGATCGGCCTTGAGTACATAACCCGCCAGGCGCTTCTCGCCCAGCGTGCTGCCGAGAATCCGCACCACCGCGCTCTGCACGCCGGGATGGCGATTGAGCGCGGCTTCGATCTCGCCCAGTTCGATGCGATAGCCCTGCACCTTGACCTGGTTGTCTTCGCGGCCGAGGAATTCGATGTTGCCGTCCGGCAGCAAGCGCCCCAGGTCGCCGGTGCGGTACAGCCGCTCGCCAGTCAGTGGATGGGCGAAGAAACTGCCCGCGCTGAGTTTTTCATCGCGCCAGTAACCTTTCGCCAGACCGTTACCACCGATGTACAGCTGCCCGGCGACCCAGGTCGGGCGCACTTGCAGCGAGTCATCCAGCACGTAGAAGCGCTGATGATCGAGGGCCTTGCCGTAGGGGATGCTGCGCCAGGCCGGGTCGACATGCTGCACCGGATAGCAGATCGACCAGATCGACGCTTCGGTGGCGCCGCCCAGGCTGATCAACTGCAAGTCCGGCTGCAAGGCCCAGGCCCGCTCGGGCAGGGTCAATGGAATCCAGTCGCCGGACAGCATCGCCACGCGCAGGCTGACGGGCAACGCACCACCCTCGCCCTCTGCGTACTCGACCAGCATGCCAAGCAACGCCGGCACCGAGTTCCACAGGCTGACTTGATGACGCTTGATCAATTGCAGCCAGTGCACCGGATCGAGAGTCAGTTGCGGGTCGAGGATGACCACCGCAGCACCCACGGCCAGCGTGCCGAAGAAGTCATAGACCGAAAGATCGAAACTCAGCGACGAGATCGCCAATACGCGGTCGTTCGGGCCGACGGCAAAGCGCCGGTTGATGTCGAGCAGCGTGTTGACCGCACCGCGATGATCGATCACCACACCTTTCGGCTGACCGGTGGAGCCGGAGGTGTAGATCACGTAGGCGAGGTCGCTTTCGCTCACCTGCACCGGTTGCAGCGCCAGCACATCGTTTGAGACTGCATCCGTCACGGCAATGGCCGTGATCTGCGCCGGCCATTCGATTTGGTCGAGCAGCGCCGGTTGGGTCAGGGCCAGACTCGCCTCGGCCCGCTCCAGAATATGCCGCAATCGTTCCGCTGGCTGGGTCGGTTCGATCGGCAGGTAGGCACCGCCGGCATACAGAATCGCCAGGGTCGCAACCACTTGCTCCCAGCCGCGCTCCATCACCACCGCGACCAGCCGGTTCGGCACCACGCCCTGCGCTTGCAGCCGGGCGCCGAGTTGCCGGGCCTCGTTGCGCAACTGTGCGTAGGTCAGCTGCCGTGCGCCGATCACCGCCAGTGCATCCGGCGTGGCGAGGGCCTGACGTTCGAACAATTCGTGCATCAGTGGCAGCGTTTGCTGATTGTCGACCGGCGCCGGCAACTGCGCCTGCGGCAGCAGTCGAGGCGTGTTTGCGCCCCAGGCTGTCGGCTCGCAAAGGCTGTCGAGCAGCGCGTTATAGGCGACGAACATCTGCTCGATCATGCCTTGCGGGAACAGCTCGTCGATGCTGTCCCAGTTGAACAACAGGCGTCCTTCCAGCTCCAGCAAGGTGTGGTCGAGCCAAACCTGTGGGGTCTGGGTGATGCTGTGCATGTGTTTGGCATTCAACGCGTCAGCCAGGTTGAATTCGGCCAGTTCCGGCGCCGCCTCGGACAGCGTGCTGTTGAACACGATCGGCATCGCCGTCTGCTGCACACCCCGTGCCTGGGACAATTCGCGCAGCACCCGCACGCCGCTGACCACCGAATGGTCGATGTCGCGCCACAGCTGCGCCTGCACGGCGCGGGCCTTGTCGGTGAAACTGAGCGCCCCGTCGATACCGACTTCCAGCAGCACCAGCGAAGTGAAGTCGCCGATGATTTCATCGACATCCGGGTGCAACGGCATGCGGTTGAACAATGGCAGGCTCAGGGTGAAGCGCGGTGTGCGGCTCCACAGCGCCAGCACTTCGCTGAACGCAGTCAGGAGCATCACCGACGGCGTCACCGCAAACTGTTTGGCCACGGCTTTGAGTTGCGCCCACTGCGCCGCCGACATGTCGCGGTCACGGCGGGTAAAGTGCGGGTTGGCGATGCTTTCGGGCTGGCGCACCAGCGGCAGGTCCGGCGCCGGGGCCAGGGTGGTTACCCGTTCACGCCAGTAGCCCAGCGCCTGCTCGTAGCGGCGACCGTTGCGCAGCTGTTGTTCGGCCAGCACGTAGTCGCGGAAAGTCAGGCCCGGTTCGGCCAGTTCCAGCGCCGGATCGACGTAGAACGCCATCAGTTCGCGGGCGAGAATCTGCGTGCTCGCGGCGTCGACGATCAGCGCGTCGAGGCTGATGTGCAAATGGGTGATGCCGTCATCCAGCAACGACAGGCTGAACTCGAACAGCGGCCAGCGACTGGCATCCAGCACCTGATGGGACTGGCGTTCGCGGGTCGCTTCCAGCGTGCGCTGCGCCACATCGGCGGGTAAACCGCGCAGATCGCTGCGAGGCATGCGATAGGTCGGCACCTGCGCCAGCACTTGTTGCGTACCGTCGCTGAGGAAGATCACGCGCAGCATGTCGTGGCGCTGGATCATGCGGTTCAGCGCCAGCTCGAAACGTTCGGCGTCGAACCCGGGAATGCGCAGCTCTTCGTAGCCGTGAGCGCTGACACCGCCAAGGCTGACCGTGGCCTCGCGACCGAACCAGTACGCTTGCTGGATATCGGTCAGGGGGAACGGTTCATGTCGATTAGCACGATCCGGCCCGATCTGGATGAACGCCGGCTCGATGCTCTGATCATCACGCGAGACCTGCGCCGCCAGATCCATCAATACGGGCGTCTGGAACAGACTGCTCAGGGACAGTTGCGCGCCCATCCGCTGGTTGATCGCGTAGATCATCCGCGTCGCCAGCAGCGAGTGGCCGCCGAGGTCGAAGAAGTTGTCGTGGATGCCCACTCGCTCGCACTTGAGCACCTCGGCCCAGATCTCGGCCATCTGCCGTTCAGTGTCGTTGCGCGGCGCTTCGTAAGTCGCCCCGGCACTGCGTTCCGGCGCCGGCAGCGCTTGGCGGTCGAGCTTGCCGTTACGGGTCAGCGGCAGTTGCGAGAGCCGCACCCAGGTGCTCGGGATCATGTGTTCGGGCAACTGGCGTTGCAGTTCGCCACGCAAGAATTCACTGGTTGCGGTGCCGACCACGTAAGCCACCAGACGCTTGTCCCCGGCGACGTCTTCACGCAGCAGCACGGCGGCTTCCTGCACGCCGGGCTGCTGGTGCAACAGGCTGTCGATCTCACCGAGTTCGATGCGAAAGCCGCGCAGTTTCACCTGTTGGTCGATGCGTCCCAGGTATTGCACGTTGCCGTCGGCCTGGAATTTCGCAAGGTCGCCGCTGCGGTACATCCGCGCGCCCGGCTCGGCACTGAACGGGTCCGGCAGAAAGCGTTCGGCGGTCAGGTCCGGGCGGTTCAGATAGCCACGGGCCAGACAGGCGCCGGCGATGTACAACTCGCCCGCGACGCCGACCGGAACCGGATTCAAGTGCTCGTCCAGCACGTACAGCCGCGCGTTGGCGATGGGCCGTCCGATGGGCGGCGCGTCCGGCCAGGAATCGGCCTCGTTGCACTCAAGGCTGAACTGGCTGACCACATGGGTTTCGGTCGGCCCGTACTGGTTGTGCAACCGAGCACCGCCCAGTCCACGGACAAACCCGCGCAGCTCGTCATTGATTTGCAGGGCTTCACCGGCGGTGATGATCTCGCAACCGCCGGCCGGCGTCGGCGCATCGGGCTCTGTCAGACCGGCGAGTTGCTGCAACACGGCGAACGGCAGGAACGCGCGCTGCACGCCTTCGGCCACCAGCGTCGGACGCAGCGCGGCGAGGTCCTTGCGGCTGGCTTCAGTCATCAGCAACAGGCTGCCTCCCTGGCAGAGCGTGCTGCAGATTTCCTGGAACGAGACGTCGAAGTTCAGCGAGGCGAATTGCAGCACACGCTGCGGTGCCGTGGCCTGATCGAGTTGCCAGGCAATCAGGTTGTCCAGCGCGCGACGGCTGTGGGCCACGCCTTTCGGGCGTCCGGTGGAGCCGGAGGTGTAGAGCACGTAGCCGAGGTGTTCCGGGCTTACCGTGACTTGCGGATCATCCGTTGGGAGTTGCGCCCATTGCGAGGCGTCAGTGTCCAGGCAGCAGATTTTCGCCTCGTTCGCCGGCAGCCCGGCCATCAGGCTCGATTGCGTCAGCAACAGGGTCGGCGCGGCATCGCGGAACATGAACGCCAGACGCTCGCTCGGGTAAGCCGGGTCGAACGGCACGTACGCCGCGCCGGCCTTGAGGATCGCCAACAGGCCGATGACCATGTGCGGCGAGCGCTCCAGACACAACCCGACGCGATGCTCGGGGCCGACGCCTTGTTCGATCAGGTAATGCGCGAGGCGATTGGCGGCGCGATTCAGTTCGCCATAGCTCAGTTGTTCGCGGTCGGCGAGCAGCGCCACGGCGTCGGGCGTTTGCCGGGCCAGGGCTTCAAAGCGCTCAACGCAACCGGACAACGACGCGGTATTGCGCGCGGTGCGGTTCCAGTCATGAACGATTTGCTGGTGTTGCTCGGTGCTCAGCAGCTTGATCCCCGCCAGCGACTGTTGGCTGTCCTCGACCATTTGCGTCAGCACCCGACGCAGGTACTCGCCGAACTGCTCGACGGTGCGGCGCTCGAACAGGCCCGAGGCATATTCCAGACCACCGACGATCTGCCCGTCGCGCTCACTGAGCGCCAGTTGCAGATCGAACTTGGCCACGTGATGGCTGCTCTGGACCGGTGTAACGTCCAGCCCGCTCAGCAACAGGTCGGAATCCTGATCCTGCTCCCAGGCGAACAGCACCTGAAACAGCGGACTGTGGGCCAGACTGCGCGGCGGGTTGAGCAATTCCACCACTTGCTCGAACGGCAGGTCCTGATGCTCCTGAGCGTCCAGCGCCACTCGCCGCGCCTGTTGCAGCCATTGCGCCACCGACGGCGTACCTGACCGCGTCATGCGCAGCGCGAGGGTGTTGACGAAGAAACCGATCAGCCCTTCCAGCTCCTGCTGCGGACGGTTGGCCGATGGCACGCCGATCACCACATCGTTTTGTCCCGACAGGCGCGACAACAGCAGCGAAAAACCAGCCAGCAAATTCATGAACAGCGTGGTGCCTTGCTGCATGCCCAGGGCTTTCAATCGCACGGTCAACGCTTCGTCGAAGACCAGTGGAACGAAGCCGCCGAGATAATCCTGCACGGGCGGACGCTTGTGATCGGTCGGCAGTTCCAGCAGCACCGGCGCGCCGGTGAGGGTTTCGCGCCAGTAACGACTCTGCTGCTCCAGCACCTCGCCGGACAGCCACTGCTTTTGCCACACCGCGTAATCCACGTACTGCACCGGCAATGGCGGCAGCGGATCGTCGCGATCCAGCAGCGCCGCTGCGTACAGTTGCCCCAGCTCTCGGGTGAGCACGCCCATCGACCAGCCATCCGAGATGATGTGATGTTGGGTCAGCAGCAACACATGGTCATCCGCCGCCAATCGCAGCAGGCTGACCCGCATCAACGGGCCATGGCTCAGGTCGAACGGTCGACTGCCCTCCTCGTCGATCAAGCGGGTCAGGCGCTCTTGCGCATCGAGGCCCTGCACGTCAGTCACCGTCAGCCGGATGCGGTGCGCTGGCGGCGACACCCGTTGACGCCCTTCCCCCTCAACGGCGATGAACGTCGTGCGCAGCGCAGCATGGCGCGCCACCAGCTGATTGAAGCTGCGTTCGAGTGCCGCCACGTCCAGCGCACCACGCAGACGCAGGTTCAGCGGCATGTGATACGCCGCGTTGCCTCCCTCCATTTGTGCCAGAAACCACAGGCGTTGCTGGGCAGACGACAACGTTTGCGCGCCCACGCGTTCAAGGCTTGTGATGGCTGGACGAGCCGCAGCCTGACTGGCTTGCAGCCGTTCGGCGAACTGCGCCAGAACCGGTGCAGCAAACAACGTCGAAGGCGCGACTTCCAGCCCCAGCGAATGACGAACCTGCGCCAGCACGCGCATCACCAGCAGCGAGTGACCGCCGAGGGCGAAGAACTGATCCTGTCGCCCGACCCGCTCGACGCCGAGCACGTCGGCCCAGATCGCGGCGAGCGCAGTTTCCAGCGATCCTTGGGGCGTCTGGTATTCCTGCTGATCAAACGCCTCGACGTCCGGCGCCGGCAGACCGGGCCGATCAACCTTGCCGTTGGCGGTCAGCGGCAGCTTGTCGAGCCGCACGAACGCGGTCGGCACCATGTAGTCCGGCAGGCTTTTGTGCAGCTGTTCACGCAGTGAACGCGGGCTCAGCGCTGTGTCTGGCGTTTCGCAGTAATAGGCAACCAGACGTGGCTCACCGGGACTGTCCTGGCGCAGCAGCACTACGCTGTCGCGCACGCCCGGAATATCCGCCAGTCGCGTTTCGATTTCCCCCAGCTCCAGACGCAGGCCACGCAACTTGGCTTGGGAATCGTTGCGGCCGAGGAATTCCAGATGCCCGTCGGCCCGATACCGCGCCGTATCCCCGGTGCGGTAAAGGCGTTCGCCCGCCACGAATGGACTGTCGATGAAGCGTTCGGCAGTCAGTTGCGGCCGGTTCAGATAACCGCGCGCCACGCCGACGCCGCCGATGTACAGCTCGCCCGCAACGCCCTCGGCAACCGGTGTGCCGTCAGCGTCGAGCAGATAAATCCGGGTGTTGGGCAGTGCCCGGCCGATGGGCAGCACCGCGTCGATCTGGCTGTTTTCGGTGAATTCAAAGCAGGTGCTGTCGATGCTCGCTTCGGTCACGCCATAGGCCTGGACGATCTGCACCCGATCACCGCAAAGCCTGCGCAATTGCCGCGCGCTGTGGGCGGTCCAGATGTCGGAGCCGCAGATCACGGTGCGCAGGAACGACAAGTCATGGCCGGTCTCTTCGACCCACGCCAGCAGCGGATTGAGCAGTGCCGGCACGAAGTCGGCAAAGCCGATCTGCGCCTCGCGCATCAGGCGATACAGGGCCGGAGGGTCCATCAGAGTGTCCCGTGGGCAGAGCACCAGCGTGCCGCCAAAACCCAGCGAACGGATCAGGTCCGCGCTGAACACGTCGAAGGAAAAACCGGCCATTTGCAGGTGGTTGATCGGCCCGCCCAAGCCATAGAGCTGCGCCCAATCGGCGCTCACGGCGACCAGCCCGCGATGCTCGACCATCACGCCTTTCGGGGTGCCGGTGGAACCGGAGGTGTAGATCACGTAAGCCAGGTGTCGGGGTGTCAGGCCGATAGCGTGAGGATCGAGGTTGTCTGCCGGGAGCGAAGACCAATCGGAGGCGTCGGCCAGATCCAATATCGCGGGGGCAGTCGCCGACTGTTCGAGCGCCGCCCGCAATGCCTCGCGCGCCAAGCCATGGGTCAGCACCACCGGCGGTGCGCTGTCGGCCAGCATGTGCGCCAGCCGCGCCTGCGGATATGCCGGGTCCAGCGGCACATAGGCGCCGCCGGCCTTGAGCACGGCGAGTACGCCGACCAACATCTCCAGCGAACGCTCCAGACACAGCCCGACTCGCACGTCCGGTCCGACCCCAAGGTTGCGCAAGTGATGGGCCAGCCGATTGGCGCGGGTGTTCAGTTCACGGTAACTGAGCGCTTGCTCCTGCCAGCGTGCAGCGATGGCCTCGGGGTTGCGCAGCACCTGCGCCTCAAACAGACCGTGCACGCACAGGTCTGCATCGAACGGTTTCAACGAGGAAAAGTCGGGCTGCGCGGGATTCGTCCCACGCAAGGAAGTGTTGTCGAGCATCGGAGATACCGTCCGTGACTACATTATTTTTGTGATCAGGCAGGGACAGCACGCGCCCTGCCGGTCAGGCCCCGGCATCAGGTGCCGGCACGGTCATTCGAATTCAGGAGGATGGCGCGGCGCGCGCGTGCAGACTCGCGTTGAACGCGGGCACACGCAGAAATCCGGGGGGAGACAGGCTGGAGAAAAACGCCGCCGCGCGGTCGGCGCAGGCAACTGGAAAGTGGGCCGAATCATTGGCGACAGATGTCGCCCCGTTCATTGCATCGACAATTGCAAACCGCGTGACCAATTGAAACCTCGACTTCCATTTGAGGGTCAACGACGAGGAACAACCTGCGCGGGGATGACAGCGCCAGGGTGGTCCCGATCGGCTGCGACTGCCGGGTCTGTAGACGCACGGCAATCTTCTGGCGCCGGGTTTATGACCCGAAGCGCCGGCGGATAATAACCACGTTTTTTGCTGGTGAGGCAAACAAAATGTAGGAATTCGACGAAATAAATATCAGCTGTTTCCTACACCCTTGTGACGGTGGCAAAGAGACAGGAATGTCAAAAATGCTCGAACACCGCCCCACCGTTTCGTCCAGGCAACGGACATCGAAACCCGCGCAGAGTCTTGACCGGCCAGTGAAAAAACCACCGCGCGACGTGTTGCAATCACCCAGCACTAACAAACGCTAACAACGCATAACTGGCAGTCATTCTGCCGTGAAGGCAGGCTTGAATCTCACCGCTGAACGCCAGGCCACCTGCGAACCTTTTCGGTCGCCTCGCTCAGTCGAACGATGGTTTTGCGAGGGATTCGACCATGGCTGAAGGTTATCGCAACAATTGCCTGTGCGAGGCTGACCGGCTCGGCAATGACGAACTGTATGCCTTGGTCGCGGGCGCCGTCAGCCATGGCCGGGGGGAGGCGCAACAACTGTTCGCGACGGTGACGCCGTTACTCATCGCCTTTTACGAGGGACAGGCGCAGGCCGGGCGGATCCGTCGTGAAGACACCGGCAACCTCGTCCAGCAAGCTTTCAGGATGCTCTATCAGGAACAGGCCGCCCATGACCCGAGCTTTCCGTTTCGCGCCTGGCTGATCGAGATCGCGCGCTCGACTCTGCTCAACAATCCGGGCCATCGCGGCACTGACGCCGTGGCCACGGCCGACGCTTTAGCGGGTGCGCCCATACGCGAATGCCATGAAGCCACACGGGCAACGTGAACCGCCCTTCTCGCTGTGCAATGCTCTTCAGGGAATGCCCATGATTGATATCGAAAAAACCCTCTACTCCGCGCATACCCACACCACAGGAGGTCGCGAGGGCACAGGGCGCAGTCAGGATGGCCGACTGGATCTCAAGCTTTCTCCACCGGGCGCACCCGGCAGCGGAACCAACCCCGAGCAATTGTTTGCCGTGTGCTGGTCGGCCTGTTTTCTGGGCTCACTGCGCCATGCCTGCAACGCGCGCAAGATCGGTTTTCCGGCAACGGCCGGAGTCGATGCTCAAATCGATCTGGTCCATGGGGAGCAGGGTTTTTTCCTGCAGGCGAGACTGGCGGTGTCACTGCCGGAGATCGAGCCTGATGTGGCGCAACAACTGATCGACGCCGCGCACCAGAATTGCCCTTACTCCAAGGCCACGCGCAACAACATCAAGGTCAGCATCACCCTCGCCTGATCCGCCTTTTGCCCACAGCAAAACGCCCAGTCTTCCAACCACACCTTCGTACTATCCGGCGACACCATGGTGCAATAGATCGCGCCCGGGGCTTTTGATGTGATGGCGGGAAACCGACAAAAGCCAGGAGTTGCGCATGAACAAGCTGACGACTGCCGCGGGCGCGCCCGTGGTTGATAACAACAACGTACAGACCGCCGGCCCGAGAGGCCCGATGCTGTTGCAGGACGTTTGGTTGCTGGAAAAACTTGCGCACTTCGATCGCGAAGTCATTCCTGAGCGGCGCATGCACGCCAAGGGTTCGGGTGCGTTTGGCACTTTCACCGTCACCCACGACATCACCCGTTTCACCAAGGCCAAAGTGTTTTCCAGCGTGGGCAAGACCACCGATGTGTTCGTGCGCTTCTCGACCGTGGCCGGCGAACGTGGCGCGGCGGATGCCGAGCGTGACATCCGTGGATTCGCCATCAAGTTCTATACCGAGCAAGGCAACTGGGACCTGGTGGGCAACAACACGCCGGTGTTCTTTCTGCGCGATCCGTTGAAATTCCCCGACCTCAACCATGCGGTCAAACGCGACCCGCGCACCAACCTGCGCAGCGCCCGCAACAACTGGGATTTCTGGACACTGCTGCCCGAGGCGCTGCATCAGGTCACGATCGTCATGAGCGACCGCGGACTGCCGCGCACCTATCGCCATATGCACGGTTTCGGCAGCCATACCTTCAGTTTCATCAGCCCGGCGAACGAGCGTTTCTGGGTGAAATTCACCTGGAAGACCCAGCAAGGCATTGAAAACCTCACCGACCAACAAGCCGCAACCCTGATCGGCGATGACCGCGAAAGCGCCCAGCGCGACCTGTACAACGCGATCGAGGAAGGTCACTTCCCGCAATGGAAGCTCTACGTGCAAGTGATGCCGGAGCTGGATGCCGAGACTTATCCGATCAACCCGTTCGACCTGACCAAAGTCTGGCCCCACGCGGATTACCCGCTGATCGAAGTCGGTGTGCTCGAACTCAACCGCAACCCCGACAACTACTTTGCCGACGTCGAACAGGCAGCCTTCAACCCGGCCAACGTGGTGCCCGGCATCAGCTTCTCGCCGGACAAAATGCTTCAGGCGCGACTGTTCTCCTACGGCGATGCACAGCGCTATCGCGTCGGCGTCAATCATCATCAGATCCCGGTGAATGCGCCGCGCTGCCCGGTCAACAGCTATCACCGGGACGGCCAGATGCGCACCGATGCGAACGCGGGCAGCACAATCGGCTACGAGCCCAACAGCTACGGCCAGTGGGCCGAGCAACCGGATTTCAGTGAGCCACCGCTGGCCCTCAAAGGCAGTGCCGGACACTGGAATCATCGCGAGGACGACGATTACTTCTCGCAACCGGGTGCGCTGTTCCGGGCCATGTCGCCCGCCCGGCAACAGGTCTTGTTTGAGAACACGGCGCGCTCGATCCATGGCGCCAGCGCCCAGACCCGACAACGCCACATCGATAACTGCACCCGTGCCGATCCGGCGTACGGTGCAGGTGTTGCGCAGGCCATCGAAGCGCTGGGCTGATCCGCAATGATGCAAGCAGGGCCGGCAGGATTGATCCTGCTGGCCCTGCTGCCGTTGTCAGTCCTCTACGATGCTTTTCGCTTCAAGAAACGCTTCCAGCCCCGACACCCCGACCGGCTCCATGATCACCCCTGCATGCCCCACAGACCGGACCAGCTCGTAGTTCTCCAGCACCTGCGCTGCGTTGGCGAAGGACTGCGACGCGTACTGGCTGACCCATTGCGCACGGGCCAACGGTGCGCCGTATTTCTCGATGGCGGTGTCGCGTATTTCGTCGGTGCTCTCCAGTACCGCCGCCTGAAGGCGCTTGAGCATGTCGATACGCTCGGCTTTGGAGGTACGCCCCATCGTGTTTTGCGCACGCTGGGCGGCGGCGATGGCTTGCCTGGCGTCGTCTCGGTTGGCCAGGGTGACGGTGCCGATGACAGATTCCGTTGCCGGGTTGATGCATTCGATCGTTTCGCGGCCCTGAACGGGCACGAACACGCCATCGATGTAGCTGTGCTTGATAGTGCACATGGCGATATTCCCAAAGGGTTGAAACAGCAACGCCCGGAAAATCCGGGCGTTGATCAGGGCGATGGTTCAGTCGGGTAGTGATTCGCGGCTGAAGGCTTGCACCTCCTGCACCAGACCGCGAGCGGCCATTTCCACCAGTTGCCGGCCTTTTTCCGGCGAAGCCTGCGCCGGGTCCGAGCCCATGCGGCCATCCGGGTGACGGGCGCGGAAATCCGCCGCTTCACGGATCGGTCCCCAGTTGGCGATCTGCGGCGAGTAGTCGGCGGACTTGATGGAATCGGGGTATGCCCACTGGGTCACGGCGATTTCCGAAGGCGTGGCATGAATGCCGTGGCCGGTCGGGAACTGCTCACGGGCCAGCTCGTTAACCCCTTCCAGGTCCCACCAGTTGCACAGCTTCAGGGCGAACCCGGCTTTGCGGCGGGCGAAACTCGCTTCAGCGTACAGCTCCGAAAACGCGGCTTCGATTGACGCGATGTTGCCGCCGTGGCCATTGAGGAAAAAGATCTTTTCAAAGCCGTGGGCGGCCAGCGAACGAGTCCAGTCGGCGATAGCAGCGATGAAGGTCGAAGGCCTGAGCGAAATGGTGCCGGGGAAACCGAGGTGATGCTGCGCCATGCCGATGTTGAAAGTCGGGGCGATCAGGAGGTCGGTGTTCTTCTGCGCTTCATGGGCGATGATTTCCGGGCACATCCAGTCGGTGCCCAGCAGGCCGGTCGGCCCGTGCTGTTCGTTGGAACCGATCGGGATGACGATGGTGCGGCTGCGTTCGAGAAATTGCGCTATTTCGGACCAGGTCGATAGGTATAAAAGCATCAGGATTCTCACTCTTCGAAGGTTCCTCGCGGAACGAGGCTGGGTGTTCAATGCACCTGCAACAGCAGCGTCATTGATACCACCCGCCTCCCTTCAACGACAGAATACGAAGGTATCGGAATCGTAAAAACACCCTAATCGCGGACGAGAAATTCGCGGGGCGATTCGCCCATCACCCGTCTGAACATTGCGCTGAATGCACTCTGGCTGGCGTAGCCCAGATCCCGGGCAATCAGCCCGACGGACTGCCCCTTGTCGAGCCGGTCGATGGCGGTCGCCAGCCGCACCTGCTGCAGCCAGTGGCGAAAATTCAGGCCTGTCTCATTGACGAACAAGCGAATCAGCGTGCGCGAACTGGCGCCGACCCGGTCTGCCCAATAGCCGATCGAATGGTCTTGTCCGGGGTCCTGCAGAATCGCCTCGCAGACCGTGACCAGTCGCCGGTCGAGCGGCCACGGCACTTCGATCGGCAACGTCCGCGCCGCCTGCAACTCATTGATTATCAGCGCCACGATGTGCGCGTTGCGCCCCTCCTGCGGATACTCGATCGGCTGCTCGGCCAGGGCCAGAATCAACTCGCGCAGCAGTCCGGGGATCTCCAGCACTTTGCAGTGAGGGCCCAGCCCGGCGCAGACCTGCGGGTCGATGTAGATCGAGCGCATTTTGACGGCGCTCAGCATCAACTGATCGTGGATCATTCCGGGCGGAATCCACAGCGCCCGCTTCGGCGGCAGGATCCACAACCCTCGTTCGGTGGCTACCCGCATCACGCCGTTCGAGGCATACAGCAACTGCCCGTGTCGATGTACATGCGGTTCGTTGTACTCGCCGGTGGCCTGATCGCGCACCAGCACGGTCATTACGCGCGGCACATCCTGATAGTCGGGATAACGTTCGCTGCGCGGCGCGGATTCTCGCTTTGCGACGACCTTTCGCACCTCTTGTTTCATCGAGTGTTTTCTCCTGAAAACAGACGTTGATCGTGGTAAAGCGGCGATTGTCACTTTGGCGACAAATCCTGGCATTTTCCATGGCCGGCCCATTGTTAGCCTTGCGCTCATTGTTCATCAATGAGGCCTTGACCATGGCAATCACCCGCAATCTCTCCGGCCACCAGCAGAGCGTCACGGCGGTGATCGGCCTGCTGATCCTGTCCATCGCCCTGCGTCCGCCGATCATCTCGGTGGGCCCGATTCTGCTGTTGATCCAGCAGCACTTCCAGTTGAGCTACACCCAGGCCGCGCTGCTGACCTCGATTCCCGACGTGTGCATGGGCGTGTTTGCATTGCTGGTTCCGAGCCTGGCCCGACGTTTCGGGATTGATCGCAGTGTCGTCGTCGCGCTGACACTGTTGGGCGCGTCCACCTTGCTGCGGGCGATCTCGCCAAACGCATTGTTCCTGCTCGGCAGTACGTTCTTCGCCAGCATCGGCATTGCCGTCGCCGGCGCGATGACCGGTGCGTGGATCAAGACCCACTTTGCGCAACGGCCGGCGCTGTTCATGGGCATTTATGCCGGCGGCCTGAGTCTGGGCGCGACCCTCGCGGCGGTGCTCAGTGCGCCGATTGCCGAGCTGGCGCAAGACTGGCGGGTCAGCGCCGGAGTCTGGAGCGTGCTGTGCCTCACTGCCATCGTCAGTTGGGTGTGGATGGCACGGCGTTTTGCGACACCGGCGCCAGCGGTGAAATCGCCGTCGAACCCGAGCAAACGCCTGCCATGGGGCAAGCTGCAGGCGTGGCTGATTGCGTTGAATTTCGGTGCCGGTCAATTCGTGGTCTACGCCCTCTTCGCCTGGATGGCGCCTGCCTCGGTGGAAGCGGCCACGTCGAGTATTTCCCCGGGCATCCTGCTGGGCATTTTTACGGCGGTGTTCGCCGTCGCCAGCGTGGGTGCGGGACTGATTCCGGGCAAGGCCCACGACCGGCGCGGTTTGCTCGGGTTGTCGGCGTTGCTGGCCCTGCTCGGGGTGGGCGGCATGGCGTTCCTGCCGGCGTACTCGCCGATGCTGTACGTGGTGCTCGCGGCCATCGGGTTGGGCATGGGTTTCACCGTGGCCATGACCTTGCCGCTGGATCACGCCAGCACCAGCGAACAGGCCGGATTGTGGACGGTGTTCATGTTGTTCATCGGTTACCTGATTGCCGCGCTCGGGCCGCTGTTGTTCGGTGCCCTGCGCGAATACGCCGGGCACTATGGCCCGGCGTACACCTTGCTGTTCGCGGTACTGCTGTTGATGCTCGGCATCACCCCGCTGCTCAGACTGGCACCGGCAAGATCGCCGCAGGTGTCCGCTGCCTGAGCGCGAAGTGACAGACCTGCGACGCGCCTCGGCACGTCGCAGGGTTTCAGTTGGCCGCCGCGGCTTTTTCAATCAATCGGGCCACTGGCGCCGGGTTCGACACCATCACCACGTGAGAGCCGCCCTTCACCACCTCGACCGCCTTGGCATCTGCACGCTTGGCCATGAACGCCATCGCCTGGGGCGGGATGTTCTTGTCCTTGTCGCCGTAGATGTACCACGACGGAATATGCTTCCAGGCCGGCGTTCCGGCCTGTTCGTTCAGCGCCGCTTCGGTCACCGGGCGTTGGGTCGCAGCCATCAGGGCCGCTTGTGCAGCCGGCACGTCGGCGGCGAACTGGTCGTGGAATTTGCTCTGCTGGATGTACAAGTCCTTGCCGCCATCGGCCAGCGCAACGGGTGGCGCCAGCGTTGGCCCGAGGGTGCTGCCGGGAAACTTGCCGGCGAGTCCTGCGACGGTCTCACCCGTTTCGGGGGCGAAGGCGCTGACGTACACCAGTGCTTTGACATTGGCATGATCGTTGGCTGCCTCACTGATGACGTTGCCGCCATAGGAGTGACCGACCAGCACCACCGGCGACTGGATGCTGCTCAGCAATGCCGATACCGCTGCGCCATCGCTCTTGACGCCGCGCAACGGATTGGCGGCGGCGATCACCGTGTAGCCATCCTTCTCGAGAATTTTCGCCACGCCATTCCAGCTCGACGCGTCGGCAAACGCACCGTGCACCAGCACGACCGTGGGTTTGGCGGTTTGGGCGAAGGCATTGGCGCCCAGGCACAGGCCGGCAGCGATGCTGAGTGCAGTCAGTGTTTTTTTCATGTGGATGTTCCTCGTATGACAGATTCAGGGGGCGTATCGGGTGAAGACAAAATCGTGGTTCTGCACCCGCGCCTGATGGCAGGCAAAGCAGGTCTGGTGCTGGGCTTCATCGGCGGGTTTGCCGTTGATGAACCGGCCGAATCCCCAGCCACCGGTCGAGGCGTATTGGCGCGAGTCCTTGACCATCACCTGAACGGTGGTGGCCGCCCCCGGAATCGAGGCTGGCTCGAATTCCGGCGACTGCACGTGCTTCCACGCCAGCTTCACCAGCACCGTGCCCTCGGGAAACGGCAGCGTCTTGCCCTGGTAAGCCTTGATCGCCCGGTCATTGCCCAGTACCGCGCGCAGTTCATTCAGCGGCGCGGCTTCCTGTGCCGGAGCAATCAGTGCCCACTGGCGGTAGTTTTTCGGCAGCTTCACGCCGTAGATCGGCGACGCTTCGCCGTCATCGGCCTGGCCCAAAGCGACACCGGCAGCCGCCAGTGCCGCGAGCGCAATGGCCGCTGGCAGCACGGCCCAATGGTTGAGTTTCATCGTCGGATCCCCTTCAGCCAGCGATCAGAGATGATCGGCATCGATCACCGCCTGAGCGAACGCCTGCGGCGCTTCTTGTGGCAGGTTGTGGCCGATGCCGCCGCTGATCAGCCGGTATTCGTACTTGCCAGTGAAGCGTTTGGCGTAGGCCTCGGCCGGTGGGTGCGGCGCGCCATTGGCGTCGCCTTCGAGGGTGATGGTCGGCACGCCGATCGAGGGGAATGCCGCCAGTTTTTTCTCCAGCGGATCGTATTGCGCCTCCCCTTTGATCAGTCCCAGGCGCCAGCGATAGTTGAAGATCGACACGGCGACGTGATCCGGATTCTGCAACGCGGCGGCACTGCGGTCATAGGTGGCGTCGTCGAAGTTCCATTTCGGCGAGGCCAGCTGCCAGATCAGTCTGGCGAAGTCATGGGTGTTTTTTTCGTAGCCCAGGCGGCCGCGCTCGGTCGCAAAGTAGAACTGATACCACCACTGCAACTCCGCCGCCGGCGGCAGCGGCGTCTTGCCGGCGTCCTGGCTGCCGATCAGGTAACCGCTCACCGCCACCAGCGCTTTCACCCGTTCGGGCCAGAGCGCGGCGACGATGTCGGCGGTGCGCGCGCCCCAGTCATAACCGCCGAGCACGGCCTGCTTGATCTTCAGTGCGTCCATGAAGTCGATCAGATCCTTCGCCAGCGCCGCCGGCTGACCGTTGCGCACGGTTTTGGCAGACAGGAAACGTGTGTCTCCATAGCCGCGCGCGTAAGGAATCAGCACCCGATAACCCTTCTGCGCCAGTGCCGGTGCCACGTCGGTGTAGCTGTGAATATCGTATGGCCAGCCGTGCAGCAGGATGACCACCGGACCGTCGGCGGGCCCGACTTCGGCGTAGGACACGTCCAGCAATCCGGCCTTGACGTGTTTCAGCGCGCCGAAGGATACGTTGGTGCCGGCGGTAATGGCGTCGATCTTGCCGGCGGGCACTTCGGTGGCGCTGGCGTATGCCGAGGCAATGCCCAGCGCAAGCGCCAGCATCGAAACGGTGAGCAAGCGCCGGGATGGGGTTAGAGCATTAGAGTCAGTCATGCCGAGTCTCCCTCGTGAACCGCCGGGCGGCGGTTCCGTTCTTTGGTTTGAAGGGCTTGCGGATTGAAGGGTTAGCGCGCTGCCTGCGCAGCGGTTTTCTGCGCAGCCGCACGCAGTGGCCGGAAGGCTTCGCGCAGTTCTTCGCTGAACAGTTGCGGTTGTTCCCATGCCGCGAAGTGCCCGCCCTTGCTGACTTCGCTGAAGTAGGCCAGCGAGGGATAGGCGCGCTGCGACCAGACTTTCGGCGCACGGTAGATCTCGTGGGGGAATACGGTGATCGCCACCGGCACCTTGATGTCCGCGGTCTTCTGCGCGGCGGCGCTGAAGTTATTGTTGTTGTTCTCCCAGTAGAAACGGGAGGACGACGCCCCGCTGTCGGTCAGCCAGTACAGGCTGATGTCGTCGAGCATTTCATCGCGGCTCAGGACTTTCTCGGGCTGACCGTCGCTGTCGGTCCACGCGGCAAATTTTTCGTACATCCACGCTGCCGTGCCGGCGGGCGAGTCGGCCAGCAGATAGCCGATGGTCTGCGGCCGGGTCACCATCATTGCGCCGTAAGCGGCGTTGCGGCCGAAGAACTGGCTGAGCGAATTGAAGGCCGTGACCTCCGGTGCGGTCAGTCCCGCTGGAGCCGGATCACCGCTGTTGATCGGTTTGACCAGTTCCGGCGGCACGGTGGCCGGCATGTTCAGGTGGATGCCCAGCAAGCCGGGCGGCGCCAGGCGGCCCAGCGCATCGGAAATCACCGAACCATGATCGCCACCCTGGGACACGTAATGGCTGTAGCCCAGACGTTGCATCAACACATCCCAGGCCTTCGCCACCCGGTCAGGCCCCCAGCCGAGTTCGGTCGGCTTGCCGGAAAAACCATGGCCGGGAATCGACGGGATCACCACATCGAACGAGTCCTCGACCTTGCCACCGTAGGCCACGGGATCGGTCAGCGGACCGATGGTCTTGAGGAACTCGAACTGCGAACCCGGCCAGCCGTGGGTGAGGATCAGCGGCATCGCATTGGGATTGCGCGAGCGCACATGAATGAACTGGATATCGACGCCGTCGATGGTGGTCACGAATTCCGGCAAGGCGTTGAGCTTCGCTTCGGCCTTGCGCCAGTCATAGCCATTGCCCCAGTACTTGACCAGTGCCTGGACCTGCGCCAGTTGCACACCCTGGGACACGTCGTTGACCGTTTCCTTGTCCGGCCAGCGGGTGTCGGCAATGCGTTTGCGCAAGTCGCTCAACTTCGCTTCGTCGACATGCACGGTGTACGGGCGAATGGCTTGCGATGAATCCGCGGCCGGCGTCGTGGCCCAGGCGCCGCTGCTGCCAGCGAGTACGGCAAGGCCGAGCGCGCCGCCCCTGATGGATGACGCCAGGCAATGGCGCCAGGTGAGACCGGACAGAACCGCAACCATGATGGATCTCCTTGTAGTCATTATTCGAAAGGCATCGCCAATCGGATCAGACCACCGCGCTGGCATCGGGACGATTACACGATGGTGTCGGTCGATACCTTGGTATGACGCGCTGGCCTGGCGCGCAAAATCGCGCTCGAATTCAGCAGCGGTTAACGGGCAGAATGCGGCGGGGAAACGGCCCATTTGAATGACAGAGCGGAACAAGGATTGCGGATGCGTGGGGAAACAGCGCTCGAACGCCTGAGCACTACGCCATCGACCACTTCGCAATGGTGGGTGATCGGGCTGTGCATGCTGTTCAACGTGATCGACGGACTCGACGTGATGGCCATGGCCTTCACCGCCAGCCGGGTAGCGGCGGAGTGGGCGTTGAACGGCGCGCAACTGGGCCTGTTGTTGAGCGCAAGCCTGGTCGGGATGGCGCTCGGTTCGTTGCTGGCTGCGCCCAGGGCCGACCGCTTCGGGCGCAGACCTTTATTGCTTGCCGGCCTGCTGCTCAGTGGCCTGGGTATGTTGCTGTCGTTCTGGAGTCCGGATCATCACGTGCTGATGTTCCTGCGTCTGCTGACCGGCATCGGCACTGGGGCGGTGCTGGTCGGCGCGAACGTGCTGACGTTCGAACACGCCAGCCCGCAGCGGCGCAATCTGGCCGTCGCGTTGCAATCTCTCGCCTTCGCCATGGGCGCCAGTCTGGGCGGTGTGCTGGCGCATGGACTGAATGACTTGATGGGCTGGCGGTATGTCTTTCTCGCCGGGGGCTGCATCACGCTGGCGGCGGCGTTGGCCGGTGTCTTTTGGCTGCGAGAGTCGCCGTCATTTCTGGCACTTGAACACCGCGCGCCAATTCCTCCTCTATCGCCTGACGACGTCAGCCAGCCGTTTTCACCCGGTCAGTGGCAACAGACTCTGTCGCTGGCACTGGCACTCTTTCTGTTGATGTTCTGCTTTTACTTCGTGATGAGCTGGACGCCGGCCCTGTTGGTCGACAATGGCTTTACCGACCAGCAAGGCGCCCGGATCGGGATGCTTTTGGCGCTGGGTGGCATGCTCGGCGCCCTGTTTCTGGGTCTGGCAGCCAATCGTTTCGGCTGCCGACGTTTGTTGTCGGGTTTTCTGCTGCTTGACGCAGCACTGCTGCCGCTGATGGTACCGGCCTCGCACGTTCCCGGTCTGGCGGCACTCGTGGCGGTCACGCTGGGGCTGATGCTCAATGGTGCAGTCGCGGCTCTGTTTGTCCTGGCCCCTCAAGCGTTCTGCACGTCGGTTCGCACGACTGGCGTCGGTGTGGTGCTGGCGATGGGGCGTCTGGGGGCGATCATTTCGCCGGTGGTCGCCGGGTTTCTGCTGGATGCCGGATGGACCGCACAACACCTGTTCATGTTTTTCGCCGGTAGCCAGGTGTTGGCGGTCCTGCTGATCCGGCGTGGCACTAGGGAACGATGATCAGCTTGCCCGTCGTGTTGCGCGACTCGATATCGCGATGGGCCTGTTGCGCATCATCCAGTGAATAACGCTTGCCGATCACGGCTTTCAGTTTGCCGGCACTGACCCACGCGAACAGTTGCCGGGATTTTTCCAGCAGCACCTCGCGGTTGCGCACGTAGTGCATGACCGAGGGATACGTCAGCTTGATGCTGCGCGGCATGCTGAAGATATCGATCGGCGGTGTCGGGTTCATGAACGGTCCGTACAAGGCCAGTGTGCCGAAGTAGTCCAACATCTCCAGCGAGTCGGCGAAACCTTCCGCGCCCGTGCCGTCGTACACCACATTCACCCGCTGGCCGTCGGTCAGGCGCAGGACCTGTCCGGCAATGTTTTGCGCCCGCCCGATCACCACATAGTCCGCCCCCGCCGCGAGTACCGCCTCGACCTTGTCGGCATGAGAAACCCGGCCTATGACCTTGCCGCCCAGCAGTTTGATCAGTTGGGTCAGCATCAGCCCCACGCCCCCGGCCGCCGCATGCACGAAGGCTACGTCGCCCGGCTGGATCGCATGCACCTTGTCCACCAGATTGCTGGCGGTCAGGCCTTGCATCATCAGGCTGGCGGCGGTGGTGAAGTCGATCTCGTCCGGCAACGGCACCAACTGGCTGACCGGGGCGATCACCTGTTCAGCGTAACTGCCCGGCACGTAATGCCAGGCCACGCGGTTACCGACACTGAACTCCGTCACCTGCGGGCCGGTGGCCAGAACGATGCCGGCGCCTTCTGCGCCCAGTGTCAGCGGCAGTTCCCAGGCAGCGCCGAGCCCGCGTCGGGCACCGGTGTCCATGAAATTGATACCTGCCGCCATGACCTTGACCAGGACCTGTCCGGGCCCCGGTTCTGCCAGTTGAATGTCTTTCACCATCAAGACTTCAGGCCCGCCGAAGGCCTCGATTACCACTGCTTTCATAATGTTCTGCCCTGTCAAAGGGACGGCCTGTCCTGCTGCCTTTGCGGTGGCAGGAGTGCGGACGTCACATCGTTTTCATTCAATCGTCGGAGGACGTTGAAACCAGGGCCAAGACTGCGCGGCGGATGTATCCTCGCGGTTTCTCGAACAGGCTGATTTGCATGTTTGTATGGCTCGAGGGGCCGTAGATACAGTGGCTTACAAAAGTGCCACTGTGATGTCCGTCGCAGCGTGCGATGGCGGCCGATATTCGCGACGGGCGACACCAAAGTATGATGGGCGCGCGCCATCCGAAGGCGCATCTTTGTTCAACGGTGACTGCACACAACGAGAATCGGTATGACGAACGAGCAGGAGCGCGTCATCGAGGACGCTTCAGGCCGCGCGGATGACGCGGTCATGCCAGCGCCGGGGGTCGAAGCCATCATCGACAGCATCCCGGCCATGGTCGCCTTCATGACGCCTTCCGGTGAGCTGGAACAGGTCAACCGGCAAATCATGGACTACATCGGCGCCCCGCTCCACGAACTGAAAAAATGGCAGACCAGCGAAACCGTGCACCCGGACGACCTGCCCTCGGTCATCGCCGCGTGGATGCATTCAGTCGGCACCGGCACACCCTATGAGAACGAGCATCGCATCCGTCGCGCCGACGGTGTCTATCGCTGGTTCCATGTGCGCGGCCTGCCGATCAGAGACAACGAAGGTGCCATTACGCGCTGGTGTGTGCTGCAGGTCGATATCGATGAACGCCGGCGGGACAAGATCTTGATCGCCAGTGCCCTCGCCGAAGTCAGCGCTTCGGAAGAACGTCTGCGCGGGATCATCGATGCCGTTCCCGGTTTTGTCTGGAGCGCTTCGCCTGAAGGCAGCGTCGGTTTCGTCAATCAACGCTGGTGCGACTACACCGGCATGTCCCTCGAACAGGCTTGCGGCCATGGCTGGACGGCGTCCATCCACCCGGACGATGCGCCGGGGCTGGCGGTTTACTGGCAAACGATTCTGCAATCGGGCAACGCCGGTGAGTACGAGGCCCGCCTGAAGCGCTTCGACGGGGTTTACCGCTGGTTTCTGATCCGCGCCGTGCCCCAGCGCGATGACACCGGGCAGGTCGTGCGCTGGTACGGCGAGAACACCGACATCGAAGACCGCAAACGGGCGGAAGTCTTTCTGGCCAAGGCCCAGCGCCTGAGCGCCACCGGTACGTTTTCCTGGCGGGTGAGCACCGACGAGATCACCTGGTCGGACGAGGTCTACCGCATCCTTGAACTGGACCCGGACACCCCGCCCGGCTTCGATGCGATCTATCGCCGCGTGCACCCGGACGACATTTCCAGCCATCGGGAAATGATCAAGCGCCAGCGCCGCAAGGGGCGTGACTTCGAACATGAGCACCGGCTGCTGATGCCCGACGGCACGGTGAAATACGTGCGGCTGGTGGCGCACTCGATCCCCCACGCACCGGACGGTTTCGAATACATCGCCGCGCTGCAGGACATCACCCAGCGCCGGCTTGCCGAAGAGGTCTTGAGCAAAGCGCGCTCGGAACTGACTCACCTGGCCAGAGTCGCCAGCCTCGGCGCGGTCACGGCGTCGATTGCCCACGAGGTCAATCAACCGCTGGCCGGCATCATCACCAACGCCAGCACCTGCCTGCGCATGCTCGGTGCCGACCCGCCGAACGTCGATGGCGCCAGGGAAACCGCGCGCCGCACCATTCGCGATGGCAATCGTGCTGCCGATGTGATCAACCGACTGCGGGCGCTGTTCTCGAAGAAAAGCATCACCATTGAAGACGTCAATCTGAATGACGCGGCACGGGAAGTCATCGCCATGCTGCTGGGCGAACTGCAACGCAATGGTGTGGTGCTGCATCCGGAGTTTGCCGAAGCCCTGCCGCTGGTCAGGGGGGACCGGGTTCAGCTTCAGCAGGTGATCCTCAACCTGATCATGAATGCCGCCGAGGCCATGAGTGCGATCCACGACCGGGCCCGGCAATTGATCGTCAGCACCGGTCTGGCGCCGGACGAGAGCGTTTATCTGGCGGTGAAGGACAGCGGCAACGGCGTCGATCCGCAGGACATCGAGCGCATCTTCAATGCCTTCTACACCACCAAAAGCTCGGGCATGGGCGTTGGTCTGTCCATCAGTCGCTCCATCATCGAGCGCCACGACGGCAAACTCTGGGCGACCGCCAACGATGGCCCGGGCGCGACGTTTACCTTTGCCATCCCGAATTCGACGGACTTGCCGCAAACCGCTAACCGCGACCTCACCGATCGCACCGTGGAGAATGATTGATGGGTACGCATTTGCTCGTATCGGTGGTCGATGACGACGAATCGGTTCGTGAATCACTGCCTGACCTGATCAAGGAATTCGGCTTTACCGTCCAGGCATTTGCCTCGGCGCAGGCGTTTCTGTCATCGCCCTACCTGGACCTGACGCATTGCCTGATTCTCGACGTGGCCATGCCCGGCATGTCGGGCCCCGATCTGCAACGGGAACTGCTGCGCCGTGACTATCGCATTCCGGTGATTTTCATCACGGCTCACGGCGACGCCAGCGAACAGGCAAAGCTGCTGAACAGTGGCGCGGTGGAGTGCCTGTTCAAGCCGTTCAGCGAAGCTCAATTGCTCAAGGCCCTGAGTGCCGCCCTGCCCCTCGACTGAGCGTGCAGCCGAACAGAACAAGGAATCGACATGTTGAACGCGAACAACGCAATGGCCCTTTCTCGTGGAGCAATACCGATGAGTGATGTCACGCCCGTCGTATTCGTTGTCGATGACGACATTTCCGTGCGCGAGTCGCTGGAGCTGATGATCCGTTTCGCCGGATGGCAGCCACGGCTGTTTGAGTCCGCGCAGGAGTTTCTCGACGCGCCTCGGACGCTGGTGCCCAGTTGTCTGGTGCTGGACATCAACCTGCCCGACCTGAGCGGCCTGGACCTGCAGACCGCCCTTGCCGATGAACGTCACAACATGCCGATCATCTTCATCACCGGCTACGGCGATATTCCGCGCACGGTGCGGGCGTTGAAGGCCGGCGCGGTGGAGTTTCTGACCAAACCGTTCAACGACGAGGTGATCCTCACCGCCATGGCGGATGCGCTGCAAAGCAGTCGCGTGGCGCTCGAGGGCGAAAAGAACCTGCGCTCCCTGCTCGAGGCCTACAAGACCCTGACACCGCGCGAGCAGGAGATCATGGCTTCGGTGGTCAGCGGACGGCTGAACAAACTGATCGCCGCCGACCTCAACATCAGCGAAATCACCGTCAAGGCCCATCGCGGCAAGGTGATGCGCAAAATGAAGGCCCGCTCGCTGGCAGACCTGGTGAAAATGGCGGCACTGATTACGCCGGCGTAGCAGGCAGGCTCTGCCAGAAGCGTTCCAGCCGCCGCAGATCGAGGCTGTCGAAGCCTTCCGAAGCCTGCTCGCGGCAGGCGCCGAGCAACTCCCGGGCCTGATCCGGTCGACCCTGCTCAAGCCAGAACCGCGCCAGATCCATCGATGACCGCAACTCCCACGCCCACGCGCCCTGCTCGCGGCTCAGCGCTATGGAGTCCTCAAGAACCGCCAGCATGGCCTGGTCATCATCGACGTGGATGGCCTTGAGAATACCGGCCTTGATTCGCAGCAACTCCGGCAGTGCAAAAGCATCGCCGCTTCGACGGCAGTGATCGATGGTGCCTTCGACCTGCGTCAGGGCCTTTGCGTGTTGCCCCCCCAGAATCAGGCCCTCGGCCAGTGCAATTTCGAATGAAGTGGTAAGCAGTTCGTATCGCATGCCGCGCAACCGCGCCAGACTCTCTTCCAGCATGGCAACTGCCTCCCCCGGCTCTTCGGCGCGGATGGCGATCGCCGCGCGCAACCCGTGGCAGGCGGCAATATAGGGGCCGAGTGCGTTGGTTTCGGCGATGGTACTGAACCGTTCGAGGCTGGCAGTTGCCTTCGCCAGATCACCGGTCCAGACATAGATGCACAGAATCCAGACCATTGCGATGCAGTAAGTGACCGGATGCTGCAGCGCCGACGCTTCGGCCTCGATCTGCTCGGCCCGGCGCCGGGCCTGATCGGGGTAGCCCTGCAGCCAGAGTGAACGCGCCAGCGCCAGGCCCGTGCGATTGCGATGATCGAAGCCGTAGTAAATCGTGTTGCTGGGATGAGACGGCAAGCTGTTGCGCAGCGAGCTTTCCAGCTCCTCACGGGCCAGACGCTGGTTGCCGAGCAGATGATGGGAGATGCCGGTCAGCGATGAGGCAATCGCGATGGCAGCGGGCTCGTTGAGAATGTTGCCGACCACGGCGGCCTGCTCTGCCCACGCCAGCGACGAAGGGAAATCACCGATGCGCTCGTAGAAGATCTGCAAGCGGCCCAGCAGCCGCAATTGTGAGCCGTAGTCATTCAGCGCGACTGCAATGTCTTGGGCGCGAAGCAAGGCTTTTTCGGCGGCTTCACTGTTGCCTCGGGTGAACATCAGCACAAGCCCGAGCGCGGCTTGCAGTTCCATTTCGGTGGGCGTGCCGTAGTATCCCAGCTGCAGCAGCTCCACCGCCCGGGAGCACCAGGTGCGGCACTCGACCAGCAATGAAAAATGCAGGAACAACGGCGCGCTCGCAGCCGCCAGCGGCAACGCCAGCCCTGGATCGCCGTGGGGGCCGAAGCTCCATTCCAGCGCACCGCGAACATTGCCCAACTGGCTGGCCAGGCGCGCCGAATTACGGAAAATCTCGTCGGGGGAAGTCCCCAGATGCCCAAGCAGATCCATGTAAAACGCTGCGTGCCGGAACGCCAGCGTATTGACCTCGGCGTCGCCCCGCGCCGTCAACTTCTCCCGGGCATAGGCGCGCGTCATCTCCAGCAATCGATAAGAATCTGTCGAATCGCTGTGATCGACCGTGACCAGCCCCTTGCACACCAGATCGTCAAGGATCGCGGCCGCCGCAGCGCTCCCGTGTTGCGACTCGGCCACCACCTGAGCGGCGGCTTCCTGGGAAAACGGCCCGACAAAGACCGAAAACCGCTCCAGCGCCAGACGCTCTTGCGGCGACAACAAGTCATAACTCCAGTCGAGCATGGCGCGCAGGGTCTGATGGCGCGGCACCGCCGTCCTGCGCCCCGACCAGCCCAGCGAAAAGCGCTCACCGAGCAACGCGTGGGTGGCCTTCAATCCGTGGCTGGCGACCCGCATCGCCGCCAGCTCGATCGGCAACGCCATGCCCTCCAGCCGCTGGCAAATGTCCGCAATCATTTGCCCTCCGCCCGCTTCCAGCAACAGCGCCGCATTGCTCGACGATGCGCGTTCGACAAACAGCTTGATGGCCGGAAATGCCAGCAGTTCCTCAACCGAAAGGTGTTGCGACTCACGGGGAAATTCCAGCGGATTGAGCCAGTGCACGTATTCGCCACGCACCCGCAGCGGTTCACGGCTGGTGGCCAGAACCCCGACATCCGGCGCGGTATCGCTGATCTGCTCCAAGAGCGTCGACACCGCGTCGATCAGGTGTTCGCAGTTGTCGATCACCAGCATCAACCGCTGCTCACGCAAATGTGCGAGCAGGACGAACATCGGGTCCTCCGCCTGCACCGGAATGTCCAGTGATCGGGCCAGCGCCGACGGCACCAGCGCACAGTCTTCCACCTGCGCCAGATCGACGAAGCAGACGCGCTCGTAGCCTTGGGCGGCAATGCGATGCGCCACTTCGATGGCCAGGCTGGTCTTGCCGACACCACCGGGGCCGACAATGGTAAACAGTCTTGGTTGCTGCATGTGGTCGATGACCAGTTGCAGGTCGGTCTCGCGGCCGATCAGTCTGGCCCGGGGCGGCAAACTGCAGACGCCCTCGGTGGCTAGGGACACGATGGGCGTCGGTTGAACAGCAGTCTGTTTTCTTTCCAGCGGCGCGACGAAGGCATAACCCACACCCACCTGAGTCGCGATGTAGCGCGCCTGCTCCTCGCCATCCCCGAGAATCCGTCGCAAACCGGTCATATGAAAGCGCAGGCTGCCTTCAGCCACCACGCTGTCGGGCCAGACTTTGTCGATCAAATCGTACTTGGACAGCACGCGCCCCGGTTGCTCGAGCAAGGCAATCAGCAGATCCAGAGCACGTCCGCCGATCTCGACCGCCCTCCCGTTGCGGGTCAGCAGCCGTTTGCCTGGTACGACGCAGAACGGACCGAACATGAATTCAGTCGTGAGGGATTCGTGCAATGCGTCCGGAAAAGACTCCACGAGGATCGATCTCTCTAAAAAGCATAGGGGCGGCGCCGGTTACAGGCAGCCAGCGCAGACCCTTTGCATCATAGGAGTTTTGCTCGACCGTTCAAGCGCGGCACGGGCAGAGTGAGAACCTCACCCCTTTATTTCACCCTTGCGAATGGCAATCTTGATGGCCTGAGCAGTGGTTGCCACCCCCAGACGCCGACGAGCCGAACGCAGGTGATTTTCCACCGTGCGTCCGGAGAGGCCGAGCGTAGCGGCGATGTCCGCCTGCCGGCGACCGGCAGCGACCCACGCCAGCACTTCGCGCTCGCGGGTCGAGAGCTTGCCGGACGTCTCGTCCAGCGGCGCTTCGAGCAAGCGTCGAGCGGAATAAAACGCCACCGAAGCGAGCATGCCCAGCGCCAGACGAATCCGCGCAGAAGCATCGATCTGCTCGCCACCCAGACTCATGGCGCCCTCAAGCCCTCGCGGGCCGAAGACCGGAATCTGCAAGCCATGCAGGCCAGGCCCGCTTGGCAAGCGAACCACCCGATAGAGTTCACCGCTCGGCTCCTGCACTTTGCTCCAGAAGAAGGATTCGCGGGTGTCCAGCAGATGGCGAGTCACGGGGCAGCGCTGAACATAGGTCTGGGCGTCGACAGCCATGTCGTCGCCGAACCAGTCGCCCTCCACCCAGTAAATGCGCTCGACCACGTCCTCTGCCGTCGAGGTGGCAGAGAACAGCACGAATCGATCGTAACCATAGGCCCCCGCGAAACCGCGGACGGCCTTCTGGATTGCCACCAGCGTGGGCGCCGCCTCGATCTCGAGGGCGGCGCGCAAGAGTGCTTCGGCAGGTCCGGGACTCACCCCGACGTGACCTCTTTCAGGAGCGCGGCGGCCGCCAGTTTGCCCAGCGCGTTGCCCGCCAGCGGACTGTCACCGGTCAGCAACTTGCGATCCTGAAGCGTGGCCCCGGAAATGTCCTGGTTAGTGATTTCCACACCGAGCGCCTGCAACTGCTCGCCGAACTTCCAGGTCAGGTGGCCCGGCATGTAACCGATGTCAGGGGTTGTCGCATCCAGGGCATCGGGAAACGCGCAAATCCGGTAACCGTTGAAGATGCACGAGTCTTTTGTTTCACCGAGGCCGGCCGCCAGCAGCGCCGCGGGGCCGTGGCACAGAGTGATGACGAATTTGTCCTTGGCGACGGCCCATTGCAGGACCTTTTTCACGTCCTCGCTTTCCGGCAGGCCGATCAGCGCACCGTGCCCGCCAGGGATGAACACGCCGATGTAATCCGAGTCCTCGCCCAGCGCGTCTTCGATCACCTGGGACAGTTTGAGCGGACGCTTGAACTGATCGCGATAGTGCTCGTAGAAGCCTTTCACTTCGGCGTCTTCGGAGGGCATGGCCCAGAATTCGAACTTGACCGGATTGCCCGACAGCGTCGCGACGTCGAAGCCAAAACCGGCCTTGTCCAGGTGATACATCGGCAGCAAGGTTTCAACCGGATGATTGCCCGTGGAGAACATGGTGCCGTTGTCGGTCAACAGATAGCGTTCGTCCGCGCCGATCATCAGGATCTTCCAGCGCCCGCCCTTGTAGCGATTGGGGTACTCGGCATCACTGAGATCGGATTTGGGCGAGGTGAACTGGCTGAGGGAATACGGCGAGGGGAAAAAAGCGTTGTCCTCAGCCGGATCGGGGGTTGGGCGCTTGTCGTCAGTCTGCGTGGTAGCCATGGTGCTCTCCATCGAAAGGGTCGATTGCCGAGCCCTCATGCTAGTAACGCGACGGTATTCCGGCAATGAGGGTTTTCCCTCAACGAGGACATGTCCGGGAACCTGCAAACCCTCAAGAGCGTCGTTAGATGGCAGAATCCCCGCAATTGATCGTTTCGGAGACCCACAATGCTTCGCCTGTTTGAACAACGGCTCGACCCCTTCCCGCCCGACGAAGCGCCGCCACCGCCGGTCGGTCTGGCGCGGTTTCTGTGGGCCTGCACCCGCGGTGCTCGTGGTTATATCCTCGCGCTGGCGCTGCTCAGTGCCGGTGTGTCGATCTACGAAGCCTGGTTGTTTTCCTTTCTGGGCCAGGTCGTGGACCTGCTCTCGAGCTGGCAGGCCGGCGGCGATGTGAACGGCCAAGAGAGCCGCGTGCTGTGGGGCATCGGCATCGTGCTGCTGACTAGCGTCGGGCTGGTGGCGTTGCGCACGATGGTTCAGCATCAGGTGTTGGCGATCAATCTGCCGCTGCGCCTGCGCTGGGATTTCCATCGACTGATGTTACGGCAGAGCCTTTCGTTCTTTTCCGACGAGTTTTCCGGCCGGGTCACGACCAAAGTGATGCAGACCGCACTGGCCGTGCGCGAGGTGTTGTTCACCGTCATCGAAATCGCCCCCGGCATCGGCGTTTACTTCATCGCGATCATCGCCCTGGCCGGCGGTTTCGCCCTGAAACTCATGCTGCCGTTCATTGCCTGGGTCGTGCTGTTCGGGCTGGCGATGCTGTATTTCGTGCCACGCCTGGGCCAGGTTGGACAAGAGCAGGCTCATGCGCGGTCATCGATGACGGGGCGGGTTTCAGATGCCTACACCAACATCACCACGGTGAAACTGTTCTCCCATTCCAAACGTGAAGCGCACTTTGCGCGGGCGGCGATGGAGGACTTCAAACAGACCGGTTTTCGCCAGATGCGTCTGGTCAGCCAGTTCGAGATCGTCAATCAGGCGCTGGTGGTCGGGCTGATCATGGGTGCCGGCGGTTACGCCTTGTGGCTGTGGCATCAGGGCGAAGTCGGTACCGGCGCCGTGGCGGCGATCACGGCCATGGCGTTGCGCATCAATGGCATGTCGCACTGGATCATGTGGCAGATGACGTCGCTGTTCGAAAACATCGGTACCGTGCAGGACGGCATGGGCACCCTGACCCGAGGCCCCAAGGTGCAGGATGCACCGGACGCCGGCGTGCTGGTGCCTTCCGGCGGTGCAGTGACTTTCGACAACGTGAGCTTCAACTACAACGGCGAACGCCAGGTGCTCGACGGCTTGAGCCTGAGCATCCAGCCGGGGGAGAAAATCGGTCTGGTGGGCCGCTCCGGTGCCGGCAAGTCCACGCTGATCAACCTGCTGCTGCGCTTCTATGACGTCGATCGCGGCGAGATTCGCATTGACGGGCAAAACATCGCACAGGTGACACAGGACAGTCTGCGCAGCGCGATCGGCATGGTCACGCAGGACACGTCCCTGCTGCACCGCTCCATTCGCGACAACATCGCCTACGGCCGACCGGACGCGACCGACGCGCAAATCCAGCGCGCTGCGGCGAACGCCCAGGCCGACGGTTTCATCAACCAGTTGAGCGACCGTCAGGGCCACACCGGCTACGACACGCTGGTGGGCGAGCGCGGCATCAAGCTTTCCGGTGGCCAGCGCCAACGTATCGCCATTGCACGGGTGATGCTCAAGAACGCGCCGATCCTTCTACTTGACGAGGCCACCAGTGCGCTGGATTCCGAAGTCGAAGTCGCCATTCAGGAAAGCCTCGATGAAATGATGCAAGGCAAGACCGTGATCGCCATCGCCCATCGTCTGTCGACGATTGCGGCGATGGATCGACTGATTGTCATGGATGAAGGGCGCATCATCGAGCAAGGCACTCACACTGAACTGCTGGCTAAAAACGGCACCTATGCGCGGCTGTGGCAGCATCAGAGCGGCGGGTTTCTGGGTGAGGACCAGGGCGTGGCCGAGACGCTGGATCAGGCATAAATCCGGGTCACGTTGATCAGCCCCGCGATGACCACTGTGGGGCTGATCGCCGCTGAGAGGATTAGGCAAGGCTCGAAGACAAACCGGCATAGGTGAACCATTTATCGCTGGCTACCATGACGGCACACCTGATTTGCGGAGAACGTCATGCCTGACACCAAAACCCTCTTCATCACCGGCGTCAGCAGCGGCTTCGGCCAGTCGCTGGTCAAGGAAGCGCTGGCTGCCGGTCACCGCGTCATCGGCACCGTGCGCAACGAAGCCGACCTGCAAGCCTTTCAGGCGCTGTCTATCGATAAGGCATACGGCGTGCTGCTGGATGTCACGGACTTCGACCGGATCGATAGCGTCGTGGCGACCGTCGAAGCGACCCACGGCCCGGTCGATGTGCTGGTCAACAACGCCGGCTACGGCCACGAAGGCATTTTCGAAGAATCGCCGCTGGAGGACATGCGCCGCCAGTTCGACGTGAACGTGTTCGGCGCGGTTGCCGTGACCAAGGCGTTTGTGCCGTTCTTTCGCCGGCGGCGGGCGGGCCATATTCTCAATATCACGTCGATGGGCGGCACGATCACCATGCCGGGCATTGCGTACTACTGCGGCAGCAAGTTTGCGCTTGAGGGCATCTCCGATACGCTCAGCAAGGAACTGGCGCCATTGAATATCTTCGTGACCGCCGTCGCGCCGGGTTCATTTCGAACCGACTGGGCCGGTCGTTCGATGCAGCGTACACCCCGCAGCATCGCTGACTATGACGCCAGCTTCGACCCCGTGCGCAAGGCGCGCGAAGACAAAAGCGGCAAGCAGCTCGGCGATCCGCAGAAAGCGGCGCAAGCGATGTTGCAGATCATTGCCAGCGCGGCTCCACCAACGCATCTATTGCTGGGCAGCGATGCATTGAGCCTGGTGCGCGACAAGCTGAAACGCGCCGCCAGCGAGATCGATCAATGGGAAACGCTGACGCGCTCCACCGACCATTGAACGGCCCACAGAGAGAACGCAATGAAACAGGCCGACTCAAGTATTTCTCGCATGGTGCAGCTGATGGAAGCGCTCGCACCGGTGGAGGGCTACAACCTCAGTGCACTGGAGGGCGTGCGCTTCCTGCGCTCGAACCGGCCACTGACTCGCACGCCGGTGCTGTACGATCCCGGCATCGTGATTCTCTGTCAGGGGCAGAAGCGCGGGTATCTGGGCAATGACGTCTACGTCTATGACGCTCAGCATTATCTGGTGGTGTCGGTTCCGATCCCCTTCACCATGGAGACCGATGCCTCTGAAGACGAGCCAATGCTCGCGATCTATATGCAACTCGATTTCCAGGTGGCCAGCGAGTTGATGCAGCAAGTGGATGACGTTCACGGTCCGAGCGGCGCACCACCCAAGGGCATGTTTGCCTCACCGATGGACGACCGCCTGCGCGCTTCGACGCTGCGTTTTCTCGAAGCCATGAGCACTCCGGGTGAGGCGCAGATATTGGGACCGTCGCTGTTGCGCGAGATCTATTACCGCATCCTGACCGGTGAACAAGGCGGTTCGATGCGTGCCGCACTCAATCGACAGGGACACTTCGGCAAGGTGACGCGGGCGATCCGCAAGATCCACAGCAGCTATCAGGAGCGCCTGGACGTCGAGCAACTGGCCCGCGAAGCAAGCATGAGCGTGCCCAGTTTTCACCTGCACTTTCGCAGCGTGACGGATGCCTCGCCCATGCAGTACCTGAAGTCGACGCGCCTGCATCAAGCGCGACTTTTGATGTTGCGCCACGCAATGACGGCATCAGCGGCGGCGTTCAGTGTCGGCTATGAAAGCGCCTCGCAGTTCAGCCGCGAGTTCAAACGTTTTTTCGGGCGAACGCCGCAGGCGGAGATTGAATGGATGAAGGCAACGTATGCGCTGCCTGCACCGACGTCGCCGTCTGTTTATGTGTCTTCGCATTGACGCCGTGCTCGGGCGCGCTTGATTAAACCGTTTCAGCCACCACGATCTGATTACGTCCAAGGGCTTTGGCCCGATACAAGGCTTTGTCGGCGTTGTTCATCAAACTGTGAAGATCCGAGTCTTCGTTCTGCATCGAAGCAACGCCCAGGCTGGCGGTGATGCGATGAACCGGGCCGGTCATGATCCTGGGCATGGTCACAATCAGGTTTTCCAGCAGCTCCAGCGCCTTCTCGATCGAGGTATCCGGAAGCAGGATCGCGAACTCTTCGCCGCCTAATCGACCATGCACATCGGTGTCCCGAAAATATGTACAGATGATGCTCCCCATCTGCTGCAAAACACGATCCCCGACCTGGTGGCCGTAGGTGTCATTGATGTGTTTGAAATGATCCATGTCCAGCATGACGGCACACATGTTCGACTGGCGTCGCCGGCACTCATCGAACAGTTGCTGTGCCCGCTCGAAAAACGCCCGCCGGTTGTTCAGGCCAGTCAGCTCGTCGGTTCGTGCGGCGAGCCTGGAGATGTTGTGCGCGCGCTCCATTTCCCGGGTCAGGCGAAAGGCCGCCTCCAGCGCTTCAGTCATTTTGCGCGTAGCACGGGCGACGAACGACGCAAAGACAAGGACCGCCAGCGCCATGCCCACTTGAAGCGTGGACGGCTGAAACAGCAGCCAGAACGTACACGGCAGCAGCACCAGTGCCACGGAGACCAGCGTCATGTATCGATAAGCCGAATAACAGGACACCGCGCTGACCGACATCCCGACCGTGAAGAGCATGACCAATGCCTGCGCCAACAGGTCATCGGCCGGCATGATGATCAACGCACCTGCGCCCCATATGCCGGCGGACAGCACCAGGGTTGCCCAGTATTTGCGCTCCCAGCGCTTGGGTGTTCGCTCGCTCTCATCGCTGCGAAACCAGGCGACGAACATCGATATACGCAACAACGTGGACACCGTCAGCAGGCCGAGCCACACGAAAATACAGGCTTGTTCAAAACGATCCCAACACAGCCCACAGAGCATGAGTGCGGCCAGGTAGCTGCCGATAACGGCTGAAACGGATTGGCGAAACAACTGATGCAATCGATCAGTGTTGACCTGCTCGTCGATCGAAGCGCCGTGCTCACGCCGAAGATCTGATAACTCCATTCGATCCACCCACGCCTGACTGCTACATAAAACCGACAGAAGCCCATTTCGGCGCCGCCCGTGACGACGCCTTTGATACGAAGGCGCCAGAATCTCGTTCTGGCGCCTGTCCTCCATCAATTCTCGTGCCTAAACGATGTGCAACGCCTTGAGAATGACCAGCGTACTGTCGGCAAACACTTGGGCCTGCCCGGTCAGTTCGGCAAGATTTTCTTCGGCGGTGGTCAGGGCCCTGCCATCCTTCAGCAGACCTTCGCCCTGGCCACCAATGATGCCCCATGCCAGTTGCGCCCATTCAGCCGGGTGCTTTTTGCCCTGCTTGATCGATATCAGGAACAACTGCTGGAAGCGACTGACCGTCACACCTCCCCCCGTCACTGGACTCGCCAGAGTCTGAATTTTGTTGCCATACAACGAACGCTTGCACAGCTGCAGATTGAGGGTATTGCAGCGGGCCTGCACCAGTTTTTCGGCTGCCTCGCTCTGACAGGGCGCCACGGCCCCCATGCCGATCAACACGTTGAGCGCCTGCTCCACATCCCCATAGCCCAATGAGGGCACGAGATCCAGCAAATGCCGCAGGGTCTTCGGCACATAAGCGTCATCCGCCAGTGCAGAGAGTACCGGACCATAGATTTCTGCCTGCAAAGTGGCTGCGCCTGCCGGACCGGTGACGTTGACCGGTACGCTCTCGGCCACCTGCAACAGGACGAAGCGCGTGCTGAGCATACGCTCGCGGTGCTCGGAGGCGGACAGTCTGTTGGCGCCGCGTACATAAAGGTCGCGCCGGAAACTCTGGTTCACAAAGTAGTCACGCGCCTGCTCACGCATGACGGGATGCTCGATACCTTCCAGAAAGTCCATGCCTTCGGCGCTCAGGTTGAGCGGGTCGACGGAGTCCAATGGCACGGCTGTCGTGGCGTAATCGAGCTTGGCGGACGCCAGGGCATCAACCACGTCGGTGAAATACATGCAGTTCCAGTCGCGATTGAAATACTCATGGGCGACGTACTGGCGATCCTGGCCTTTAATGCTCTGAAGCTTGGCATCCAGCCCAGGCGCCGAGTTGGCATATTTGGGGTTTGCAGCCAGCAGCGCTTCGGAAAACTGCAGCGCAGCGTCGATACGTTGATCAGGACGTACAGAGGCCGGACTGGCGAACCGGTCGTGCAAACTGAACAGTTGGCGCAAGGGTGCCTGAGGCGACCAGCCCGGGAAACAGTTGTAGCTGACGTAGAGCATTCCACCTGGCTTGAGATGACGGCGGACGAACTCCACGATCAGCTTGTGGTTGTCTCGACTGACCCAGGTCCAGATGCCATGCAGGCTGATGCTGTCGAACTGAGGTAAGTCATGACGGGCCAGCAATTGCTCGAAGCTATCGTCATACAGTCGCGCATCGCTGCCCCAGTCTCTGGCCAGAGCGATGGCATGGGACGCCTGCCCGGGGTGAAAGTCGGTGCCGACATAGGAGCCCGGATTGCCCGCAGCATGGATGTTGATCGAAACGCCCTGACCGAAGCCCAGCTCACAGTGGTAACCGTCCGTGCTTTCCAGCGTGGCGAAACCGCGCAACAGCAGGCAATAACGCTGGAAAACCGGATTGATTTCCCGGCTATACCCGTAGGTGTAGCCTTCGTCCGTGAAATATCCTTCGTTCCAGGCATTGCTCATGCGTGCACCCTTTTCTTATATCGGAAGTGAAAGTCGCTCTTATACGGGGTAGTCGTGGCGTATCACAAGAGGAAAAACGTCAGGCAAACGCGTCCTTGATAAACGCTTCCAACGTCGCCTCCTCCAGAATTTCAATCGAGAAGTGGCCAAAGCGTTTGGGCAGCCAGATGATGCGTGCCCCTGCCGGCGATTGCAGGTGTTCGCGAGCCAGCGGGTTACCGTTTTCATCTTCTGGCTGTACCCCATCGGCGACCAGTTCGTCGTAGGCTTTTTCGATGTCGGGAGTCGAATAGCAGTGGCGGTAGATCATGCCCTCGCCCGCGCTATCCAGGAGCTTTCGCAGATTCCCGGCCAATGGCTGGACCAGCATGAAACGCTCCTGCCCGATCAACGCAATCGCATATCGCACATGCAAGCCGCCCCGCTCCCACACCAGTGTCCTGGAGATTCTCGCCTTCAATATCCGAGCGTAGTACGCACAGGCTTCTTCGAGGTTATTGACGAGTACATCGACGTGACTGAACTGGAGTTGCATTGCCTGCCTCCTGGAAAACGGACGCTCATGGTAACCGTCAACGTGCTCGCTGACGCGAGCAAAAACTTTCCTGCAGGC